>CAZTCD010000071.1:0-20324 GCA_964612065.1 uncultured Bdellovibrionales bacterium | reverse complement strand
CTAAGGGTGCAGACGGGAAACCGTCTCGAGGGTTCGAATCCCTCTCTCTCCGCCAATTTTTAGGCGCGCGCATTTTTCAATGCGATGCGTGCTAGGGTGGCCCAATGAGGGAAATCCAGAGTTACCAAGCAAAAAAAACCGAGCTAGAGGCCTATCTGACGGGCTATTGGCTCACGGACCTTGCCAACTTTTCTTCCTTCGTTTTTCACTCGATTCCTGACCTCAATTGGTGCGGCTTCTATCTTCACGATGGGCAAAAGCTTCGCCTGGGGCCATTTATGGGCCGGCCGGCGTGCATGGAGATTCGCCCTGGCCGTGGTGTTTGCGGCACGGCTTTCTCTGACAAGAGGGCGATGATCGTGCCCAACGTGGATGAGTTTCCAGGACATATCGTTTGTGATGGAGCCTCGCGATCCGAACTGGTGCTGCCTCTTATGAGCGAAGGGGAATGCATTGGGGTGCTTGATCTCGACTCCCCCTCTTTGGGGCGCTTCACCGAGCTGGAGAGAGATGGGATTTCACACTGGGTAGAGGTGCTTTTGAAAGTATCGAAAAGCCTTCGGGAAAAGCCTTGGATAGAGCGGCAAGCCCTGTGATAAAGGCCGCCTATGGCCATTTCTCAACATTTTAGCACTCAGATTTTTACGGATCTTTATTCTGCTCGCGCCTCCATGAATCGGCAAATCATGAAGGAGGTTCAGGATCTGATGGATCTGGATTCAGCCGGATGGAGCTGGAGCGAGAAAAACTACAGAAACGGATTCACGAGCTACGCTTCCGCGAACCAGCTGCAGAAAAACTCTCCCACCTTTGAAAGGCTCGAATCCTGGATTGATTCCCGTGTGGTTCAGTATGCCCGCTTCCTCGACTATGATCTGGGAGGGTGCCGATTGAGAATGACTACTTGTTGGGCAAACGTAATGCATGATGGAACCTATCATGGATTGCATCTGCATCCCCTTTCGGTGATTAGCGGAACCTACTATGTAAGCCTGCCTTCAGGCTCCCCTGCTATTAAATTCGAGGATCCGCGCCTTCAGAACTTTATGCATGCCCCTCCCAGGAAACTGAATGTGAGGCCGATGAATCGCACGCATGTAGAAGTGAATGCCAAGCCAGGTAGCCTGGTACTGTTTGAAAGCTGGCTCAGGCATGAGGTGCCCATGCATGGCGGCCGATCTCCCCGAGTGAGCATCAGCTTTAATTACGAGTGGGAATAAGAGAGCGTAGCTCGGCGCGAAGAATTTTTCCCGTGGACGACCTGGGGATCTTGCTCACGGTTATCCATTCTCGCGGAATCTTCCTGGGTTCGAGTTTTGCCTTGAGCTCCTGCTTGATTTTCTCCATTTGAAAAAATCCCTGGCTTGACTCCACGATTACCGCGCAAACCACCTCTCCCCATTCCGGATCGGGCCTGGAGGTGATTCCACAATCGGCTATACCCGAAAGTTCACTCAACACACGTTCAATCTCGGAAGGAAACAGATTCAAGCCGCCACTAATGATGAGCTCTGATTTTCGGCCGGACACTACAAGCTTGTCATCACGGAATTCGCCAAGATCCCCGGTGTGGAAAAATCCGTCTTCGTTGACAGGAAGCGGCGCCAAACGCCCTTCCTGGAAGAAACCATCGGAGAGCATGGGTGACCGAATCAGAATTTCCTTATCGGGTCCAATTTTTATTTCAACGCACGGAAGGGGTTTTAGGCCGGATTCTCCGGTAGTCTCGGTTGCGATCTGGGAGGAGTTCTCTGTCATTCCATAGGTAAGGCGAATGGGTGCACCGGCCTTGTGAGCACGAATCTGCAGTTCGTCCGAGGCGGGAGCTCCACCTAATAGAATCATCCTGAGCGGGGAAAAGTTGGTGCACCCGAAGGATAAAAGGCGATGGAGAGTAGTGGGAACCAGAGAGATTCCCTGGATAAGCCCGCTTTCAATCCATAGAGAGGTGGATTCGGGATCAAAGCGCTCTGACCCCAGAGCCAGTGGCGAACCATTGAAAAATGCTCTTGTTAAAGTGCTTAGTCCCCCAATGTGATAAAGAGGCAAATCAAGAAGCCAGCTTGATTTGGCCGCGTTCGAGTGGGTTGCGTGTGCTAGCGCATTCGCTTTGAGCGCTTTTCCTGAAAGGGCTACGGCCTTCGGGTTTCCCGAAGAGCCGGATGTGAAAATCAAAATCCAATGATCCTCTAGAGGGCGAAGGAAGGGGAGTTCTTCAGGTGGGAGAGAAAGGGAGAGGGCGCTGGAGAACGCCACTTTGCCCGCGGGAAGCTGAGCCAATCTTGCTTCTTGCGCGGGAATCGGCAGGCCAGGAGGCAGGGGTACTGCGGTGACGCCGGAGCGAAATGAGGCAAGAATCCACGTGGCGGAATCGCGCAAATTTTCTACTGGCAGCGCAAGGAAGCGAACTCCCTTTTCCCAGGCGCCCTGCAGGGCGACGGCTTTCGAGCCGATTTCATTCGAAAGGTCGGCGGAGGTGCCGTCGGGGCTGATCCAGACCTTCATTGCCTCACCTCGCGCCATTGTAGTGAGGCAATCCATTTCCTTTCGGCTTCAGATGCGTCCGGAATCGATTTAAGATCCGCTTTGTCTTCCAAGTAATTCTCTGAAAACAAATTGCCGGTAGATAGCCCGGCCACTTCGTGGCTTTGCTGGGAGAGAAAGCGGAGGAGGGATCTCCGGCCGGCTTCGACTTCTAGAGCTGATGTGATCACCACTCTAATGTTTTTTAGGCGAAACGCGCTCATCAAGGCGCTTATTTTAGTAAGGGATCCATATACAGTTGGCTTAACAATAAATACTTGAGGAGGATTTCGACAATCCAGCAGCCTTTCTGCCTCAAATATACTCGATGCAGACTCGTCGGCTGCAAAAGGTACGGCTCCAGAAAATTCACTGCTATTCCAGAACTCTACATAGGGCTCTTCAATATAATCCAGCTGGCCGATTGATCCGTCTTTTTCCAGCAAACTCAGCAGAGTCTTAAGAGTGGAAGCGTCTAATGATCGATTCGCATCCAGACGAAACTTCATCTTCGGAAAAGCTGCCATAAGCTTGGGGATTTCTTCCAAACCCTTGCGTTCAATCTTGAGTTTGCAGTGAGTGTAGCCGGCCATTTGGGCGCCGGCCACGGCTTCCAGTCGATTTCTCTCGGCTTGAATGAGTGCATTGGAACGCACGGGGAAGCTTCCGAGAGAGCTAAATTCGAAAGATGATAGGGCAAACTCCAGCGCAGGCGTGCGGAGGCCTTTTCCCGTCAGGGCCGCGCCAACCTGCTCGAAAGTATCTCTTGAATGTGAAGAGAGAGGAGACGCCTCAGAGAGCTGGCCCAGGGATGGGTCGCCCCTGCTGATTAGATAGCCCTTTCTTATGCTAATTGCGTTGCCACCATAGATAAACGGAGTGCGAAGCGCCCGCTCGAAGGGCGCGAAATAATAAGCAGGGCTCACTTTGATGCTACCGACGCAATGAGTGAGGCAGACGCCAGCAGGCCGAAGAGGAGCTGAAGGGCCGCGCTCTTGGCGAGAAGAGCATTAAACTCTCGCCTATCCTCAATGAGGAAACAGCGACGGGTGTTGACCACAGCAAGCGGAAGGGCCAGGAGAGGAAGCCATCCGACCCAGCCCGGGATTCGAATGCCCACCGGGATCCAGCAGGCAAAGGGAAGAAATTCCAGAGCCATGTAATAGAAACGGGATGCTTTATCCCCAAGGCGCACAGCAAGTGTTCTCTTGCCGGCCAGGATATCTGTGGGAATGTCCCGCAGATTATTCACGGCTATCAAGCCCATGCCATGAAAACCTGTGGCCAAGGCGATCCAGAGGGACTCTTGCGAAATGAAACCTAGATGGGCAAACACCGTTCCCAACACTGCCACTAATCCAAAAAAGATCAGAACGAAGATGTCTCCCAGGCCCAGATAGGCCAGAGGAAAGGGTCCGGCCGTATAAATGATCGCGAAAAAGATGGAAAAAAAACCGATCGCAAGAATCCATGGCCCAGCAACCGCTATCAGATAAGATCCGAAAACTACGGCGCAAAGAAAGAAAACGGCGGCTCCGACATAAAGCGCTTTGGGCGTGAGTAGGCCGGACGCAGCCATTCGCGGGGGGCCGAGGCGATCTGATGTGTCGGCGCCTCGTTCAAAGTCGGAGGCGTCGTTCACATAATTGGTGCCGATTTGTATGCATATGGCACCCAGGAGGGCGCAAATGAATACCTCCAACTGGAACCCGCTCTGATGGAATGCATAAGCGGATCCCAACACAACGGGGATCAGTCCGGCCACTAGGGTTTTGGGGCGTGCTGCTGCGAGCCAGGGTTGCATGGGCTAAGGCACGCGCGGGAATTTGGAGAAATTGGGCGTTCGTTTTTCAACGTATGCCTTTTTGCCTTCCTGGGCCTCTTCACTCATGTAGTAGAGGAGTGTTGCATTCCCGGCGAGCTCCTGAATACCAGACTGGCCATCCAGATCAGCGTTGAAAGCGCTTTTAAGGCAACGAAGCGCTAGCGGGCTCATGTCCAGCATTTCACGGCACCAAGCCACAGTTTCCTGTTCGAGATTTTCCAGGGGTACTACGGTATTCACCAGTCCCATGGTAAGTGCTTGCTGGGCATCGTACTGTCGGCAGAGATACCAAATCTCCCTGGCCTTTTTTTGGCCGATGATGCTGGCTAGATAAGAGGCCCCGAATCCGCCATCGAAGCTTCCTACTTTAGGGCCGGTTTGGCCGAAGCGAGCGTTGTCGGCGGCGATGGATAGATCGCATACCACGTGGAGCACGTGGCCGCCTCCGATGGCATAACCCGCGACCATGGCCACAACGGGTTTCGGCATGGAACGAATCTGCTTTTGAACATCGAGAATATTAAGGCGGGGCACGCCATCAAAGCCCACGTAGCCTTTGTCACCGCGCACGCGCTGATCGCCGCCTGAGCAGAAGGCATCGGGGCCTTCACCGGTGAGGATCACTACGCCGACAGAGGAGTCTTCGCGAGCATCGTTGAAGCATTGAATGAGCTCGTTAACGGTTTGAGGCCGGAAGGCATTGCGCGACTCGGGCCGGTTAATCGTGATCTTGGCGATTCCTTCGTGAGACTTTTCGTATTTGATGTCCTGAAAGTCAGCAGCTTTTTTCCAGGCGATATCGGCGGGTATGATTTTTCTATCTGTGTTTTTTCCCATATTAAATCCTCAGCGACTCCCCGCATCCGCAAGGTGGCGGGCTATCAATTCGGCCAAAGGGCCGGGAGCTTCAAGCGGGAGAATATGCCCTGCGGCCGGCACGGTGGCTACCGAAACGCCCTGAATTTTTCTGATTCTCCCTGAGAGCTCAAGGTACTTTTTATCCAGTTCGCCCACGATGTAAAGAACCCTTACGCCTCGGGAAACAAGCTTTTCCAAAATCGGAAGAAGATAGTGGTGGCAACCGGGGCCGAGCCTCGCCATTTGGTTAGACAAGGCCCCGATATCCAAGGCATTTCTTGATTTCTCCCAGGCCTGCTTGTGGCCTGGTGGAAGTTGGCGAAATGTGGAGAATATTTCCTGGCTATACCACTGTATCCAAAACTCATCGGGATCCTGGCGAGCCAGCTCCCCCCACTTTTCATCTTTTTGCCGGCGTTCTTCTCTGGCCGCAGGGGTTTCCAGACCAAAACCAGTGCTCACAAGAATTAGGTTTCTCGGCAGTATGGCCCCGGCACGAGAAATCTGGTCGAGGGCCAAAAGCGAGATTCTGCCTCCCATGGAATATCCCACCAGGGAATACGGTCGGTCGGTTGGGAGCTGCTGTGTGAGTGAGTGCGCGCAAAGTTCGGGAGACTCAGCTCTCACATTCATAGACAGTGCGTCTCCAGCCACCTTCTCCTGCACCCACAACCAGTCGGCCGGGGAGCCTCCCATGCCGTGCACAAATAAAAGATCACTCACGCCGAAAACTCTTTCGGATCTTGAGGTTTTCTTCCTGGGAAACAAGCACCTCTATCAATCGCACACCTGCGGAGGAGAAGAGATCCGAGTCGATGGTTTTTAACGAATCGAGGTCATGCACGCGAAGAAACGAGATGCGAAAACTTTTGGCCAGCGCAGAGAGATCAAATTCCTGGGGAGTGGTAAACCACTCCTGAGGGGCGCCGGAATTCGAGGTTCCCACGAGGCGGAAAATCTCCCCTCCTCCGTTGTTCATCACCCACAGCGTCAGGTTCATTCTGTCCCGGAGGCTTGAAAGCAACGCAAGAGATGGAAGATCGTGCAGCGTGGAAAGATCGCCTAAAATGGCGTGCGTTTCTCGGCCTGATCCGAAGGCTATTCCCGCCGCAGTGGAGATAAGGCCATCAATCCCACTTAAGCCCCTGTTGCTGAACACGCGGGCTCTGCCGGCGTTTCTGGGAAAAACGGAATTAAAATCCCGTATTGGCATACTATTGCCAAGAAATAGAAATGCTCCTGCGCCGATGCGTGTGCTCAGGTTCCGGTGAAAGTGCCACTCGGAGAACTGGCTTGAAGAGCCGAGGTGGTGTTCAATGAGGCTTTCTTCTTTAGCATCAAAGTCGAGTAGAGAATCAGCCCATGTGGAGTCGGCTGTGCCCTCGCTCCAAACTCTGTCGTCGTCGAGCCAGGCCTCGGCATTTCCTTCCACGAGAATAGAGGGGTGAAAGCTCGGTTCCCGCGCTTCGCCCCACTCTTCAAAGACGAGTTGTGGAATCGAGCTCGCTTTTAGGAGTTTGGGATAGGGCCGTCCCGTGAGAGGGGCCCCAAAACGAATAAATAGATCGGGAGCTGATACCGTTCCGTTCAACATTGCGGAAAATAGCGCTTCTGGCCTGTGAACCATGCGGGGTTTGGCGGCCGCATCACAGTAAGCGAGGCCGGAGGCGGGCTCTGCCGCTACGGGAATTCCCGAACGGGAAGATAGCTCGGCCAGGCGGCCAAGCAGTTTTTGTCCGTGCGGGCCGGGCCCGAGCACAAACAGGGGTTTGCGAGCGGCCCGAATCATCGAGTTAACGGCGAAAGATTGATCATCGCTTGGGCCTGAAGTGGAGGAGTAGAAGCTCCACGGTTTCGGTTTCGTTTCCGACTCGGCTTGAGCGCAATCCTCTGGTGCGGGGAGAAACGGCTCTCGAAAGCGCAGGTTTACATGTACCGGACCGGGCATGGGAGAGTGAGCGCGAGACACTGCTTTTGCAATCAGGTAGGCAGCCTGGTTCAGCTCATGCTCGGCACCCGAGGGCGGGGCGGTATCGTAGAACGCACGAACATGTTCCCCAAACAGCTTTGCCTGGTCAGTACATTGGTTGGCTCCGGTGTCCACCAATTCCTGTGGGCGGTCGGCAGTGAGAAAAACCAGTGCTACCCGAGAGTGATTGGCCTCCATCACGGCGGGAAGAAAATTTCCCGCCGCTGTGCCCGATGTACAGAGCACGGCTACGGGACATCTTTGTGCGCGCGAAATCCCAAGTGCGAGAAAAGCCCCGCCCCTCTCATCGACGGCTGTAACCACCTGTAATCCATGCGTGCGATGAGCGGCGAGAATCAGGGGCGAGTTCCGGAACCCCGGGGAAGCAACCAGGGTTTTCACGCCAGAGGCTACAAGTTGGTGAGTGCAAGCCAAGGCGTATTTATAGGCGCTAAGGGCTAGTTTATCTTCCACGAGGATTCTCCGAATAGAACAGACTTCATTACATTGAGCTTATGGTCGGTTTCCACCCACTCGCCATCAGCGGTGCTTTCTTTTACAACGCCTGCGCCAGCGAACAGGTTCAGGCTGGATGGCGTCAGTAGCGCAGAACGAATGCCGACAAGACAAATTTCCTTTTCCTGCAGACGAAACAATAGCGGAGAAGCGAATAGTCCCCTGTCCCAGGGCTCATTTTTCAAGAGAAACTCGCTTGTGACCGCTCTCGGCAGACCTCCAATGGCCGCAGTGGGGTGAAGAGCATCGATCAATTGATCGGAGGTGATTTTCTCGGAGTCCAGTGCCTGAATGCGCGTATAGAGGTGAAGCAGGCGGGCCGTGCGAAGTATGCGCGGCGAGGGTTCGGCCGCAGCCCTAAGGCCCAGGCTCGTCAGTGTCTCTAAAATCCCCCGAACCACAAGTGAATGCTCTTTAAGGTCCTTTCCGGATTCCATCAGCCGGGCTTGAAGCAAGCTTTCAGGCTCCCCACTGGAAAGAGGAATCGTTCCAGCAATTGCAGGTACGGAGATCTTTCCTCCACCTCTTTCGAAAAGGAGCTCGGGGGTGGCCCCAAAAAACACACTACTCCCAGATTTTACCAGGAAGCGAAAAGCATTTTCCGTGCGTGCCCGAAAAAGCAGGTCTGGCAGACGGGGTAAGATTTTCTGGTATTCGAGGTTGCTCAGGGCGGCAGAGGTGTGGCGGGCCAGCACCAGCTTTTCTGCGCGTTCCTGAGTTAACTCGCTCAATGCACTTGAAAACAGGGTGTTCCATGACTCTCGATCGGAGGAAAAGGGGCCGGAGAGGGCGGGGAGAAATTTCTCGATACTTTCGCTTGGAAGCCCGAATGATTTTTCGGAACAAAAGCCCCACTTCGCTGATTCGGGAAACTCCGCCCAGACTGACGGACCCTTTTTCTGCGGATAAAAAAACTTCCGAAAGGAAAATGTGGGGCAGTTGCTGTCGGTATCTTCTCGCCATTGAGCCAAAATAGCGCAGCCGGGCTCTTGCAAAGCAATGATCCGGCCCTCTTCTGTAAGAAGAGCTCCGAGTTCTGAGATTGGGTCAAGCACCTGCAGGCTGTTCGTTCTCGCCGAGGGTGAGAACTTCTACTCCGGTGGGGGTAACGAGAACGGTATGTTCAAACTGCGCGGAAAGAGAGCCGTCAACAGTACGAACTGTCCATCCATCGTTTTCGAGTTTCGTTTGCGGACCGCCCATATTGATCATGGGCTCGATGGTAAAAGTCATGCCGGCCTTCAGCGGAACACCAGCTTTGGGGCGCCCCACATGCATGATCACCGGATCTTCGTGGAAGTTTCTTCCGATTCCATGGCCGCAGTACTCAATAACGACGGAATATCCGCGGCCCTTTACAAGGCTCTCAATGGCGAATCCGATGTCGCCAACGGTATTCCCTGGCTTAACCTGTTGTATTCCGGCCCACATGGCTTCTCGGGCGGTTTCCACAAAGGAACGAACCCCCGCCGGTACATCTCCTACGATAAAGGTAGCGTTGGTGTCACCGTGATAACCATCCAATATGGGTGTGACGTCGAGGTTCACAATGTCACCCTTCTTGAAGGGGCGATCGTTGGGAATGCCGTGGCAGACCACGTCGTTTACTGAGACGCATAAGTTCGCTGGATAGCCCTTGTAGTTCATGGTGGCCGGTATGGCGCCATGAGCCTTGGTCCATTCCGCACAGGCTCGATCGAGCTCGGAGGGGCGCGCGCCCTCAACAACAAGCTTTCCCATATCCCGCAAGCACTTGGCGGCGAGTTTGCCCACATTTCTCATCAGCTCGATTTCGCGGTCACTCTTGATGGTAATCATTTTTCTCCCTGAAGCATCTTGAGGCGCTCGTAGATGTCTTGGGCGGTCTCAACGGGGCGCCCATTATCGTTTACGCAGCAATGAAAAGTTTCTCCGACCACACTGGGTTTGCCATCCAGAAATGGGTCTATGTGTATCGAATGCGGCTTCATTTCATTAACGGAGAAGATGCGATATCCGAAATTGAGCCTGACCCGTGACAAATAAGAAATTTCTGTTTCCACCAGAATGATTTCATCAAATACAAGGGGGCGTTTGAACTCTATTTTAAATTCGGTAAGCGGGAAGTGCATACCACGGGCCATCAGGTTGGCGTAGTCCAGGCCCACCAATCGAAGGAACTCCACCCGTCCACGCTCTAAGTATCTCGCGTGGTTGGAGTGGTGAACGATCTTCATCGCATCGGTTTCGGAAAAAGGAATCCGATAGTAAAGCCGACAATAAGTCTTGCTCATCTCTTTGCCTCCGAAAGGGAGGGGTGGGTGCATGCAAACGAGGCGCGGGAGGCATGCCTTTCTTTAAACGACTTCAAGCATGGAAGCGTGGACCAGTCGGTGATCATTTCCCGATACTCCGCCCATTCCAGGAAGCATTGAAGGGCGATATCAAGCACGGTAAGCCTTCCAGGGTAGTAGCTTTCCTGTGCTCCAAGATCCTTTTCCAGCCACTCGGCCGCGGCGGTGATGGCCTGCATTTCCTGGCGAAGCCAGGGATAGTCTTTCCAGTTCTCTACACCGCTTCTGCGGGCCCGAATCACGCTAACCCCAGCGCTCATGGCGCCATTGATCATCACGAGCCGTTGCCGGTCATGGGTTTTATTCCCGGGTGCAGGAAAAAAAGACGAGATTTTTGTCCCGGCACCGTACTGCTCAACCAAGTATTCGCAAATGGCGTCACTATCGAAGAGCCGGTTTTTACCATCTATAAGAACAGGGAACAGGTGAAGGGGGTTTTCGGCAAACTCGCCTGCACCCACGGCCAGAATGTTCTGAAGGCGCACGAATTCATAGGTTTGCCCGAGTTCTTGGAGTAGAACGCGTACTTTTCGGGTAAAGTGCGAGGGGGGCGTGCCGAAAACCTGCATAGTCGCCTTATATTATATCTTATGAGCTTAGACTACGATCTAGAGCGCGCAAAATCGGTATTGGAGGCGGGAGGAGTGGTCGCTCTTCCCACGGAAACCGTCTATGGGCTTGCTGCCTCTATTTACTCCGAAGAGGGCTTGAAGAAGGTTTTTGCTATAAAAGAGCGCCCCTTTTTTGATCCCCTCATCGTGCACATTTCGGATCTAGAGCAAAAAAAACAGGTAATTTCGCACTGGTCTCCTCTGGCCGATTATCTCGCCGCGGAATTTTGGCCTGGTCCATTAACGATGGTGCTTCCCCGGCATCCGAACCTGAATCCCCTGATAACGGCGGGGCTGGAAACCGTTGGATTGCGAATGCCTGCCCATCCGGTGGCTAGAAAACTCATCGAGGCATGCGGTTTTCCACTCGCGGCCCCAAGCGCCAACAAGTTTGGGAAAACCAGCCCCACTAAGGCAGAGCATGTAAGCAAGAGCTTTTCCGGGGAAGACCTGATTGTGATCGATGGGGGGCCTAGCGAAGTGGGCCTGGAATCAACGGTGGTAGCGTTGGGTCAGGATGGCGGGAAGGACCTTGTGACGGTGTTACGGCCTGGAGCCATAACAAAAGACATCCTTGAAGCAGCGATGAAAAAGAGGGGTGGTTCTTTTGAGGTAAACCATGCCTCAAGTGTAGCTTCTCCTGGAAATACAGAGCATCACTATATGCCTCCCATTCCCCTCTTTATCGTGGAGCAGGATGGCGTCGGTTTGAAGCAGAAGATCAGAGAGGAAATTTGTTCCGACTTTGGTTTTGATCGGAACGTCACTTGCTCAGAGGTTAGGTTGGATCCGAACCCGAAAATCGCCGCCCGGGCCCTTTACTCCAAGCTTCGTGAAGGGGCCGAAGGCAATGCTGCATTTCTATATGTGTTTCGCCGGGCCGATCAGTTTGGTGGTCTCTGGGATGCCATTTGGGACCGCTTGCAAAGAGCTTCGAGCCGCACTTATCGGGAATAGGCGGCTTCCCCTGGAGTTATCGTGAGAGCCGCACTGAAGCTGCTGCTGTTTTCATACCGGATCACAAGGTCTTCTCCACTGTTCACTAAAGTTAACTTCACCCCCTTGCATTCAGGCATGTGGGACGGAAGAAAATCAAAAGCCGGCTCCCCCATTTTCGCCTCCTTGCGCACCCTCACTTCAGCTTTATTTCTCTGTTGCCCCCAGGAGCAGAGATCCCGGAAGAGCCTCATTTGTTCCTCTACAACCACGCTGGTTTCCATGTTTCTTGCGCCACGATTGATTCGAATGAAGGCAGTAGCAAAGGCGATATAGCTGGTGTTCACGAAAAGGCAGGCGGCCAAGGTGAAGAGGAAGGCCTTTTTCCAGGCCCCGTGGAGACGGCCGATGGCATATGCAATTCCCACGAACACAAGCCACCAGATCGGATTGAAATAGTGCGGGGCTGTGGGAATGTTCAGGTACTGATAAATCAAAAGCGTAAAGAAAAAAGCCAAGCCAGCCAGCAAGCGGATTGAGTCTGTTTCGATGCGCCCTCGTGTTAGGCCGATCAAAACGGAAATGGCCCCAGCCCAAGCGGCGATTTTTCCGAACCAACCGAAAAGATCTTTATAAAACAAAAATCCGAAGAACTTTCCGGAGAAGGACTGGAATTGGTCTTTAAGGTCTCCAAAGCTGATGTTCGCCTGGAAAAGAGAGGAGGAAAGAGCCGTTCTCTGAAAAAGCCACCAGAGGTTGCGTGCATCACCCCAGTGTTCCTTTACTCTGGCATTTTCGAGAGGTTTCTCGGCACTGGCGATCCGAAAGGCTTCGACAAGGTAGGGAAGGAGAATCGCCAGGCTCGAAGCGCAAAATACAAGCATGGGAATCCAGAGTTTCCTGGAGCGCCATCCATAAAGGCGAACTCCTCTCAAAAAGAGGCTGCTGCCCACCGCAAGCGCCATGGCGCCGAACATGAGGTGGGTGTTCACGCCGTAGCCTGTAACGAAGCCCAGGGCTGAATGAATCAGGATCTCGCGCTTGCGTTCCTGGAGCTTCCAGAGAAGCCACAGTACCAACGAGCTGATCGGAATCAGTAGTGTGTTGTCCCAGGTGTGCCTGGCGAGAAAAAACAATAGGGGCGAGGAGGCCACGAGCGCCGCGCACCATGCCGCGGCCTCTCGTCCATAGGCCATGCGTAAGGTGCGGAAAAACAAAAGCGCGCCGCCCAACTGAAGGGTGAGGTGGCATAATACCAGGAAGACGGGATGCCAGCTCAACAGCCGCAGGGCCATATAGAACCATTGCCCACCCGGACCATAGGGAAGGGGGATGCTCGATCCGCGCGAATTGGAGAGTGGGATGGTGCCTGCGGCGAAATGCTCGTCGATTCTGATCTGCAGGAACGCTTCGTCGAGAATATAGATCGTGTCACCCGGCCATAGAAAGCGGAGAGCAAGCATCAAGAAGGCAAAGGCGTACAGGGCCCGGGAAAGCACCGTGGAATCATTGTTCAGGGAGGAGTCATTCATTGGGCTCGAGAATAAAGACAAAAAAGGGATCAGTCCAATAGGGCCCCCAATGATGCCGCCCCGCGTAGCGTCGCTCCTGCGCCAGGCTGGAAAATAAGAGGCGTTTCCGCTACTTTGGCAGTCAGATGAAAGCTGTAATTCTGGCGGGTGGATTGGGCACCAGGCTCCGCCCCTTTACTGAAATTATTCCCAAGCCTTTGCTCCCGGTGGGGGAAAAGTCCGTTCTCGAGATTCAGATCGAACGGTTGAAGATGCACGGCTTCAACGAGATTTTTTTGGCGACGAATTACAAGGCTGACTACATTCGCAACTTCTTCGGTGATGGATCTCAGTTCGGCGTAAAGATCGAAATCAGTAAAGAGGAAGAGCCGTTGGGCACCGCCGGCCCCCTCACCTTGCTCAAGGACAAGCTCACGGAGCCATTTCTGGTGATGAATGGAGACATTCTCACTCTCGCCGACTTCACGGCCATGGTGGAGACCGCGAAGCGCCAGAGTACTGAGCTGACCATTGGGATAAAAAAGCACATCACGCCTTACGCGTTTGGAGACATATTCTTCGACGGTGATTTTGTGACTGGAATTGAAGAGAAGCCCAATATCGTTAAGTTCATTCTCGCGGGCGTGTACATGATGACGCCGGAAATTTTTCAATACATTCCCGAAAAAACGTATTTCGGGATGGATAAGTTAATTAAAGACCTGCTCGCTTCCGGCAGAAAAGTAGCGAAACACGAGATCGAAGAGTACTGGCTCGATATCGGCCAGATCCATGATTATGAGAAAGCCCAGCAGGTTTACAACACCCACTTCAAGAGCGAGGCGAAGTGAAAACACTTCTGGTAACGGGCGCCGGCGGCTTCATTGGATCCCATGTGGTGGAGGCGTGCATAGCTGAGGGGTACTCGGTAAAAGCATTCCTTAGGTATAACTCAAAGGGATCCTGGGGCTGGCTGGAGGAATCGCAGGCAAGAGGACGGTTCAAGGTTCATCTTGGTGATATCCGCGATTATGACTCCGTGCTGGCGGCCATGAGGGGGTGTGATGGTGTTCTGCACCTGGCGGCTCTGATTGGTATCCCCTACTCTTACGAAAGCCCGCTTGCCTATATTCGTACCAATGTCGAGGGCACCTATAATGTGCTTCAGGCCGCCCGGGAGTTGTCTATTAAAGATGTCCTGGTGACCTCGACGAGCGAAACATACGGTACCGCCCAGAAGGTACCAATAGACGAAAACCATCCCTTGGTTGGGCAGAGCCCCTACTCGGCTTCAAAAATTGCGGCCGATCAATTGGCAGTATCATATTTCCGGTCTTTTGGTCTTCCGGTGAAAATCGTGCGTCCCTTCAACACATACGGGCCAAGGCAGAGTGCGCGTGCGATTATCCCCACGATCGTTACTCAGATCCTTGCCGGAAAAAAAGAGATCAAGCTTGGGAATCTATCCCCCACCCGCGATCTCACCTTCGTAAAAGATACGGCCGCGGCTTTCATTTCGATTCTCAAGTGCCCCAAGCTCGCGGGCGAAGTGGCCAATATCGGAATGGGTGAAGAAATATCGGTGGGAGATCTTGCGCTGAAGATCGCCAAGGTCCTGGGAAAGAAGATTGAACTTGTGGAAGACAGGGCCAGGGTGCGCCCCGAGAAGAGCGAGGTAGAGAGGCTGCTGGCGGACTCGCATAAGCTACGCCGCGCTACCAGCTGGAAGCCGCGCTATGATCTCGATCGAGGCCTCGAGGAGACGATAGATTTCCTTCGCGAGCACCAGCATCTGTATAAGGCGGATCTTTATAATGTCTGAGATGGTTCCGCTTAGCGTGCCCCATATCCGAGGACACGAGTGGGATTACGTGAAGGATTGCCTCGATGGCGGATGGGTTTCTTCCGCGGGGCCCTTCGTGGAGCGCTTCGAGCGGGAGTTTGCGGGCTATGTTGGTGCAAAGCATGCGGTGGCTTGCTCCAGTGGAACGGCCGCCTTGCATATTGCCCTATTGCTGGCTGGGGTTAAGCCCGGCGATGGTGTTCTCGTGCCCACGCTCACGTTTATTTCTTCAGTGAACGCCATTCACTATTGCGGGGCAGAGCCGATCTTTCTGGATTGCGACGAGTTTTACAATCTATGCCCTAGGGCCGTAAATGATGCGCTCTCCAGGAGGTGGAATCGCCGGATTGCAGCCATTCTTCCCGTGCATGTATTTGGAAATGCTTTGAATCTTGGCCCGATTCTCAGGGCGGCTCAGGCTCATGGAGTGCCGGTTGTAGAAGACGCCGCCGAGGGCGTGGGAACCAGATATCTTTCGATGGCTGGTCACGGTTTGGATGGAAGGCATGTGGGTGCTGTAGGCAAGCTCGGTTGTTTTTCCTTTAATGGAAACAAGATCATGACAACTGGCGGGGGTGGAATGCTGGTTACAGACGACGGCGCCTTGGCGGAGCGTGCGAAATACCTAACCACCCAGGCAAAAGATGATGAGGCCCGCTTCGTTCATCATGAAGTTGGTTTCAATTATCGGCTCACCAATGTGCAGGCCGCGATCGGTTCCGCCCAGCTTGAGTTGATTGGAGATTATCTCAGAAGGAAGAGAGAAATTTTTCAGAGATACCGGACAGAACTTTCCGGCGTTCCAGGAATCAAGGTTGCTCCCGCGCCCTCTTATGCCGACAATAATCATTGGATGCCTTGTTTGCAGATCGATGGTGAAAAATATGGCGAAGATCGCGAGCAGCTGATGGCGCGCCTGGCTTCCGAAAAAATTCAGGCAAGGCCTGTTTGGGAGCTGAGCCACCGGCAGAGGCCTTATTCACATTGCGAGAGGCTTCCCACGCCTGTGGCTGAAAAACTTCACGAGGTCAGCCTGAATATTCCATGCTCTGTGGGGATTACAAGCGAGCAGCAGGGCCGAGTAATCGGAGCGCTTCGCCGTGGCCGTTAAACCGATTCTGGTTGTGGGGGGTGGGGGGCACGCAAAAGTGATCTTGGGCATGCTGCTTCGTCTTCCGGCTTTTCGGCCTGTCGGATATGTAGATCCGAAAGGTGGAGGGTCCATCCTTGGTATGAGTTGCCTTGGGGGCGACGACGCGATTCCGTCCCTTGTGCAAAAACACCCCGGCCTTCAGGCTGTAATTGGCGTGGGGAAGATTCGTAGTGGTGGATCGAGGGTTGCGTTGGCGGATCGCCTTAAGGGCGCGGGTCTGGAGTTGCCCGTGATCATCGCGCCTTCGGCTACGGTAGCGTCCTCGGCGATTATCGGAGAGGGATCAGTGGTAATGGACGGGGTGGTGATTCAGCCAGACTGCAGGGTGGGGCGGCTCGGGATCGTAAACACCGGTGCCACGCTCGATCACGACTGCATATTGGGCGCGGATGTTCACGTTGCGCCGGGAGCCACGTTGAGTGGGGGCGTTTCTGTTGGTGAAGCCTCTATGATTGGGGTGGGCGCAAGCGTGCTTCAATATCTAAGCGTGGGCAGAGATGTAACCGTCGGCGCCGGGGCCGTTGTAGTTAGCGATTGCAAGGAGCCGGGGGTTTATATCGGTGTTCCGGCCAGGAGGGCGGAATGAAGCGAGTGCTGGTGGCGGTGATTGCTTATAATGAGGAAAAGAATCTCGGGAGTACGCTCCGGGATCTGCGGGAGAATGCGCCGAATTTTGACCTCGTGGTGATCGATAACGGATCCAGCGACCTCACACAAAAAATCGCTATCGATGCCGGAGTTCCTGTTGTCAGCCATTGCGTGAATTCCGGCGGCTCCATGGGCACTGTGATGAGTTATTTTTTATACGCACACAGATATGGTTATGACTGTCTTTGCCAGTTTGATGGAGATGGGCAGCACGTGGCCTCGGAGCTTCCCAAAATTGTGCAGCCCGTGCTCGATGGCCGGGCCGATTATGTAATTGGTTCCAGATTTTTGGAGAAAGAGGGTTTCCAAAGCTACTTTCTTCGCAGGTTGGGCATTCGGCTGTTTGCGGCCCTTGACTCTTTGGTGGTGGGCCAGAGGCTAACGGATGTTACCAGTGGATTTCGGGCTTACAGCCCAAAGGTGCTGGAGTTTTTTGCGCGCCACCATAGGCATGAGCTTTCCGACACCAATCAGTTGCTTCTGCTTTCTCATTTTGCCGGCGCTAAAATTCTCGAGGTACCGGTAGTAATGCAGGCCCGCAAACATGGCACTTCTGAATTTCGTTCGATTGCGGCGCTTACTTTTCCAATTAAGGGAGTAGTTAATATTCTTGGCTGTCTGCTGCAAAGAAGAAGGATACGTAAGCTGTGGGCCTGAAAATCAAAGTATTGGCGCTTCTTATTGGCGTTGGCTTTCTGTACTTCGTGTTGAGATCCATTCAAAGAAACACCATGCGCCCGGCCTATGCCGTGCTCTGGACGATGATGGCTCTCTTTCTTGTCTCTGTTTCGGTGCTTGAGCCGTTTTATCGCTGGATTGCCGGCTCTGTGATAGGGATCGTGGATGCCAGGCACGTGATATATATCGCCCTGATCGGGTTCCTGATGGTTTATGTTTTTTATCTAACCCAGAAGATCAGCCGGATGAGCGACCAGATCCAGGTTCTTCTCTCGCAGCTTGCTATTGTGGAAGAGGAAGTGCGAAAGGTGAATGGGGCTTAAGCCAGGGCTTCACCCTTTTTCAGCTTCCTTACATCGCCAATCAGCGTGGCTGGATTGCCTCCCAGGATCGAGAACTCCGGAAAGCCCTTGGTTACTACAGCGCCCGCGCCAACAATAGAGCACCGACCGATTTCCACTCCCGGCAGAACTATGGCGTTTACTCCGACAAATGTTCCGTGTCCGATTTTTACCGGGCGCACTTCGCTCTCGATGCCGGTCATTTCAGATATGGGGTTGGTGGGATTGAAGTGGGCAATGATCTTCACCCCTCGTGTCAGGTAGACTTCGTCTTCAATGGTTACCGCTTCTGGATAGATAGTGTCGATCAGAACGTTAGGGGCGATATAAACCGAGCGGAAATTGGTGATCCTTACGCCCCGAAGCTTGTTGAGCCAGGACGGAAGCCAAAGGGGAAAAAACATATAATAGGCGGCGTAGCCGAGAAGGGCTTTCCAGAGGAAGTGGAGGCTGCCTGTATAATTGGTTCTTTTCATGCTTGGGTGTGCTTTCAAAGTAAGGGAGGAAGGGTTACAAAAATAGAGAAAAATGATGGAAAGCGCATACCAGGAGAGTTCATTCGCTGATTCATGGTGGGGCATTGCCCTCCTTTTTCTTCTGTTCGCGTGGTTTCTGCTGGGCACGGTTGGCTACGGCTTCTGGATGCGGCGAAGATTTCTTTTACCGGAAGCGCCAGCTTTGGAGAGCGCTGCTGATTCTTTTCTGTTCGGCTCCCTCTTTTTGTGGGTGGGGGCATTTTTATTGGCCAGTTTTTGGGAGTTGCGCTCTCTTCCGGGTTGGGCGTGGCTGGTCCTGTTCTTTCCTGGGGTGATTTTTTCTCGCCAGACCGTACTCGACTTTCTTCGTGCATTCGGAGAAAGACGGGTTTTTGGATTTGCAGCCATCTTAGTGTTTTCGGTGCGTGCGCTTACTGCAGCGATACCGGCCCAGCACGGCGATCCGCTTTTGTACCATTTGCTGGGGCCGAGGATTTGGGCTGAGGCCGGCGGGTTTACCATGAATCCCGATCTTCCGAACGCACTTTTGGCCTCGAGCTGGGAGGTTCTTTATTTATGGCCTCAGATGTTCTGGATGTCAGTTCATCCTTTGTTCGGGCTCATAGAGGCACAGCTGTTTTCTCAATGGCTGCATTTGTTTCTAGCATGGGGTGGCAGCGCTCTGTTGGTCATGCGCATGATGAAGCCGGGATTGAATTCGAAGTGGCTGCCGTTAGCGGGCTTTGCTGCATTGTTTGTCAGTGGTTTGCAGTGGACGGCTGCGCTGGCGAAGAATGATGTGGGGATAGCGTTCTGGGTGCTTGGTGCGATTGTATTTTTCGCGGAGGGATTCAAGAACCAAAGGCTGATCTATTTGGCACTCTCTGGTGTGTTTGGGGGGCTTGCACTAAGTGGAAAAGTAACGGCTCTTCTTAGTCTTGCGCCGTTATTGGCCGCACTTTTTTTCTATTACCGACCCTGGAATCGGCTTCCGTGGTCTTTGGGTGCATTTGCCGTTTGGGGCTCCGGGTTGCTGCTTGGAGCCGTTCCAATTTACGTTCGAAACTTCGTTCTATCCGGGAATCCTTTCTTCCCACTGTTCTCGGGAGTTTTTCCAAGTCCATGGCTCAGCAAAAGCTGGGAGTCGCACTTTTCACAAGTGCATCCGGCAAGCCATTTGGACTCTATTCCGAGGTTGTGGATGCGTTTCCCGGAACTTTGGCGTGAAAATCCTTTTTTGACGGTGGTGCCGTTGTTTGCCCTTTCTGTTCTGGGCAGATTTCTTTTGAGAAGAAGCCGCCTGGAGGCAGGAAACATTCCGGCACTCGCGGTGGGGGGCCTGGCGGCCTACGGTGTGTTCGTGGTTACCCAAGCCGCTGAAATCGAGCTCAGGTATTTGGGCGCGTCTTTGCAGTTGCTGGCTGCCATTGGTGTTTTCGTCCTGATTCGATGGAGCACTGTGACGAAAAGCGGACGACTTCAGGCCGGTGCTGCCAGCCTGATTTTCATAGGAATCTTCGTGTCTTCCAAGTTGCCACTCCATGTATTGTATAAAATATGGAGTAGCCCTCTTGGTGTTGAAATGGTCAAAACGCATTCTGCCGGGGAGGCTAAAGCGTGGCTTCGAATGCATGCTTCTGGGAGCTTCACGATCGTAGCGGCTGACAATGAAACCTATTACCTTACCCCGCTTTCCGTGGCGGTATTAACGGAACGTCCCGATCTTGATGCGGCTACCCGGAGTGAGAAGGATTTCGGAAGGTTCATCGAGGCTATATGCACTAAGTCTGGCGCTAAATACCTGCTTGACGCTCGGCCTTTCGACCCAAACGGGGTTGAGGCAAGATTTGGAACGGAGAGGCTCGCCCCCGCAAAGGTGTACTCGGCACAAGGTGCTAATATCTATGCTCTTTCGGTGCTGGAGCGCCTCTACTCTGCTCGGGGGCCTAGCTGTCAGTAGCGAGCCCTCCAATTATTAAAGTATAGTGATTTCAGTCGCTTGACATATTGTGCCGACGCGAATGGACTATTATCCGACTTCTATGCTATAGTGCCGCAACCCGAGGTTAACACTATGCGCAATTTGGCCGTCGCCCTTGTTTT
>CAZTCD010000070.1:0-20646 GCA_964612065.1 uncultured Bdellovibrionales bacterium | reverse complement strand
GTGAAGGACAGGGCCTTCCCCGTTAAGAACGCTCAGAATGAGGTGTATCGGATCGCGGGAATCGCTGAAGATATCACGCCTCTTCGCGAAGCAAGAGAGCGCTTGGAAGCTTCCCGAAATCAGATGGCTGCGAACGCGAAGTTTGCAGCGCTGGGGGAGATGGCGAGTGGAATCGCGCACGAAATCAATAATCCACTGGCGGTGATTCACGGCCTGGCTGTACAGATGCGGGAGCTGGTTACGCAGGAAGGAAAGGCCTGCCCAGAGCGGGAAGTGGTTGAGAGCTATAAAAGTATTGAGCGGATGGCAAATCGTATAGCCGGAATCGTAAAAGGGCTTAGAACTTTTTCTCGGCAAACTGCGGCAGACCCAATGAGCCCGATTGACCTCAATTCTGTTCTCGAAGAAACTTTGGCAATGTGTGCTCCGAGGCTGAAGGAGGCAGAAGTAACGGCTGAAGTGAACTGGCCAAACAAGAAGTTAATGGTTCCTTGCCGTTCGTCGGAAATATCCCAGGTGATCTTGAATCTCCTCGGGAATGCAGTTGACGCCGTGGCCGAAGGGCCTGCACGAAAAATCTGGGTTACCCTGAATGATCCTGAGCCCGGAACGGCCCGCCTGGCGGTGGAGGATGCGGGCCCGGGAATTCCGGCGGAGCTTCATGACAAGATCTTTCAGCCATTTTTCACTACCAAAGAAGTGGGTAAAGGCACGGGCCTCGGCCTTTCCATTTCCAAAAGCATTGTTGAGGCCCATGGCGGGAAGCTTTTCCTCGACCAAACCTCCCCTAAGACGAGATTCGTGGTAGAACTTCCTTCGGAATGATCACGGTCAAAAAATTTCTTCGAACCATTCTGATAGGTGGATTGCTTGGTGCGGCATTGTTTGCCTGGTTTTCTCCCAGTTTTATCAAGTGGTATGGAACCCCGCCAGCCAGCACGGGCATTAACTGTGAGCCGATGATTGGTTGGACTATCGATGCTTATCGGGTCGCGATTCTCATCGGGCTCGGCACCGGAATTGTTTTTTCGGCCCTTGCCTTTTTTGCTTTCACTGGAAAGAAGCGGCAGCCGGAAGTGATTGAGGATGGTTCAAAAATTTAAAACGGAAAGGCGGTCGGTCATGCGGTTTCTCTGCTCTTTAATTTTGATGTTGGCTGTGTTGGGGAACGCTGAAGCGAAAATCGTGACAAAAACCTTGGAATACCGCCAGGGTGATACGGTTCTTGAAGGATTTATCGCATATGACAACGCCAAGAAAGGGAAGCTGCCTGGCGTAATAGTAGTGCATGAATGGACCGGGCTTAATGATTACGCCAAGAGTCGTTCCAAGCAGCTGGCACAGTTGGGCTATTTTGCCTTCGCTGCGGATATCTATGGAAAAGGGATTCGGCCGTCCGGTCCAAAGCAGGCCGGTGAGCAGGCGGGAAAATATAAAAACGACAGGCCGCTAATGCGGGCGAGAGTTCTCGCCGCTTTGGAAGAGCTTAGAAAACAACCGCAAGTGGACGGTTCCCGCTTGGCTGCCATGGGATATTGCTTCGGGGGCACTACTGTTCTGGAGCTCGCGAGAGCGGGTGCCGATTTGAAGGGCGTAATTTCTTTTCACGGGGGTCTTTCTACTCCTATGCCGGCCAAAGATGGCACTCTCAAGGCGTCTGTAGTTGTGCTTCATGGAGCTGATGACCCGACTGTGCCTGCCACTGAAGTTCAGGCCTTTGAGGAGGAAATGCGCTCTGCTAAGGCGGATTGGGTGCTAACGAAGTATTCTGGAGCTGTACATGCCTTTTCGAATCCCGAGATTCAAGGCGAAAACGCCCGCAAGGGAATCGCTGAGTATAATAAATCGGCCGATCATAGATCCTGGGCATCTATGCAGGACTATCTCAAGGAATGGTTCGGCCGTTGATGTCAGGCAAGCTTCCAAAGCTGCACTTTCATAGTAAACGGTTTGAAATTCGCCTCTACAGGCGCTCGGATTATTTACGATGGAAAAATGCTTATGAAGCCATGTTTGAAAAACAGAATGAGTTCGATCAGGATCTCAAGGTAGATCATGATTTAACTAAGCAGGAGTTTTCCAAAATCCTGGCTCAGCATGAGCGTTACCGAAAACAGGGGCTCATCTATCAATTCGGAATTTTTGAAAAGAAAACCGGTCGCCTTATGGGTTTCGTGCTTCTGGCGTTGATTCTCCGGTTTAATGTGCAGAGCGCCCGTATCTCTTACGGGATTTTCAATAATTACTGGAAGCACGGGTATGGAAAAGAGGCGGTGCAGGCCGCTATCGATTTTGCTTTCAAGAAATTAAAACTTCATCGACTGGAAGCTGAAATTTTGCCTCATAACTTTGCTTCCATCGGCCTGGTACGGGGATTGGGCTTTCAGTTTGAAGGGGTAAGGCGCGGTGCAGTGTTCTTCAATCGCAAATGGCATGACCACTCGGTTTATGCATTGTTGGCTGAAGACCGGGGGATCAAGAACCCAAAACCTTCGATTTTCACGTGAGGATCCTGTTTCAGGTGTTGGGTTCTGCTATATAAATGGTTTTTATGTTTGTGAATTCCCTGATTCCGAAAGCTGAGAGTTCCCGCCCATAACCTGAATCTTTGATGCCTCCAAAGGGAAGGCGCGGATCGGAGCGAACCAACGCATTTCCAAAACAGGAACCAGCTTCGAGCCTGTCGCGGGCAATTTTTTCCGCTTTTTCCAGATTTTTCGTGAACACCGCGGCTCCCAGCCCGAAAGTGGTTAGATTCGCGAGACGAATGGCGTCTTCCTCATTCTCTGCTTCCACGATTGCGGCCACCGGGCCGAAAAGCTCATCGTCGAAAGCCACCATACCTGGTTTCACCTCTGTGAGCACCGTGGCCGGATAATGAAAGCCGTTTCCGGAGGGCACCTTTCCGCCACAAAGTAGCTTCGCTCCCTGTTTCACCGATCGATCCACCTGCCGTTGCAGCTCATCACGCAGATCGCGGCGGGCCATCGGGCCAATATGCTTCTTTTGTATCTCTGGAAGAAAGAGCTCTATGAATGGATTGAGTACCGATTTCTCCACAATAAAGCGCTTGGCCGCGATGCAGCTTTGCCCGCCATTGATCATGCGGCTTTGAGCGCAAATTCGAGCGGCACTTTCCAGATCCGCATCCGCCAGAATCACATAAGCATCCGAGCCACCCAGCTCTAGCACGCACTTTTTTAAAGCTTTCCCGGCAGCAGAGGCCACCTCTCGGCCCACAACGGTGGAACCGGTGAGGCTTACCGCAGAAATTTCCGGGCGCCCGATCAGCTTCACGGCTTCTTTTCCCGGGATCAGCACCGCCCGGAAGAGATCAGGAATGCCCGAGGCGGCGGCAAAAAGGCGTTCCAGTTCGAGTGCGCATCCTGTCACATTGGAGGCGTGCTTCAGGACCACCGCGTTCCCTGCGCTCAAGGCCGGAGCCGCACAACGAATCACCTGCCAGAAGGGAAAGTTCCACGGCATAATCGCCAGCACGGTGCCTAGAGGTTCGAAGGTGACGAAACTGCTCCTAGCTTCGGTGGGAATATTGACGGGGGCCAGGGCCTTTTCGCTTTCTTCGGCATAATACCTGGCGCATGAGGCACATTTTTCAATTTCGGCCACGCCTTCTTCGATTGGTTTTCCCATTTCATTTTTGATCAGCTGGGCGAAGTCGAGCTTGTCCCGCTCAAGGAGATCCGCGAGCTTCAAAAGCATGGCCGTGCGCTGTGATCTGGGGCTATTCCTCCATTTATGAAAGGCGGACTGGGATAATTTCAATAGAGTGTCAAGCTGACCCCAAGTGTGCACAGGATAAGAATCGAGCCGTTCGCCGATTTCGGGATTAAAGGTGGATATCTTCGTGGGATTTTCCATGCACGCACTTTACAACATGGGGGGCCTTCAATATAGGTTCAAGGCATCATGAATCATGACAAAGTTAAGCTCGAACCAGAATGGAAGGCAGCCCTCGCGGATGAGTTTGATAAACCCTATATGAAAGAACTTCGTGCCTTTTTGGGGCAGGAGGCCTCTCAGGGAAAACAGATCTATCCCCGCGGTAGCGATATTTTTAATGCCTTCAACCACACCCCTCTCAGCAAGGTGAAGGTGGTTGTGCTCGGGCAGGATCCTTATCATGGCCCGGGACAGGCCCATGGCTTGAGCTTCTCGGTTAGAGAGGGCGTGCGCCCGCCCCCTTCCTTGGTGAATATCTTCAAAGAAATCCGAGATGATCTCGGTATTCCGGTTCCCACCAAGGGGGATCTCACCTCCTGGGCCGATCAGGGAGTGCTTTTATTGAATGCCGTGCTTACTGTAGAGCATGGGCTTGCCGCCTCTCACCGGAATAAGGGCTGGGAGAAGTTCACGGATCGGGTGATTCAGCTCCTGAGTGAACGTGAGGATCCGATCATATTTCTTCTCTGGGGGCGCTTCGCGCATGAGAAGGCAAAGATGATTCGTGTGCCTCCACACCGGATTTTGAAAGCACCCCATCCCTCGCCTCTTTCCGCCCATGCCGGCTATTTTGGTTCGAAGCATTTTTCCCAAACCAACGAGATCCTCCGCAAACTCGGTAAAGATCCGATCGATTGGAGCCTATGAACGACCAAAGCAAGCACGAGCGCGTGGAAGGTGCGCGCGATCGCGAGCGAGCCTCTCTCGGGATGGAGGTGCCAGTAGAGGCGTATCCGAATGCGGTGCGAGTGATCGTGCTTCAGCATCCTCAGGAGCCGGACAAAGAGTTGGGAACTGCCTCTCTTTTGGTGAGAGCGCTCGCAAATTCCGAGCTGAAAGTGGGCTTATCCTGGAGATCCCTGAAGTCTGTGGTGGGAGGGGAGCCGAATCCTTCTGAATGGGCGGTGCTCTATCTCGGCTCGAAAGGGAAAGTGTATCCGGAGGAAGTGAACTTCGTGAGCAAAGCGGGAAACCCTATGCCTCAATCGCCCGGCATTAAGGGTCTAGTGGTTTTAGACGGAACCTGGAGCCAGGCCAAGGCTCTTTGGTGGAGAAATGCCTGGCTATTGAAGCTGAAGCGAATCGTGCTGCAGCCCAAGGCTCGTTCCCGTTATGGAAACTTGAGGAAAGAGCCTAGGGCGGAAGCGCTTTCCACGATTGAAAGCACTGCTTTGGCCGTGGAAAAGCTGGATTCCAGAGGCTCGGAGATCCGCTCTCACTTGGAGGGCGCCTTTCAGCGGATGCTGGAGGAGTTTCGTACGCGAAAGAAGGGCTTCACTGTTCCACCGGCAAAGCCTTGAAGGCTTCCGTGGCCTCGATCAGCTTATCCCGGATTCCCACCTCATAAGCAGAGTGCCCGGCATCAGGCACGATATGCAGCTGCGATTCTGGCCAGAGCTTATGCAGATCCCAGGCATTCTTCAAGGGGCAAACCACATCATATCGGCCGTGCACCATCACGCAGGGGATGTGGCGAATGGCTTCCACGTTTTCGAGGAGAAAATTGTCCGTCTCGAAGAAGGCTTTGTTCACAAAGAAGTGGTTCTCGATTCTCGCGAATTCAAGGGCGTGTTTGGGGTCGTCGAAGGCATTTACCAGATCTTTGTTGAGGTGAAGATAGGAGGTGGCGCCCTCCCACTTTGACCAGGCCTTCGCGGCTGCCAGGCGCTCTTCTTCGTTTTCGCTGAGCACGAGCCGCTTATGATATGCGTTTAGCAAATCGCCTCTTTCTTCCTCGGGGATTGGGGCGAGGTATTCATCCCAAAGATCGGGAAAGATCGCGGAGGCGCCCTTCTGGTAGAGCCAGTCGATCTCTTCTTTCCTGCAGAGGAATATCCCGCGTAGAATCAGCCCTCGCACTCTGGAGGGGTGTTTTACTGCATAGGCGAGCGCGAGGGTGGATCCCCAGCTCCCTCCGAACACGATCCAGGAACGGAATCCCAGATGCTTTCGGATCAGCTCAATGTCGTGCACCAGATCCCAGGTGGAGTTTTCTTCCAGCTCGGCGCTTGGGCGGCTCCGGCCGCATCCTCTCTGATCAAAAAGAATGATGCGATAATGGCTGGGATCGAAAAACCTGCGGTGTTTGGGGTCACAGCCTCCGCCTGGGCCACCATGAAGAAAAACTACGGGTTGCCCATCGGGGTTCCCGCATTGCTCCACATGGAGTTCGTGCAGGGGGGAGGCTTTGAGCATTTCAGTTTTGAAGGGTTCGAGCTCGGGAAAGAATTCGCGCATGAGAAAGTTATACGAAAAGGGCGCGCTGCGGTCTTTAAACAATACCTATTTTCTGGAGCGAATATTCTTGTGAGCTGTAAACCGACGCAAAACAGCTGTTGCAGCGCGTGAAACAAATCTCCAGTTGATCTGAATGCACTGAGTAAAAAGTATAGGGTTTGTGTCAAAAATACGACCTTGTTTTAATTACAGGGCGAACTTAAATAATTGTAATTATTAAATAAAACCACTGTCTAAAAAATCTTCATAGCTTCGGAAAATTTTTTGACATGCCGGACCAAAACTTTATATAACCCCTCACCTGCTCGGAACCCCCCGGCAGTGAATGGGAAAGGGAACCCAATGAGTCTCAAGAAGATGATGACTGGAACCGTGATGGGAGTTTTGGTTCTGGCGGCTACGGCACAGACCAGCTTGGCCGCACTTAGCACTGATCAGCGCCTCTCTGATTTCGCGCAGCTGGTGAATGTCCTTCAGCGCAATTACGGCCCCCTGCGATGGAAGAAGCAGAGCGTAGGCCTGGATTTCGCCAAGCATGTAGACGAATACCGCCAGCGCATCGCCGCGGCCCGCAGCGATGCTGAGTACTATAATCTTCTCTCCCGCTTCACCGCTGGTTTGAAAGACGCCCACGTTACCGCCATGGTGCCTTCCACTCTGCGCTCCAGCCTCGGCTTCACCGCTGACCTGATCGAAGGCAAAGTACTGATCGAAACGGTTGATCGTATGCGTCTTCCCGAAGTGCTTTTCCCCTTCAAGAAGGGCGACCAGCTCATCGCCGTTGGTGGCAAGCCTGTAGAGCAGATCATGGACGACATG
Organism: uncultured Bdellovibrionales bacterium; assembly: GCA_964612065.1. Classification (GTDB taxonomy): domain Bacteria; phylum Bdellovibrionota; class UBA1018; order CAIPTA01; family CAIPTA01; genus JAKFYM01. The sequence goes on along the minus strand of CAZTCD010000070.1, from coordinate 13,629 downwards.
ATGGCTGTTTCTCATACTGGCCATCTTCCCAGCGCCAAGCGTATTGCTGCAGCTCGCATCACCAGCCGCCGGCAGGATCGTGGCTATGCCGTTCCCAAGGGAGTAACTACTGTAACCGCTCTTCCAAAAGGTGCGGCTCAGCCTGTTACTGTTACTGCCACCTGGATCGTGGCAGGTGCGCCTATCCTCGATCTTGATGATCTCAGCGATCTTAAGGACGATGTAGATGCTGCCCCTACCTCTGCTGGAAATGGCAAACAGCTTCTGGCGCAGCTGAAGAAGATGCCCGAGTTCAGTTCGGTTCTTTCCAAAGTGCAGCTTGATGAGTTCGCGCAGATCGGTCTCTCTGATATCGGCAACGCGAAATCGATGTTCAAGCTGCCTGCGAATGCGAAAGAAATTCCCGGAATTCCTGTAACTGCCGCTATCTATGAAGCTGCAGGAAAGAAAATCGGAGTGCTTCGTATTCACCAGTATATGGAAGACGGCCTGCTCGAAGTGGCGGCGCGTGCTCTTCGCACTCTTGAGAAAGAGACCGACGTTCTGGTTCTTGACCAGACCAACAACCCAGGTGGATCCGTTTCGTTGGTAAGTGATCTGGTAGGTCTCTTCGCCGAGAAAAGTTACAAAGACATGGACTTCAAAATCCGTCCCAGCATGAACTGGCTCAAGAAGTTCCAGGAAATCAATGCGAAGATCGAACAGATGCTGAAGGCCGATCCTAAGGATTTCGCCGCGAACGCTCTGAAGGCTCGCTTTGAGTATCTCGAAGGCGAGATCCGTGATGCGATCACCGAGAAGCGCTTCCTCACCAATCCCGTTTCTTTGAATCTTACCGGTTCTTTCGGGATGATCCAGCCGAACTCTCAGGTGCGATACACCAAGCCGGTGTTGATGCTCATCAATGAGTTCGACTTCTCTGGTGGCGATGCCTTCCCGGCGATCCTGAAAGACAACGGACGCGTTACTCTCTTCGGAGCCCAGACTTCGGGTGCCGGTGGAAACGTGGCTGAGCACGGGCCGCTCGCGAACTCCTTTTTCAAGCTCCAGCTTACGGAGAGCTTGATGGTTCGCCCGAACGGCCAGCTGATGGAGAACCGCGGAGCCACTCCTGACATTGCCTATGAAGTCACCGAAGACGATTTCATGAACGAATACCGTGGCTATGTGCAGGCGTTCACCGTGGAAGCGCTCAAATTGGCTGGTGCTACCAGCCAGGAAATCGAGTCTTACAAAGCCCAGCAGTAAGCTTCAGGCTTTATTGAAAGAAAACCCCGGGCCTTAGGTGGCTGCCGGGGTTTTCTTTTTCAGGAATCCGAAGGAGGAGGTTCGTCTGCATCCGCTGTATCTGTTTCTGCGCTGTCTTCCTCGGGCACAGGATCCACGGGCACCCTTCGGTCTCCGGTGAAATCGCCACATCCGGTGGCCATAAGGAAAATGCCAGTTGCCAGGGCCCAGCTCGCGAATTTCATCTTCGCCTCTCCAGGTGCCTCGCCATCCCTGCCCATATCGGGCTTCTAAAGGCTCTTTCGGCCTATTAGAGCCATTGCTTCAACTTATGGGTCCTCAAGGGCTTTTGGGGCATTTCGGAGCCTTTTAGGGGGGTTTGGCTGGTCTGCGTTAGCCCGGAAACCGTGCTAGGGTGAGGCCTCACACATAGCTCTATTTTAGGGCCTTTTCAGGAGCAGGTAGGAGCGCAATGGCAGCCAACAACAAAATCGACAGCACCAAAGAATTCGTAAGTGGCGTTTACGCGAAGATGGAGAAGAATCTCGCGGTGGTAAGAAAGCGCCTCGGCCGCCCTCTTACTTTGATGGAGAAGATCGTTCTCGGCCACTTGAGCGATCCTGAGAATCAGGAGCTCAAGGCTGGCACCTCCTTCCTGAACCTTAACCCCGATCGCGTGGCCATGCAGGACGCCACCGCCCAGATGGCTCTCCTTCAATTCATGAGCGCGGGCGTGCCCCAAACCGCCGTGCCCACTACGGTTCATTGCGATCACCTTCTGCTCGGCCGCTTCGGTGCCGCGAAGGATCTCGAGAACGCGCTTCAGGTGAACAAAGAAGTTTACGCCTTCCTCGAAAGCGTGAGCCAGAAATACGGCATCGGCTTCTGGAAGCCCGGCTCCGGCATTATCCACCAAGTTGTGCTTGAAAATTATGCTTTCCCTGGCGGCATGATGATCGGCACGGATTCGCATACCCCAAATGCCGGCGGCCTCGGAATGGTGGCGGTGGGTGTGGGCGGCGGCGATGCCGTGGACGTGATGGCCGGATTCCCCTGGGAAGTGAAGTATCCCAAACTGATCGGCGTGAAGCTCACCGGAAAGATGAACGGCTGGACTTCCCCGAAAGACGTGATCCTCAAGCTGCTCGGCATTCTAACCGTGAAGGGCGGCACCAATAAGATTGTGGAGTATTTCGGAGATGGAGTGAGTTCCATTTCCTGCACTGGAAAAGGCACGATCACCAATATGGGTGCCGAGCTCGGCGCTACCACTTCGCTCTTCCCCTATGATGAGCCGATGGACCGCTATCTCCGCGCCACCCGCCGTGCGGATCTCGCCGATCTGGCGAAACAGAACATGCACCTTCTCACGCCCGATGCGGAAGTGCAGAAGGATCCTTCCAAATACTACGACGAAGTGATCGAGATTGACCTCAGCAAACTCGAGCCGCATGTGGTAGGCCCGCACACTCCTGATCTTGCCCGCCCCGTGAGCGAGCTCAAGAAAGAGGCTAAAGAGAAGGGCTATGCGCTCAATCTCACTGCAGCCCTGATCGGCTCCTGCACCAACTCTTCCTACGAAGATATCTCCCGCGCAGCTGATGTGGCTTCGCAGGCGATCGCTCATGGCGTGAAGAGCAAGAGCGAGCTATTCATCTCTCCGGGCTCGGAGCAGGTGTATGCCACGGTGGAGCGCGATGGTTTTCTGAAAACTCTATCGGCTGCCGGCGGGGTAACTCTCACCAATTCCTGCGGTCCCTGCATCGGCCAATGGAAGCGTGATAACGTATCGGATGGAACCAAGAACTCCATCATCACCTCTTTCAACCGCAACTTCCGCGGCCGTAACGACGGCAACGCCGAAACCGAAGGCTTCATGAGCTCGCCTGAGATCGTGGTGGCCATGGGCCTGGCAGGCCGCCTCGATTTCGATCCTCTTCACGACGAGCTAGATGACGGCAAGGGCGGCAAGTGGAAGCTGGCTGAGCCTAAAAAGGCCGACGACATCCCTCCGAGCGGCTTCGTGCCCAAGGCCGATGGCTTCGTGGCTCCGGCTGCCGATGGCAGCTCGGTGAAGGTAGCTATTGCGCCTTCGAGTGATCGCCTTCAGGAGCTGGCTCCTTTCCCTGTTTGGAGCGGAACGGATTTCGTGGATCTTCCACTTCTCCTCAAAGCAAAGGGAAAGTGCACCACGGACCATATCTCTCCCGCTGGCCCTTGGCTCAAATACCGTGGCCACCTGGATAATATCTCCAACAATATGTTCCTCGGTGCCGTGAACGCCTTCTCGGGCGCTGCCGGCAAGGTGAAGAACCAGTTCTCGGGCCATACGGCGGAAACCCCCAAGGTGGCTCGTGAGTATAAAGCCGAAGGAAAAATGTGGGTGGTTGTAGGCGACGAAAACTATGGCGAAGGCTCCTCCCGTGAGCACGCGGCCATGAGTCCTCGTTTCCTGGGTGCTGCTGCCGTGATCGTGAAGAGCTTTGCTCGTATCCACGAAACGAACCTCAAGAAGCAGGGCGTGCTGCCGCTCACCTTCGCCAACCCAGCCGACTACGATAAGGTGCAGGAGGCCGACAAGATCTCGATCCTCGGCCTCGGTGGCATCGAGCCCGGCAAGGATCTGAAGTGCGTGATCACGCACTCGGATGGCAAGAAGGACGAGATCACGCTCAAGCATACGCTGAACCAGGAGCAGATCGGCTGGTTCAAGGCAGGCAGCGCGCTGAACGTGCTGAAGGCCAAGAGATAGTGCTCGCCTGGCTGCCCGGTAGGGTAGCGAGGATTCACTAGAACGAAAGCGGCGACACCGAGAGGGAGTCGCCGCTTTTTTTTGTTATAACGGGAGAGGACCGCGCTAAGGCGTTGCTTAGTTGCAGGCGTAGCGAGCCGAGGTGGTGCTCGTTTCCGCTCTGCTCTCGAGGGCACCGGCCACGCAGGCGCCGGATCCTTCGCTTACGCCGGAACAGGCATAGCGAGCGCTCGTTACACTCGTCTCCACACCGCTGCGCAAGGCTCCGGCCACGCAAAGGCCTTCGCCCGCATTCAATCCCGAGCAGGCATAACGAGCGCTGGTTACGCTCGACTCAGCCCTGCTTTCCAACGCACCGGCAATGCAGTGGCCCTGGCCTTCGCTGGCTCCCGAGCAGGCGTAGCGGGCGGAGGTTACGCTCGTTTCTTTTCTGCTTTTGAGCGCGCCTGCCACGCAGTGGCCTTCTCCGGGGCTGAGTGCAAAGGCTGGGGATGCAACGAGTAGGGCGAGTAGAATCACGGATTTCATGGAGTCTCCTTTTGAAATGAGGCCTGGCGAGTTCTTCTGAATTTATACCCCGGAAAGGTTGGTTTGTTCAAAGGCGGGAGCGAATGAGGAGGTCGGGGGAGTGGTGGGGGCGAGCGTGCTGTGCTGGTTTGCAATAAATATTATTTATATAGAGCGCCGCGCATTTTGCGGGGTGAGGGTGTTAGGGAGGTGGCAGAGAGCTGAAAACGGGCTGTACAAGAATTGGGCAGAGGTCGGCTAAGGCGCTGAATTTGTGGAGGGATTCTGAGCGTTATCCGACGTGAAACCCCTGTATAGCGGGCTGACACTTGCTGATCATTTACTCAACAGCCCGAAGACGCTGGATTGACGCGGATTCGCGGCGATTCTGGGTAAATAAGGCCGATGGAGGTGTGAATTCTGCTGACGGTGCGGGCACTTAGCGGCCCTGTATCCAAATGGACTAAGTATGTGAAATTCCTGACACCGGGACTTTGGTATTGCCCTTGCGATGATGGATTGGTATAACGCCACGACTCAACGTGGCCCCTAGTAGGAGAAGGACAATATGAAAAAAGTTATCGCTCTCGCTCTCATCGCTGCCGGAATCTTCGCTGCTTCGACCCTCAACATCAAGATCGAAGTGAGCACGAACCAGGCTCATGCTTGCAGCAGCGAATACGGTTGCTAAGAAATAGAAGCGCCTCGACTAAAGCGAGTTGCCTGCTAGGCCACTCGCTTTATCTTTTCTAGCTCTACATATCGATGCTCAAAGCCGTGCTTATCAATCACTACACCAGCTCCCGAATCATCCAGTAGGTGCTCCGTATTTTTAGTAACCAAGATCCGGATTTGATGCTGACCCTTTGAATTTCCAATCACTCGCGACAAATCATTCAAAATATTTCCGGCAACAAACTCTTTTCTTACTTGTCCGGACTCAATAACGCTTACTCCGTAAAAGCCATATCCGATTGCAGCTCTAAACTGAATATTGCCTTCGGTAGGATCGGCATTTGTCACTTCTTGAGCAAAATGAATCGCAAAATTTAGAGTTTCCTCATTTGCTTCACCTCTGATGGAGCAATAGATGCCATCCCCGGTACAGCTAAGAATGCTAAAGTCCTTGAATGCAAGATCGTTAAGCGGCCTCAGCATTTTCTGGGCTAGCTTTTCAATATACAAACCGCGTTCATTTTCATCGTCAAAGCGATTTCTGTCGGCCGAGTAACCGATAGCATCCACCAGCACTACAAAGCCCTTCTGGCTTACTTTCTTTTTTGAAAGATGAAGAGTCTCGCGAACTTCTTTAGGTAACATGCTGCCCAAAATCTTTTGATTTTTTTCAGCCCTTGAGACCTCGAAGGCTACAGTTACAGCCAAGGCGATATTCAAGATTAGACCATTGCTCTGTAGGGAAGTGATTCCAGAAAAAAAGGCGAAGTAGTCCAGAATATTTATCACATGGAAAACGAGAATCGTGGCCACTACGATAATGCATGCCGTTTTTCGAAATCCGGGAACCGAGTTTTTTCTGACTGAAAATACCAACCTCGGCCAGACAAACACAGCTTGAGCTACTAAAAAGCTGAAATTTGTTACAAGATGTCCAACTTGAAAAAGGTGGGGCGCACTAAATGCTCCATAGAGAAAGTAAGTCAGGGGCGGCCCGAGAAAGGCTGTCGTGACAATCAATGACTTTGAATTGTCCCGTATCTTTTCAGGATGAGCCCTTAAAAAATAGAGGGAAAAAATCAGTACAGAGAGATTAGTGGCGTAGTCGAAAAACAGAAGTATAGACTGTTGGATCGCCTGGGGCATCGCGGGAAAAGAATTGGTGTCACTGATGGTTACTAAAGAAGAGTTCATTAGGGAAAAGAATAGAAACACAATATAGGCAAACAGTTCTGGTTTTCTAGGAAATGCAACGAACAGCATGCCAAAAAGTAGAATGGCGAGGCTATAAATGGAAAGGGCCCGATAGTTAATCTCAAATCTAGAGTCTATCTTTTTCTTTATTGCTCTTAACTGGTCAATGTCGCCGACAATCAGAGGGATTGTTGCAGATATCGGGGTGGTTCGATTGGAGCCTTCGATATTTGCTCGAATCTGAAGGAGATTTGATCTCTGTGTAAGCGCTAATATCGGTACATGATTGAAACCGAAATCAATTAACTCTCCATTAAGAAAAACTTTGCCATGGCCCCATACCATTGGAACCAGAACTCCTATTCTTTCTTCCTTGAATGCGACGTCGGGAACGTCAATTAGAAATTCATACCAAATACCATCTCTGATGTAGCCGTTCAGTTTATGTGCTTCTCGAAACGGTAGGCGGATCGGTATCTTTGGAAGAGAAGGTTTGGGGATCGTATGTGAGTCGCTAAATGTAAGCGAGCCATCTCGAAAAAGGAGTAGGTCGCCTGGATTTTTTTCAAGTTCAATACCGATACTCGTGGGTGGAAAGATAAGAAATGTTAGCGCAGACAGTGCGGCAAAAAGAAATATGGCCACAGTGAATACATCGCGCTTTCGAAAAAAGGCATCATTTGTAAAGCCCTCTGCGCGTGCGTTCGCTTCAGCTTTTAGAGCTCTTTCAGCGTTTTCTATTTGGCTACGAACTTGATTTATTAGTCTAATTCCCACTAATTAGTATCGGAAATAAGGAGAAAATCTCGAGTTTGGCGGCCTTTAGCTGCTTGGTGTGCGCAAAAGTGAAACTTGCGGAGGCAGGTAGGAGTATTCTGAAGCGTAAGAGTGCAGACCTTCAGCTCCCGTTGGCGTGTTTTTCTAATTCCTTTGTTAGTTCGAGGAACCAACATCTCTCAAACCCAAGGCGGCTCTTTCCCAATCACTTTGCGTATCCACTTGCTGGGGGAAACCGTCCCCGGGTTAAATCCAGTACAGAGAAAGATGGCCTTGAAGCCAAGCTTGCCCAACTGTTCGGCCACATCGCTTCCCGAAGCTTCACCGTCGCCAAGATTTTCGTCGAGAAAAATTTCTGTTCTGCGATCAAGGTGCGGCACCCGCTGGAGTAGATCTGCACTCTTTGAAAACACTTCCAGCTCGATGCCTCTGCGCTTCGCGGTGATCTTCCAGAGAGTGTGTATGCTGGTGTCGTCGTCTAAAAGAACCTTCAATCGAAATGAGGAGCGAAAAGGAATAAAGGGAATAAGCTCTTTGGGAAGCAACCTGACACCCAAGCTTCTGCAACCGGCCTGCAGGCCTGGATCCGAGGCCAGGTTCGTCACAAGTATCGAGTTGGATTCAATATGCCTCTCTGCGATCAGATCTAGGCCCTTTATAGGAGATCCGGTGATTTCTTGATCTATGAGAAAGGTAAATGCCTGAAGGTCACTTTGCTCATTCAGCCAAGATGAAAAAGAAGAAGTGTTTCGAAAATAGAGCAGGCTTGATGGATCAAGTTTGCATTCGCTGAGACGCCTTCCCCATAGCTCACCTATGGCGGGATCGTCGTCTAGCACGATGATTTTTGTGCTTTCAGCGTCGATCTCAGAGGGCCCCCCTTCCGGAGAGGCATCCGGGAAGACCATTGCTATCGTGGTTCCTCTACTAAGCTCGCTCTCGATCAGAAGCTCGCCACCAGCCTCCTCCGCGAGGCGCCTCGCTTGGTATAGACCGAGTCCACTTCCCGACTCGCCGCCATCTTTGCCAAACGAAGCTCCTCGGCTGCCAAGTTTTGAAATCATTTCCGGAGGAATGCCTTTGCCTTCGTCGGAAACGCCAAGAAGAACCTGCCCACCCTCTTGCCTCAAGAATAGAGTGATACGGCCGTTCTGAGTGGCTTCGATGCTGTTGTTGACGAGGTTAGACAAGGCGCGCTTGAGCTCGGAATCAGGAACTTTAGAAAAAGCGAGGGGAGCGTCTAGTTGAAGGGCGAACTGAAGCGCGCTGTTCTCACGGCTGAGAGTCTGCTTTTCAGCGAAAATTTCAGAGATGAGTGGCGCGAGGGCTATGGGGCCTGGCTCGCTTTGCTTGCCGGGCTGACCTACCTGGCCTGCACGATTGCGCTGAAGGAGGTCGCTGGCGATTTCTCGGATGCGATTCGAGGCGTTGCGAATTAGGGTGCGCTGATCGGCAGGGAGCTGGTCTGCGTCTTTCAGGACTACTTCGAGGGTGGCGAGAGGGGAGCGGATGTCGTGGGCGACTTGGGAGGCCAGTTCTGTCTGTATTCGTTTCCTTTCTGCGTCAATGCGGGCTTCAGTCAGCTCTATTGCAAGCGATTCAGATATTCTCCGAAGCTCTTCTTTCTGACTTTGCTGTCGATAAATTTCGGCTGATGACTTATCAAGCCTTCGATAAAACACATTGGCGAACGCTAGAAGAGAGAGCAATGCGATAAATCTTGATAGCCATAGGCTTATATAAAAAAAGCGACCGTTAATAGATTGGAATTCGATGGTCCATATTTCCCCATTAAGGGCTTTAAAATTCGTCGTCAAGGTAGTGCCGGAGAGCCAGAAAGGAGTTTTCTTTTTACAGGGGTTTCTAAACCGAAGATCCAAGTAAGGAGTCGGAGAGTTCGGCGACTGAATCACGGCGCATTCAAATAGTTTGGCATCTTGGAGGTCATTAATGGACCTTGAGAGCAAAAAAAGATTTCCGACATTTATCTCTTGCCTGAGTAATGCCTGAATGTCCCGCGCTGTGGAAGCGGCAACCCCACTTTGGAGGTAAACGAAAATAGCTTGAACTATCGTGAGCGCGAATATTCCGACTCCCGTCACAAGGAGTATTCGTGGGCGGGTGGCAAATGGGCCACCAATCCTAATAAACAAATCTCTTATAATTTTCTCCATGCCATCCAATAAAATCACGACAGAGCGCTCTATAGCAATAAATGCCCTGATCTAAGGGCTCGACTTTTTTAACCAGTAATAACTCTGACTTTTTCCAAGTTTCTTTATTTGCTAGTGCGATTTGCTGAAAGGCGTCCTGCTTGTTATTCCCGAAGTATACAATCGGCTTCATCTCTTCGCTTTCGCGCTCTGAATTCCGTTCGAAAAGCACTAGGTGCCGCCAAGCCTCAGCCAATGCGTGGGTCCAAAGCCCTATTGAGGATCGAGCTGTTTTTGAACCGACGAACGCTCCCTCACCTTTGATTCCGACAGCTATAGCGGTATGAAAGTCTACCAACTCATCGTCGACGTTCATCTGAGTCGTCAAATAAAAATATCTGATCTCATCGAATGACTTGCGCAACCAGCTTCCCAGTGGGCAAAGCGAGGATTCTACAAAGTTGGCAGGAACTTCAGGAATAGCATAGTGAAAATCGATCCATTGGGAGCGAACCCATCGCTCTACAGCCTCCGCAATTGCTCTGGTTCTAGTTGCGGGCTCGTCGAATCCCACGGCAAATCCACATGTTGAAGGGTACTGATCCAAAAGGAAGGTAGCGCATCGATTCGAATACTTAAGATTCGAAACGATGCGACGTTCTATTGCTTCAGAAATTGCAATAGTTCGAGACAGTGCTCGGTCAGGATGAGTGCCACTTCCCAAAATCTTGTTCGTATCAATTACAGCATTACAATGCCATCCGATGACAAGATCTTGAGTAGATTTGAGGGCAGCCTCTTCAATTCGATTTAAGTCTGGCAAGATGTTTTTTAACAGCTTCAGCATTACTTAATTTCGATTTGGTCGAAATAAGGGACTCCCATATTTGGAGAGAAGCCCGTCATGTCTACTTTTTCTCCAACAATCCATGTAGCCCCGAAATGGAGAACTGGAATGAGGCATGCATCGTCATTCAATATTTCGCTTAGCTTTTGATAGTAGATTTGAGCATCTTCTGCGCTCATCAAATCACCGTGACTTTTCTCTGCAGTCTCAACCAGGCCACAAATACGTCCAGAGGGGTCCGAAAAGCCCGTTCCAAGTTTTGAGCAAAACATAAACTTTATGAGCTGATTCTCGATCCCGCCGCCTATATCAACTGCGCCGAGTTTTAAGTCGAAAGCCTTAGAGTCTTTCCAGCCCTCCATGTGTCCTTTGGAAAGTTGCGATTGTTCCACGAATTTGAGCTTGTATCCGAGGCCCCTCTCAACGGACTCTTGTACCAGGTTTTTAAGGTAGATCGATCGAGGAGTGTTTCCGCCCGCATGAAAGACAACCAGTGGTTCTAAAGGCCTCTCATCTGGAGCTGTGGGAGAGACGAATTTATCAGTCGGAAGAGTGACTTTCATCTGTGGATACAGAGTTGAAGCCATCGAAGCCCCTAGGAACTTGAAAGGTTCCTTTCTCTTTTGAAGATCGATAGCATCTCGAATTTCTCTGCGCTTTCTAGCATCTTTGAGTTGTCTATTCGGGCTTATTGAGACATAGGCAAGAAGAGAGGGTATGGATCTGATAATTTGGAACCCATCTAGCGTCTCAAATGAAGCATTGAGATTTTCATACAAAATTGAGTTAGGGCCGATTCGCCTAAGCGAATTTTCAAAAGAATCACTTTCGAATATAATTTCATGAGGAGAATTTTGCTTGGAGGCAAACCAGCCATCTCGCCGAACTAGCTTAATTGGAAAGTGTTCGCCCCGCGTTTCCAAGCGATATGCAGATGAGGAGAAAGCATAGTTCTTATCTCGCCAAGTTCCGTCAGAGTTAAAATTCGAGCCGCAATAGAATCCCATGTATGGAAGGCCGAGGTACTCTAGAAATCCGCTGGAAGGCTTCGTGGAAAAATCAAAACGAACTTCCACATCACTAGTTGCTTGGAGTCCTGGAAACGAATTTCCATTTTTTACAAATTCATTCCATCCATCGAGTTGATTTAAAATTGGCAGTTCAGTGAAGCCGGCAAGTAATCTGAGAGTTTTCTTAAGGCCAGCTATATAATTTGGTGCATTTATCAGAGTTCCATCTTCGCAGCGATTTCCAGGCTTTAGCCGAAACTTCCAAGTTTTACTGTCCTCTGACAGGGTCCAGCTTTCCGCTAAATAGGGCTCATATCTTCCACTTGGGCTTAGTCGAACAAGTGTTCCAATGATTTGTTCAAGGAAGAATGCATTAATAAGAGCGTCAGAATCCTGAGGAGCGAACGAAATCGTTCGCTCTTTCCGGCCTAGAAAGAAATTAAGAGATGAGTTCAAGCTATGGGATTTCTCTGTTTGGGTTCGATTCGATCTCAGAAGCATCCACACTGACAGCAAGGTGATCAAAGATATAAAGATCAAAGCCAGTTTTTTCATGTTCTTTATTAGGGGTTACCAAAATTGGCATACCGTATGGAATCTCATTATACCGACCAACAACATCGAAGGCTCTTTCGTAGCTCATTCCATTTACTTCGGGTGCATCTATGGAAAGTTCGAAGGAGGTAGAGTCATTCGAATTGGCGAACGAAATCTGAGGAGCATAAAGGGAGACTACGAAAGCAATGCATCGCGCATTTTGGCCTAAATATTTCATGCTGTAATGCTCCTATGACAAGCTGTGCTGTAAGTACCCGCAGAAAGTGGAGTATACTGGTCCTGATTGTTTTTTCAATTCGTTTATCGAAATCATCTCAATAATTACTTATATTTAGTTTTATTTCATAAGTATTTGAAATTATTTATAATTCATCGTGCTAGTTGTGCCTTCCGGCTGTTGCCATGTGTCTGACTAGTCAGGATATTTGTCCCATCCCCCAGAAAACATCGCAGCAACCACCTGTCGTCCCCGTCAAATTTAGCCATAAATGAGTCGCGACCATGAGTGGTAACCCGATTCGGAATCAGTACGATAGAGCCCGGTGTCTGAGCCGCAAATTCCGTAGCCGCCTCCACCTCACTCTGCAGCTCCGCAAAGGCACCACTTGCACGGGGATTTCTCGCCTCGGTTAGCAATGGATCAAACCTCAGGCGAATTCCGTTTAGCGCTTCTTCCAGCAGAGGCCGGGCAGCTTCCTCCCCACAGTCGCCTGAGCCAATCGCAAAGTTCCCCGCATCCATCAAAATCTTCCTGCTCGCCTCACTCAACGCCTCCAGTTTCGGTCGGCTCGCCCGCGTGGGCGTCTGCGTGGGGTTCTTCAAGCATAGAATCACAAGCCAGTCAGGCGGGTTGGGCTTGTCGGCATGTTCCGTATGCCAGTCCAGGCCGGCATCGGAGCTGGCTGCGGTCTGGGTGCCCTCCATGCCCGGCACGGGGAACACATGTTGAAAAAGCTTTCCTGCCTGCTTCATTTGGTTATAGGTGAACACCTTGCCCAAAGAGCTTCCCACCAGAAGCAGCATCGAGGCTGCGAAGGCAACCTTCTCATTTGGGCAGAGCGGAACTGCAGTTGGGGTAGGGCCAATTTCCCGAAGGTCGAGGCTTAGCGGTTCCAGGATTGCCGCTGCCTCTCGCATGCACAAAAGCGATCCCATCGTTTCTCGCACATTCTCTGGAATTGAGGCGGATAAGTCTCCCAGCTTTTCGTTCAAGAGAGCGTGATCTCCGGCCTGCACAACGGGCACGAGTTCTTGCGCAAGTGAATGAAGTGCAGCAATCGCCTCCGTTGAAAAGCTCACCTTCTTGATCATTTTGCCTCCGCTTTCACGATCCGGTTCCAGCCTTCGGCCACCCAATGGAGATCAGCGAATTGGCGGAGGGCTGGTCTGTGTGTCACCGCCACTACTGTGAGGCCGGGGCGGAACTCTTTGATAAATCGCAAAATGCTGGTTTCCTGGATTTCAGACTGCGCTGAGGTGGGCTCGTCGAGGAGAAGCTCTTCCGGGTCTTGCAGCAAAGCACGGGCAAGGCAGAGCCTCTGAGTTTCGCCGCCCGAGAGAGGAGCTCCATTTGGGGCAAGCACAGTATGAAAGCCTTCCGGCAAACGAGCGATTACTGGCTTCAGCTCCATCCCTTCCAGAATATTGAGAATCTTTTCTTCCGGAATCGAAGCGCCGAGAGTGAGGTTGCCCAGAATGGTGAGCGGTAGAATCTCGGTTTGCTGAGGCACCAAGGCCTTTCGTGCCTTCGAGCTTTGGAAGCGTGTATGGAGATAGGTGGATTTCCCTGTTCCTGTGTTTCCGGTGAGGGCTGTCCACTTTCCTGGCTCCGGAGAGATCGGAAGCGGAACGCGCGCATTCTCTGCTTGAGTCTTGGTCTCCGGGCCCGACAGCCACTGGAATAAGTCTTCACATTGGTCGGCCGAAACG
>CAZTCD010000069.1:0-20686 GCA_964612065.1 uncultured Bdellovibrionales bacterium | reverse complement strand
CTACGGCCTGAGCCACTCTTCGGGCAGTACCCACCACGAACCGTGATGAACCTGAAATGTATCGCTTGAAATACCTGAATGCTACGGCCTGAGCCACTCTTCGGGCAGTACCCACCACGAACCGTGATGAACCAAACCTAAGGAAAATCAGTAAATAAGAAAGATTTGGCGGAAAGGGTGGGATTCGAACCCACGATACGCGTAAACGTATACTTGATTTCGAATCAAGCTCCTTCGGCCACTCGGACACCTTTCCGCGCGTCTTGGGTTTATGAGCCAAGGAACAGGCACTTTAAATCTGAACGGGCCTCTCCGTCAATCACCCTTAGATATAACTAATTATTATTTATTTTGCGCCGAACCCCACCCCTTCCAGGGCGATTTTGCTCCGCCCTGTCTCCCGGCGGACACAGCGCTTATTCGGCAATTTGGAGCCGTTGACGGGACTCGAACCTGCGACCTGCGCTTTACGAAAGCGCTGCTCTACCAACTGAGCTACAACGGCGATGCGACAGCCCGAACCGGGCCCCGCTAGGTATGCGGATTGTGGCGCTTTTTTAACACGAAAAAACCCCAATTCTGAGGCCTTTTTCTAAAGATTCCGGCCAAATAGCCGATAAATTCTATAAGGGATCTTTTTTGGGGAAAAGGAGCGCCACCAGGCAGCTCCCGGGGGGACATATGAAGCAGCCATTCCGTCCATGGGAAACGCTTCCGAAATGCGCGATTTGGATATTCATTCTCGCCATTTGCGCGCACAGCTTCACGCACGACGAGTGGATCGCCAAAGCCCTCGCCGACTACGTTCAGATCTACCCGACCGCCACTCGCACCTCGACGCGCACCGCCGCAAACGGCTCGATCATCACTTATCCCGAAGTGCTCTACGGCACCCGCACCATTACCAGCACCCTCACCGGCACTCAAACCGAAACCGGCCCGAGCACCAATACCGGCACGGGCTCCTCCACCGACACCAACTGCCACACCGGTGGTGGCCAGTACGGGGGCGGCCAATGGAACTACTGTAACCGCGACAAAGACAACAACCAGGACAATACGCAGGAAGACAACCAGGACCTCAACAACAACGGCGCCAACCAAAGCACCATGCTCGGCATGGCCGCGATCGCGGCCGGTATGGCAATGGTGGCCGCAGGTATGGCCCTCCTCCCGAGCCCTCCCACCACACCCGCCGGTGTGGCCCTGATCGCCGCCGGTATGGCCCTGATCGCCGCCGGTATGGCCGCGCTCGCCGCCGCCAAGAAGATGAACAACAACGCCAACAAATCCGGCTACAACGCCTACAAGATGGACAACCTCAATCCCTACCAGAGCACCATCTCCGGCGATGGCGATGGCAAGAACGGCACGGGCACCTCGCAGCTCGGTGACATCAAAAAGGTGGATGTGGGCGACGGCAACTCGAGCGGCATCAAGATCGACCCCGCCCTCCTTCGCAACGGAAAAATGGACGGCATCTATGGCGACTTGGAACAGAAAACCGGCCTCAACCGCGATGAGTTCGCCGATGCCATGGCCAACGGCGCCGATCCTCTCTCTCTCCTCGCCAACAGCCCGGCCCTCGCCGGCAAACCCTCCGCTTCTCAGGAAAACCTGCAGAAGATGATGGACGACACTATGGCGAAAGGTAATGGCCCCGATGCGAACGAGATGATGAACCAGCTCGGCCTCACCAACGAAGACCTGGCTGTGAATGCCGCAGGCGCCAGCCGCACTCCGGCCGCCACCACTCCGAACGTGGATGCTCTCTTTCCTCTGAGCGGCGACACCAAGGGTGGCCCTACCGGCGGCAATCCGACCGACATGAAGCTCAGCCCCGAGGTGCAAGCCGCTCTCGATAAAAACGGCATCGTGCACGGCCGCACTATCTTCCAGATGGTGCACTCGCAATACCGCAAAAAGACCCCGCTCATGTTCGGGATCCATGAGAAAAAATTCGATGGCACCAAGGAAAACCCTTTCCTCGGCGGACCCAAGATCGAGCTCTAACCACCTTCACGGAGCGCCATGCGTAGCGGCCTGATCATCTTCGCCCTCCTCCTGCTGCAAGGCCTATCGGCCCAGGCAGCCTGGGTGAACAATTGCCCAGCCGGCGATAACGTATGCGAGAAAGCGGATTATGATGCCTGCGTGGCCTTCAGCAGCGTCAACGATTGCTCGCACCTCCCGGCCGCGCCTGTAGGTGGAGCGACCAACAACAACAACAACAACAATAATAACAATAATAGCAATAACCAGCCTCCCCCCAACCGAGCCGTGGACTGGGCCGCCGAAAAGCAGGATAACTCTCTCTTCAGCGAGCAGGCCAATGCCGAAACCCAGCAGGGCGGCTATGTGGTGCAGATCAACCAGAACAACCAGATGCAGGTACACGAATCCACCAACGGCTCCTTTCAAACCCAGGCCGATGCCTTCAACGCCCACAACAGCGTGCTCATGGGCTGCACGGCCACCAACATCAACGGCCGCACGGACAACCTCTGCACCCTCACCCCCAACCATCCGGAGTGCACCGGCCTCAACGCCACTCTCCAGAACGCCGTCTTCTGCAACAGCCCTCCCCCGCCCGGATCTCCTCCCGGCACTCCCTGCCAAAGCTTCGGCGCCTACGGCTACAATATCGACGAATGGCTCGTGTTCGGGCAGCAGTTCTACAACGGCATGAGCACCTGCATTCAAACGAGGGAAGGCAGCGACAAAAGCGAAGAACGCCGCAACCGCATGACTGCCCTGACCGATATGGCCTCCTTCCCTCCGCAAACAGGCGGCGACCTCAAGCACGGCAGCAGCGCCTCCTCCATCACCGGCGACGCAAAGGTTATCAGCGCGGAAACCCGCGCCCAGGAGATGGCCGCCCGCTTCGACGATGGTGCCGCCTACCTCGGCTTCAACAAAGGCGAGCTCATCCTCCGCGCCTATAAGGGCGAAAGCTTCCTCTCCGCCTTCTCCGATTCTCCTTTCGCCGAAAAGCTGGCCTCGAGCTTACGCGACACCGTGGACTACGCTCTCGGCAATCCGGAAGACATCACCCAGAAAGCCCAAGAACAGCGAACGGCCGAGATCGAAAAGAAAAAAGAAGAGATGGAAGCCAAGGGTGAAACCCTCGAGCAGAATCCTTCCCGAAAAATCGCCTCCCAGGGCGGGGCTCCTTCCACCGTTACCGAAGGCAGCGCCCCGAACCTGAGCTCCACCAACGCCGCCGTGGCCGCCTGGGCCGCCGGAGGAAAAGGTGCCGAAAAAAACGGTGCCCCCCTTCAAGCCAGAGGCGGTGCCGGTATTGGTGGCGGAAATGCCACCAATAAAGCCGGGCAGGCTGGTGTGGGAGGCCGCAACGGCATTCTCGGAAAAGACGGTCTCGTGGCCGCCGGCGGCGATGGAGCTGAGAGCGGGGATAAAGCGACGGGTGAAGGAAAGCCTGAGGTTGAATCTCAGGCCTCCGCCGCCAATGCAGAAACAGATACCTCTCTCTTTATCAGAGTAAGCCAACGATACCGGCATTACTCTCGCCAGATGAGCGCCTATACAAGAAGCAAAACAGCCAAAGACATCGGTTCGATGGAAACGCCTGAGTTCTTCCGGGATCTGTAGAGCGGAATCTTGAAAGGCCAGCGTGGCCTCTTCCCCAACAAGATGAAATACCAAAAAGGCGGAAGCCGCCCTGGCTTCTCGCCAGCAGCGGCTTCGCTAAACACACCAGACCTGCTCTACAGCAGCAGCGGCTTAATCGCCTTCCGTGAGAGCGCTCTCGGTGAACTCGCCGTCGTCGAGGCCTTTGTTCACTTTCAGGTTCGAGAGCTCGAGGATCGTGCCCCGCTTGTTCTGCAGGTTGGTCACCGAGATCTTCTGCGCGCGCCAAACTTTGTCGAACTGCTTGTAGCCCGAGAAGGTGGAAACCTTAAGCGGCTTCATCTTCTTATCGAAGTATTCCACCTTGCCCACCAGGCTCGTTTTATCGTCTACCCAGATAATCGTTTTGCCGTAGGCGCTCGAGCCCTTCGGGGTGTTTTCCACCAGCGTGAACTTGCGCCCGCTCTCGTCCTTCTTGCCGATCACCTTGCTCACGAAATTGGCATCCGCGCTCGAGCCCATATCTTCATAGTTAAGCTCGGAGCCCATGAAGTTGCCGCCCTTTCCGCTGCTCTGGATGCGGCGGGTTTGCTTGGAGCTCGGCAGGTAGAGCCACTGGTCGCTGCTCTTGCCTTTGGCTACGGAGAGAAGTGCCGTGCCTTTGAGATCGGCCGGGCCCTGGAGCTTCACCAGCACCTTCTGCTTGTCCTCTTCGCCCTTGCGGCGGATCTCGAGCTCGCGCTCCTTCTTGGAGCCATCCGGCTCCGAGATGATCATCTTCACGCTGGCGATCTCGTCGTCGGCGCTCACATTCTTGGAAACTCTGTCCAGAATGGCTTTTGCGTTTTCGGCGGCGGCCAGGGAGGCCGGGGCAAGGGTGGCGGTGAGCAACGACGCAAAAGCGGCGAGCGCGAGGGACATTTTTTTCATTACTTTCTCCTTATGGGAAAACCAGGGTGTATTTCCTAGAACCGGTATATCTACCGGATCACCTACCGGATCGTCTTTATGCGGCGAAATGTTCAGGCCTGTTTTCGGGCTCTTTAGCCCTGGGAACCACCTTCAGTTTCGCCACATTACTCTCTAGATTACCGGAAATATCGCTCGCGGCAATGCTCGGAGCCTTAGAAGAAGCAGCAGCCCTCTTATCTTTCACCAACCAGGGAAAAGACTCAAGCATGGCAGGCAGCACAATGAGATCTCCGAGCAATCCGCCTGCGATAGCTACTATCATATAAAAGCCGAACTGTTGATTCAGCGCGAAGAAACTGGCAAGGAATACCAGGAATCCCGCTGCCAGAGCGATAGACGAAAACAAACAGAGATTTCCCTCTTGAAACCAGGCTTTGCGCACACTGATTTCCTGTGCGGCGGAGCGTGCACGGAGAAGACGAAGCCTTCCCAGAAGATAGACAGTATTGTCAAAAGAGATACCGAGCGCGATCGAAAAGATGAGCGCAATACCCGGCTTCACCGGTGTGCCGAAGAGCGCAAGAGAGCCCAGCAGCAGAATAACCGGCAACAGGTTCGGAATGGCAGCGGCAATGGTCCACCGCAAGGACCGGAACACACAGAGAAGCACGAGCGAGATCGCAAAGAGGGCCTGCCAGAAGCCATAGATCAGCTCGTAGCAAAGCTCGTTATTGAGCTCATGCACCGTGGTGGCCATGGCGGCGGGAGTCACCGTATAGCCAGGGAACAGTTTCTCTGCTTCGGCTTTGGATTCGTTCACGAAGGCCTTCATGCGGTCGGCGGGCACATCGTGCAGGCGCATATTGAGGCGGGCTGCTTTGCCGTCTACCGTGATGAAGCTTTTGAGCACGTCGTTCTCGCCCATGGAATAAAGGAAAGCGTATTCGGCGGCTTCCGCACGGGTAGCCGCGAGGTCCCTGCCCTGCACCTTTCCGGCAGCGCGCAGCAGATCCTGAGGCCCCACCACCGAGCCCACGAACTCATGGGAACGGAGGGTTTTGGCGAATCGATCGAGGCGCTTGAGGGCGTCGGGATCGTTCCAGGCGTTTTCCTCGTTTTTCTCGATCACGAGATCAAACGGGATCATGCCTCCGAGCTGCTGGTCCACGAGCTCCGTGGTAGCGCGGGCTTCGTAGCCGGCGGGGAGATCATCGAAAAGGCGGGCGCTCCAGTTGAGGTCTTTCCCGAACCAGAGAAGAGTGCCGGCGAGAACAGCAGCTCCAGCGAGCACGGGTTTGCGGAAGCGGCTCACGAAAATGGCCCAGCGAGCGCGGGCGTTGGTCCAATCGCGAACTTCGGGCACGGGAAAGAGCGCGAGAAGTGGCAGCAGCGCGCCGATCACCACGAACCAGCAAACGAAGATCGAAATCCCCACGGTGTATCCGTACTGGCGGATGAGAGGGATATTGGCGATCGAGATCGCGAAGAATCCGATCGAGGTGGTGGTGGCGGTAAGAGTGTTCGGAGCGAGAAGGCCTCGATAGCTCTGAAGGAGCACGCGGAGCGGGTTCGGGTTGGGACTGCTCCGGAGAGCGAGCTGCCAATCGGAGGCGAAACGCATCATGGTGTGCGTGCTCATCGAAACCACGGTGAGGGAGATCAGCACGGGAAGAGTGCTCGAGAGCACGGAGAAGGGAATGCCGGCGATCGCCATGAAACCGAGGCAAATCACGTTGGCCAGCAGGAGAAGGATGAGCGGGATCGCCACGCTGGTGATGGTGCGGAAAAAGGCGAGAAGGGTGAAAAGGCTCGCCACGAGAGAAAGAAGGAGGAAGTTGCCGAGCTCGCGCCCGAGCACATTGCTCATCTCCACCTGCACGGCGGGCACGCCTCCGAGTTTCACGGTAGTGCCGGGGAATTCCTCGCTCAATTGCTTGCGGGCTTCGGTTAGTACGGATTCCGTAATCTGTTGCGAAGTGCCTGGCTCCATCCATACGGCCACCACGATGGTGCGGCCGTCTTCGGTGATCAAAGTAGGCGTGAGGAGAGGATCGGTGAAAACGCGCGCGCTCCATTGGCTCTCGGGAGTGAGCTCGAGCAGGCGGCCGATGGTGAGGCCTTCCGAAGACTGAGAGGCTCCTTCCACGTTTCCGAGGCTCAGGGTCTTGGTCACGCGGGGCTGCTGGCCGAGGCTATCAGTAACCCGGTGGAGCTTCAGGATGCGCTCGCCTTCGAGCCAGGTGCCGGGCAGGTGGTCATCGAGAGTCACGAGCGCGAAGAAGGGCTCGAATTCCGGCAGCTGAAAGCGGGCCTTGGTTTTGTCGTCGGCCTCGATCAGCGGATGCGAAGGAGGCAGGAACTGTTTCATGGAGTATTCGGTTTTGAGCTGGGAGAGAGAGAGGCCGCAGACGGCGCCCAGCGTGAGGAAGCCCACCATAATAAGGAGGGAGAAGCGCTTAGCGTTCTTTAATAAAAATGCAATCTTTCCAGATACTTGCTTATCAAACATGAAATTTTAGCTCCGGGGCTGCCGCGCTAAGCCCCCTTCCTACCCGTCATCTCTTGCTGCCAATACGGTGCGCAAAAACCGCTTGCGTAAATGTTAATTTAGGTTAACATTATATAACTGAGTAAGTCAATCGGATGTTCTTAGGAAATCCTTGAGACTACTTTGAAAACCCCTGTGACGAAAAGGACCCCCCATGCGCCTCCCCCTCGCTTTGCTGCTTTCCCTCGCCCTTCCTCTGCAAGCTCACTCACGGTGGGAGGTAAAAAGCGAATTCCGGCTCCACCTCACTGAACCCCTCTTCGATACGGTGATTGCCGATTTCTGGCAAAGCCTGCAAGGCGCCCAGACCGTGCCCGTGGGCAGCGTAGGCTTCAATGCCGGCTCCAACACTTCCGTGGCGATCAACGGCATCAACGTGAACGTGGACTACTACTTCCCCACCCCCACCCGCGTGGACCCCAAGGTGCGCGAATGGGAGCTCCATAGCGAGCGCATCGCCGCCCGCATCACCGCCGACCAGCTCGTGGTGCGCCAGGTGATCCTCAAAGAGCTCGACGGCATCGTATTCGAAACGGTGGTTACCGCCGAATGCCGGAACGTGGCCCTCGTGCTTCCGGAAGGCTCCGCCTCCATCACGGCCCGCGTGAGAGCGGAGGTGGCGCAGAACCAGGTGCAGCTCTCCATGCCCTTCTACAATGCCGACTGGAATTCCAATGCCTGGCAGGTGGAAAGCCTCAACTGCCCGCAGCTCGCCAACATCCAGGGCATGATCCAGGACCAGATCGTGCAATACCTCTCGAGCTTCGACAACCTGAAGCAGGAAGTGAGCACCGCCATCCACTCCCAGTTCGCCGAATGGAGCAAAGACGCCTCCACCCTCCTGCTCTCCCAGCTCGAGCTTCCGGTAAAGAACGACTACCTGAAAGTTTACTACGAACCCAAAGAAGCCAAAGAGAACGACGGCAACGGCCTGATCCTCTCCGGCATCCTTCGCCTCGATTATCCCTACGTGGCCCAGGGCCAGGAATATTCGCAGCTATTCACCTTGCCTGAAGGCATCGAGCCAACGAGCCAGAGCTCGCCTCAGCTGCTGATTCCCTTCGCCACCATTCAGGCGCTCATCATGGGCGAATACTTCGCCAACCAGCTCGAATACACCATGAAGAGCACCGAGATCCCGGCCTTCCAAAGCCTGATGCAGAGCCGCTTCAAACAGTTCTTCGCCTGGCCCGATCTCATGACCTACAGCAAACAAACCACCTTCCTCTTCAACTTCCTGCCACTCGGCCCTCCGAGCTTTCTAAACGCCAAGAGCGGAGGCTCGGGCGTGATCCAGGGCAACCTCACGCTTCCCCTCGCGATGCGGATGTTCGCCCCCCTGAAAGGGAAGTGGACCCCCTACGTGGAGTTCCGAACCCGCGTGAGCGGCCCTACCACCCTCACCCTCCAGAAGGACGGCAAGGTGCACTTCAAGATCAACGCCTCCGACCAGCCGGCCTCCTACGCCTTCGCACAGAAATACGTGCGGGAATACGACCCGAACCAGAAGATCGCGATCGACACCATGGCCGGAGCCGTGCGCGACTCGCTGAACTCCGAAGGCATGATGATGAACCTTCCCACCCTTGCCGTGGGCAAGCAGCTCAAGCTCGTGCCTCAGCAGTGGAACCTGCAGAGCCAGGGAGTGCTGAAGCTCGACTTCAACGCCGCCGCAAAGTAAGGGCGGACGATTTCGGGCCCAGCCTCACTTCTTCAAGTTAAGGGAGAGCGTCACGCGATCGTTGCGATCATAGGTGCCGATCGGCGTTTCGGAACGTCCGCTCATGAGATCCCCCCCGAGCTTGGCGCTCCAGCCGTCGGCGATTTTGTAATCGATGTCGAGATGCTCGAAATGCCCGCCGTATTTAATATCGTAGAGAAAGGAAGCGGTCGCAGTGAATCTCTCCCCCGGAGCCCAGCGGAAGCCGGCCATGGCGGCCTGGTCAAACATGCGAGACAAGGAAATGGAGTTCGAATCCTCCTTTTCGGTGCGCTTCACATAGGTACCTTGCACGAGCGCCGTGAGAGACCCAGCGCCCACCGAAAAAGTGCGCTCAAAGCCGAGGATGTTTTCCCAGTAGTCGCGAGGCAGCTGTGAGCCCGAAAGGCGGGAGATCACGGCGGTATGCGCGCTCGCTCCCTTCACCAGGAAATTGCCCAGCACCCAAACGAAAGAACTGCCCGCCATACGCTGGCGGTAGTAGATCGAACGCAACGTGATCGGGGTGTTCGGATCGACATTGAGGTTCAGCACGGTGGTTCCCGGCGTAACCGTGGAAAGAAGGCGAAGCGAGCGGATGTTCACGGCCGGAGCCGTGGCGGCGCCCTCGAACATGGCGAGCGTCCAGTCGAAACCTTCGAAGCGGAACTTGAGGCGTGCGCCATAATTGTGCTTCAACGCACGGTCGGTTTCGATATGCTGCTGGAAGCGATACGTGAGGGAGCCCGGCAGCTGCAGGTTTACCGGAGCTCCTACACCAAGGGTATCGCCCAGGCTGCGGCTGCGGTAGAGATCACGAGGGAGCCAGCGGCTCTGGTCGCCGGGAACTTTTGTTTCCCGTTGCTCAGGGATCCAGAGTGCTTCGAGAAAGAACTTCTCCCTCTCGTGCTTGATCAAGGCCGTGGGCGCGCCCATTTTTTCCGAGCGAAAAGGATCGAAATAGCGGCGGGCGTTCACCACGTCGAGAGGATTGAACACATCGGTATCGCCCCAGGTTTGCACGTTATAGCCGAGCTGCACGGTCCAGGGCATGCCCTGCCACTGCAGGTAACCTTCCTGCAGGTCGTAGTACTCGCGCTCTTTCACGGAAGGGTTTTCGGGATCCCATTGCACGACCGGCAACGCGCGGATCCGGAAAGATCGTTTATAGCGCAAGCTGGCCGGGATCTTCAGGGTGCCAATGCCGCGGATTTCCTTGTTGTCGGGCCCAACCTTTCCTCCCGTCCAGTAAAGGCCCTCGGCGGTGAGATCAATATTGCCGGAAGCCTTCCACTCCGCGAAGGAGGAAGAGGGAAATAGACAAAGCACAGCACAAAGCGGTGCCACGACGGACCAGGGAGCCATCATCAACCACATGGATCCATCGTCCCACTTTCGGGCGCGCGCCGCAATTCGCTTCCGACCTTGTCAGGAGAAATTGACGAAGGTAAAAGAAGAGAGGCTAAGCGCAGCAATAACCGAGCGCACAAAAACTCCGACGAAAACTCAGGGAAAGTCCGGAAAACGCGGAAGCCAGGCCAAAGCCAGACCAGAGGAGACAGAACCAGCATGGATCCAGACTTCAAAGTCCACCTCTTCGTTTGCACCAACGACCGCGGCTCCAACGGCAAACGCCCGAGCTGCGCCCACAAAAACTCCGCCCATTTGCGCGAGCAGGTGAAGAAGCTCTGCAAGGAACGCGGCCTTCCGGGCGATGCGGTGCGAGTGAACGGATCGGGCTGCCTTGACCAATGCGAGCGTGGCATCGCGGCCGTGGCCTATCCACAGGGCAAATGGTTTCTCGACCAGCACGAAGGCTCCGCCGAGGAACTGGCCGGCGAAGTGGAAAAGCTCTACCGGGAATAGGATGAGCACCGCTCCCGAACGAGGCATCGCTCCCGAAATCCTTCTCACCCACGTGGAGAACACCGCTCCCTGGATCCGGGCCGGCAGAGCGCCCCCCTCTCCTTACCACTCGGTGCTGGAAGCGGCCTTTCAGGGCAAGGCGCAGTTCGACCACTACGAATATTTCGAGCTTTGCCTTTCGGCCCATTACGCCACCGTGGCCACCTTCGTGCCTACCGATGTAGACAACCAGATCCGCCGCCACCTCTGGCACGGCAGCCTTCCCGCGGAGGTGAGCCGGCGAATGGCCGAGCTGGTGCTTCGGTCTCTGGAGTGGGACTTCCGCCCGGTAACAGCGCGCTACCAGGAAGCCCCCGGCAACGGATACGTATGCGGGCACCAGGGCGAGTGGTTCTCAGTGGCCGTGGGCGCCTATGCCGCTCACCGGGAAAGCGATCCGGCGCTGACGGAGAGAATTCTCGCGCGCCTTGTGAAAGAGGTAAAGGCGGAGGCGGCACTTTACTCGGCCCTTCGAAAAGCGAAGGATGGAACGGGCCTCCTGCGAGCGTGTACGGCGATCGCCCACAACCTGGGCGATCTCGATCGCGTGATCGACCAGTGGGAGCTACCGGCGGAAGACCCCTTGCGCCGGCGCGTGTACAAACTAGGGCACGAAGGAAGCGCGGCAGCCGCGGAAATCTCCGGCGTGCTTCCGGAAGAGCGCCGGCTTTTGGTGGAGGCCGGCAACTTAAACAAAGCCTTTATGGCTTCCGAGAATCACCGCCATTATCCTTTACGAAAACCCAAAGGCCTGCGCCGCGGACTTGAGCTTCTGCTGCCACTCGGCCCCTTCTTCGACAACTGGGGTGAAACCGTGGGCCATTCCCGCCTCCTCGAAGACCGCGATCGCCTCGAGGTAGCCGAGGCGTTGCTCGAAGGCTTCCAAAAGCTCTCGAGCCCTAAAGTACCGCTTTATGGTTATGCCCGAGCCCTTGCGGGATTAAAGAGGTCCTGCGCCCGCGTGCTCGATGAGCTCCCCTCCTCCAAGCGCAAGCAGCTGGAGAAAGGCACCCTCGCAGAGCTGATGCGCGGAGACGCGCGGGCGCTCGAGGCTGCCTGGGCAAAGAAGGCGTTGGTGTTTTTGAAGCTGTGATTACGGTGATCTTGGCGGAACGGAGATTCCGGAGGGCCGCGGGCGTGTGAGCACCGAAACGCCGAGGGGCCGAGGCCTCGGGGCACATAAACGCGCGGGCACTGAAGCCGTAGGGCGAATAAGCGCCGGATTTTAAAAATTTTTCAACTCACGCTTGACGGCTTTTCGATCCTCTAAATCTGTTTAGAGCGCCTTTGCTTGCACACGCGCGAGGGGAGCCGCGCCTCCGATCCGCGCGCAGGGGCAACGGGTTCGCATGCGCTAAACGATTACTTTAAGCCTCTCCGCACTCCTTCTATTTTCAAAGAAAAACCGCCCTCCGCGCTGATTTGAAAACCCGCGCTAGGCTCCGAAACCTTACGCGACAATCCTCTCTTTCTTCCCCTGCTGCCCTTCTTTCATGGAGGCGAACTCGCGCATGGGCGACGCAAATGCCGGCACCCGTTCTGCTCAAAACGCCCCTGCATCTCGTGCTTCGCGCGGCCGAAACCCCGCGCCCTCCGAAATCTCCGTTCCGCTCTCGCTTCCCAACGCTTTCCTAACAAATCCTTACTGCATCACTTCGCCCTGCTTCTCTGCCGCTATCCTTGAAGGATGAAGCTCATCAAAGCGATTTTCGAAAAGAATATGTTTATCACCTTGCTGCTGGGTTTCTCCTCCGGCCTGCCGCTGCTGCTTACCGGCAAAACCCTGCAGATCTGGATGACCGAAGAAGGCGTGGATCTCAAAACCATCGGCCTCTTCACATTGGTGGGCCTGCCCTACTCGCTGAAATTTCTCTGGGCCCCGCTCTTCGATCGCTACACGCTTCCCTTTCTCGGGCGCCGGCGCGGCTGGCTCCTCGTGAACCAGCTGGCCCTCGCCGCCTCGATCGGATTCATGGCCATGCTGCAACCCAAAGAACAACTCTGGTGGGTGGCCGCTCTCTGCCTGGTGGTTTCCTTTTTCTCGGCTTCACAGGATATCGTGGTGGACGCCTTCCGCCGGGAAAGCCTGAAAGACGAGCAACTCGGTATGGGCTCCACGCTTTACATCTACGGCTACCGTGTAGCCATGTACATCGCCGGCGCCGGCGCTCTTTATCTCGCCCAGTTCCTCTCCTGGAAATCCGCCTACCTCATCATGGCCGCCGGCATCGCCGTGGGCGTGATCACCACCTTCTTCGCCGACGAGCCCAAGAATGAGCTGCCCGCGCCCAAAAACCTGCAGGAAGCCGTGGTGGAACCCTTCCGCGAGTTCCTCGGCCGAAACGGCGCAATCGAGATCCTGCTCTTCATCCTTCTCTACAAAATCGGCGATACCATGGCCGGCGCCATGGCGAATCCTTTCTATGTGCAACTCGGCTATTCGAAAGCCGAGATCGCCACGATCGCCAAAACCTTCGGCTTCTTCTCCGCCATGGGCGGCGGCTTCGTGGCCGGAGTGGCGATGGTGAAGCTCGGCATCGTGCGCGGGCTCTGGATCTTCGGCGTGCTTCAGGCCGCCAGCACGGCCGGCTTCGCGGTGCTGGCCAACGTGGGCTACTCGATCCCGGGTCTCACCTGGGTGATCGCGTTCGAGGATTTTACCGGCGCCCTCGGTACCACGGCCTATGCCGCCTACCTGGCATCCCAAACCGATAAACGATTCACGGCCACGCAGTACGCCCTGCTCACCAGCCTCATGGCCCTGCCGCGCACTTTCCTGGCGGCCCCCACGGGATGGATGGCAGAAACAATGGGCTGGAGCAGCTTCTTCTGGTTCTGCACTCTTGCAGCGATACCCGGTATGCTTCTCCTGCTGCGAGTGGCGCCTTGGTCGAGCAAGCAGAAGAAGGAAGCTCCGGCCTACTGAGGCGGGCGCGCCCGCCGCTCCTAACACCGCAATAGTACGCTGCGTTGATTTCTGCTATACAAAGAAGAAAGCAGAAATCCATGAAGATCCTTCTCCTCACAGCACCGATGGTGCAGATCAATACGCCCTATCCGGCCACGGCCTATCTCAAAGGCTTCCTGGATTCTCGCTTTTCTCCCGGCGAGCTCGAAGCCGTGCAGGCCGATCCCGCGCTGGAGCTTGTGCTTCGTTTGTTTTCTCCCGCGGGCCTCGAGCGCCTGCGCGCCCTGCTGCCCACCAATAAAAAAGAAATCCGCCGCCTCTCTCCCGAGCTTCAGTTCTTTCTCGAAGCCCTGCCTGATTACTGCGCCACCGTGAGCGATACCGTGGCCTTCCTCCAGGGAAAAAAGCCCGAGCTCGCCTCCCGCATCGCCGGCCATGATCTATTTCCCGAAGGCCCCCGCTTCGTGCCCCTCCAGGAGCCCGGCCCCCTGCTCGATCAGTTCCTCGGCCTCTCGGAAGACGACCAAGCCCACCACCTCGCCTCCCTCTGCCTCGACGATCTCGCCGATGCCGTGAAAGCCGTGGCCGATCCCCGCTTTGAATTCTCCCGCTACGGAGAAAAGCTCGCTGCCTCCCAGCCCTCCTTCGATCCGCTCCGCCACGAGCTCGAATCCGCCCCCACTCTCGTGGATGAGATCCTGCAGGAGATCACCGCCGAGCTGCTGGAGCAGCACCAGCCCGATCTCGTGGGAATTTCGGTTCCTTTCTCCGGCACGGTGTACGGCGCCCTTCGCATGGGCAAAACCATTCGCGCGCGGAATATTCCCGTGATCCTCGGCGGCGGCTATTGCAATACCGAGCTCCGCTCTCTGGAAGACGCGCGTTTTTTCGACTACGTGGACTTCGTGACCCTCGACGACGGCGAGCGCCCGCTCCTTTGCCTGCTCGAACACTTCCAGGGCAAACGCGAGAAAGAAAATCTTTTCCGCACCCTCTACCGCGAAGGCGGCCCCGGCGGTGCTTCAAACAGTAAAGTGCTGCGCGGCCAGGGACAGGAGCAAGACATCCCGTTCCGCGAAAGCGGCACGCCTTCCTATAAAGGCCTGCCTGTGGGCGATTACATCCAGATGTTCGAGATGCTCAATCCAGTCACCCGCCTCTGGAGCGGCTATTTCTGGAACAAGCTCACGCTCGCTCACGGCTGCTACTGGCGCAAATGCTCCTTCTGCGACACCTCGCTCGACTATATCGGCCGCTATGAGGCGGGCAAGGCGGTGGAACTCGCCGACAAAATGGACGCCATCGCCGAAGAAACCGGCTACCACGGCTTTCACTTCGTGGACGAAGCCGCCCCTCCCGCGATCCTCAAAGCCCTCGCCGAAGAGCTCCTGCGGCGCGGCCGCCAGTATGAGTGGTGGGGCAATATCCGCTTCGACAAAACCTTCACCCCCGAGCTCACCGATCTGCTGCAGGAATCAGGCTGCATCGCCGTAACGGGCGGGCTCGAGGTGGCTTCACCTCGCGTGCTCGAGCTGATCCGTAAGGGCGTGAGCGTGGAGCAGGTGGCGAAAGTGGCCAAGGCCTTTCACGATGCCGGCATCTTCGTGCACGCCTACCTGATGTACGGCTTCCCTACCCAAACCGTGCAGGAAACCGTAGACAGCCTCGAAGTGGTGCGGCAGCTCTTTGCGAACGAATGCCTGCAGAGTGGATTCTGGCACCGCTTCTCCGCCACCGTGCACAGCCCCGTGGGCAAGAATCCGGAAAATTTCGGCATTCACCTCAGGCCTTTTTCTCCGCCCCCTCACGGCCGCTTCGCCGAAAACGATCTTCTGTTCGAGGATCCCACCGGCGTAGACCACGACGCACTAGGCGAAGGGCTGAAGCGAGCGCTCTATAACTTCATGCACGGCCAGGGCCTCGATACCGACGTGAGAGAATGGTTCCCGACCCAAGTGCCAAAAAGCCGGATTCCTGCTAAATTAATAGCCAACGCGCTTTAATCTGGCGCAATGCAGTGAACGCGAACCCCAAGAACCCGCAAGAGCCCATGAGCCACGATGTATTACTAAAAGCGATCAGCGAGAATGGCGAAGCTGTGGTCTACGTGCTCGACGCCACCTCCATCGTGCAGGAATCCATGGAACGAATCGCTGCCTGGCCTCCCGCCACCAAGCACCTCGGGCAGGCCATGATGGCTTCGCTCCTCCTGCAAGCCTTGGGCGATAGCGACATCAACGATTCTTTCTCGCTCCAATGGACTTGTGAAGGCCCCTTCGGCCACCTTTTCGCCGAAACCAAGAACTTCGGCGAAGTGCGAGGCACGATACAGAACCCCCGCCCCGCCGTGACCGACTACGAAACCGGCCTCGGAGCCGGCCTCCTGCAGATCCGCCGCTCGCAAAACCGCATCGGCACCACCTCGATCGTGAACTCGGAGGGAATCGTGAGCTCCGATGTGGTGGAGTACCTCGAGCAAAGCGAGCAGAAGAACTGCGGCATCAACCTTTCCGTGGTGGTGGATTGGGACGACGAAGAGAAAACGCGCTTCCGCGTGCGCTCCGCCCACGCCTACCTCATCCACATCCTTCCGCAGCCTACCGAGGCCCGCCTCAACGAGGCCCTGCTTCGCTGGAACCGGCAGATGGAGGCGCTCGGCCCCATTTCCCGCTGGTTGCTTCGGGAAGGCCAGGCCACCAACGATATGCTCCGCCTGATCATGGGCGAAGAGAACCCGCAGGTGGTGATGACCCAGCGGGTGGAGTTCAAGTGCAATTGCGACGAGAACCGCGCCGCCCGGGCGCTGGCCCTGCTAGAGGTGCAGGAAGAGAAGGAAGGTACCTTTCACGAGGAGCCCGAAACCGAGATCCGCTGCGAATATTGCGGGAAAACCTATACGATCTCGGCGCAGGAAACCTACCGCATCAAGCATCCCGAAGAGGCTGAGAAAAAAGCAAAGAAGACGAAGAAAGCGGCCCCTTCGCGTGCACGCTCCAAAAAGCCAGCGAAGAAAAAACCTACCAAGACGAAAAACAAAAAGACCGCCAGAAAAACCGCCAAGAAAACGAAGAAGGCCAAACGATGAGAACGAAACGAACCAATGGCGTGCGTATCGATGTGGACACCTACTATCTCTCCGATAAGAGCGTGCCCGCCATGAACCAATACCTTTTCGGCTACGAGATCACGATCACCAACGAAAATCCCGAAGCCGTGCAGCTTCTCCACCGCCACTGGATCATCAACGATGCCTTGGGCCGCGTGGAAGAAGTGAAAGGCCCGGGCGTGATCGGCAAGCAGCCCCGCTTAGGCCCCGGCGATTCCTTCACCTACGATTCCTTCTGCCCGCTCCCCACTCCGTTTGGCTCCATGCGCGGCACCTATAAGATGATGCGCGATAATGGCGAGTTCTTCGAGGTGGATGTGCCCCTCTTCAGCCTCGTGCAGAGCAAAGAGGAGAATCGCGCCGAGGATCCGAGCCATTGAGCACCAAGCCCCTTGAGCAGTACGCCGAGCTCCTGCGCCGTCTCGACGAAAAGTTCGCCGAGATCCAGTCGAAATACCCGGCAGAATTCTCCTGCCGCCTCGGCTGCCACCAATGCTGCGTACCCAACCTTACCGTGGGCCCCCTTGAACGGGATGCGCTGCGCGCCTACCTGCAATCCCGCCCCGAAATCGCCGAGCAAGCAAAGCAGCTCGAGGCCGAAAACCCTCATGGCGGCACCCGCTGCACCTTTCTCCAAAGCGATGGCGGATGCTTGATTTACGAGGCCCGCCCTCTCGTTTGCCGCTCTCACGGCGCGCCTCTGCAAACCCGGGATCCCTACAATGAGCAGCAGAGATTTCGCGATGTTTGCCCGCTGAATTTCACCACTACCGAGATCGCCTCTCTTCCGGCCGAATCCGTGCTCAATCTCGACACCCTGAACACCCTCCTCTCTCTTGTTACCCGCTTGGCTCACCCCGAGGACGAAAGCCGCACTCCGCTCCGCGTGGCGGAAATCCTCCGTTAGGCAAATTCCGCGATTTCCCTTATGCTGGAAGGCATGAAGGACGAGATCTCGCGAAGAGAAGCGCTCAAACGCCTTGGCCTGGCCACCGCGGCCCTTTCCGCGCCGGGAGCCCTCCTTTCCTGCACTGGCCCCTTGCTGAAAACCAAAGGAGGCCAAGGATTATTGGGCCCCAAGCCCACGGAGTTCGAAAAGTTCTCGCCCATCGACCGCTTCTCCGGCCTGTCGAGAGCGTTTTCCGGCGACACCACCGTGGACCGCGCCCACCAGTTATTGAAAAACCCTAAAGCCGCCTTGCAACGCAAGCCGATCGTTTCCCACGATGTGGCCAAAGTGGTGGTGGTGGGTGGCGGAATGAGCGGCCTTATCTCCACCTATCTGCTGCGCGATCTCAAACCCATTCTCCTCGATCAGGCCAACCGCTTCGGCGGCAACTCCCGCGCCGAAACCTGGGAGAGCGTGACCTACTCGCTCGGCCCCACCTATTTCTCGAATCCCAAAAAAGGCAGTGCGCTCCACGAGTTTTTCACGCATACGGGCCTGCTCGCCCAGTGCCGCACCCGCGGGCGGGAAGAGCCCGTGCTCCTGCAGCACCGGCTGTTCGTGGATTTCTGGAAAGGAAGCTCGGATCCGGCCGCCAAGAAGCAATTTCTGCGGGTGCATGATTTCTTTCTCCAGCGCCTGAGAGGAAAGGCGCCCTTTGCCTCGGTGCCGGCGGAAAGCGAATCCGACCTTTCGTTGCTCAACGAGCTCGATCGATACGATTTCCTTTCTTACCTCGTGAAGCAGCTGGGAGAGCCGCTGCACCCGCATGTGCACACGCTGCTCGAGCTCTACTGCTGGAGCACGTTCGGCGGCTCGATGCAGGAAGTGAGCGCTGCGGTTGCGGTGAACTTCTGTGTGGCGGAGTTCGGCGATATCCTCGTGGCGCCTGCCGGGAATGCCACTCTCGCCGAGCGCATGCTCCGCTTGGCCTTCCAGAGTGTGCCGGAGGGCAACTTCCGCCCCGGCTCGGTGGTGCTGAGCGTGCGCCCGACGGGCGATCTCATCGAAGTGACCTATATGGATCATGTGGGCGTGCTTCGCCTGCTGAAGGCGGAATCCGTGGTGATGGCTTGCCAGAAGTTCGTGGCCAGCCGCCTGATCGATGGCATGCTCGCGGAGAGAGGCGATGCGCTCTCCCAGCTGGAATACCGCTCCTGCGTAACCGGCAATGCCTGCCTGGACCGGAGCCCGGGCCGCGATCTGCACCAGGTTTATCTGCTTAACGAGGGCGAAACCCCTTTCGGGCAAACGAGGCGCAACTCCCACAATCATGGCAGCGCGAATATCACTTTTGCCAACTATGGGCAGGTGGTCAAGAACCGCACCGTGCTTACGGTGAGCTATCCGCTCCCCTTCGTCGAGGGCCGCAATGAGTTGCAAATCCCCGACGGCTTCGAGCTTTTCTCGAGCCGCATCCGCCGCGATCTCACCGAAAAGGTTTTTCCTGCGCTCGGATACTCCAAGAGCGATCTCAAAGAGATTCGCCTGGCGCGCTTTGGTCACGCCATTCCGTTGGCCAAGCCGGGCTTTTACTGGTCGGGCGCGCCCAAGGCGCTCAGCAAGCCTTTCGCCGAACGCATCTTCTTTGTGAACCAGGACAACTGGGCCGCACCCGCGATCGAAACCTGCGCGATCGAAGCGATGCGGTGGACACGGGCGCTGCGCGGATCGATTTAGGGCGCAGCCAGTGGCTCTTAATCAGCTAAATCAAATAAAAGCATCAGAGTAAACACATTGCGGCGAGCTCAGCTCTCCCATAGTGGGAAATCGCTCCACGAATTTTCGTATTTTTGAAGGTCGGCTGTACCAGTAATTACGAGAGCCGCATCCGGCTAAATTTATTGCGAATATTGATTCTTGAGTGGTTAAAATGGCCACTGCAGTTTGTGCCTTATGCGAAACGTGAGGGGTTCGAGTCCGGGATCCTGAGCCAGAAGGTGATTTGTTGGATCTCTTTTGGAATCTCCAATAAAGCTCCCCTAAGACGAGGTTTCCCACGCCAACCCCAGCAACAATCATATTCATTGTGGACTCATCAGCTACGGACATTGATTTTGCGGTTTCTCATCTGGCTTAGTTAAAACACCATTCAGTCCAAGCTCAGTGGCTCCCGTCACTACGCCTTCTGCTGCACCTTCCACAACGCCACCTAGGACCTGATTGGAAAACACTCCGGCTGGTCAGCGGTTGAGATCGAAAATCCGAGCCCGTATAGGTTTTAATAGGCTAACGGACTCTAATGAACTTCTTGGCTCCCTTCCGAATAGAAGTAGGCGATCGCCATTTTAAATAAGACGAAGAGGAACCAATGTGCCATGAGGGAACCAAATGCTGAGAAGAAAATCAGCCTCCGCCATTGAACCTGCTCAAAAAATTTAGAGTCTACAAGCGACTTCCATTGAACGAAGGGATTAAAAAAAGCCTTGTTCAAATTTTTACCAGAAAGTGAAGCCCTGATCTCCTTTGGAATTAACGCAGCTTGCGCTAACGCCACCACTAATGCCATCCAGAGCGACAAAGTATTCAAAATCGGTATTAAATAATATTTCATATAAGTAATAGTATACCGCAAACAAGTTCTATAAATGCGGCCTGCCCCATCCCGCTAAAGTCTGTACTTTCAGAATAAACCTTACTCAGAAGCAATCGAGAGATCTTATCCTGAGTTCGATAAACTTCTTTCTGTAATTCCTCAGCTCGCCTAGCACCTTCAGGATCGCCGCATTTTCTGTATTCATCTATATTTTGCTCTAAACTTTTTTTGTATTTTTGAAGGCTTAAAATTTCCTCATCCATTTGCCTCAAAAACTCTTTGCGATCGAATATGTAGGAACCGCCGTTGATCAAAGTACATAGCGCAAAGAGTCCTGGGCCCTGGCCGCTCGGATCCGTAAACTTCAATGGATTATTAAATACATATCTATAAAAGCTCGTATCCATGGACTGAATCCCAATCGGATCCTGCTGCAACCACTTGCCTGTAGCTGGAGAATATGAGCGAAAGCGCGCGTGGTGTAGTGCTCACAAAAAACTTTCCGCTTTTCTCGCCGAGCAGTCGCAATCATTTC
>CAZTCD010000068.1:0-20804 GCA_964612065.1 uncultured Bdellovibrionales bacterium | reverse complement strand
GGAATTCTTTTCGCTACCCGTGAGTCGTGTGCCCCGCTTCACCACGGACTATTTCACCCGCGCGCTCAAGCTGGTAAAAAAGCGCCCGTTCCTGTTGAATGAAAGATTCCTGCGCCTTCTGGTGGGAGATCATCGTGTGGTGGACGGCATGCTCGAAGGCCGTTCTTACGCGGAATTAAGGCGGGGATTCGCTCCTGCTCTGGAGCGATACAAGATCAAGCGCGCTCAGTACCTGCTTTACTAACAGAACTTCAAGACGAAGCACTAGAATAATTGGCTAGCGCCCGGCTCCATACCCAAAGAGTGAAAGCAAAAAGACCTAATGTGACCAATACGATGTGAGCAAGGATCCAGGGATCAAATTCCTCGATCAGCAAGCGCGTGGGAAAAGATGCCATCAAGGCAAACGGCAATACCGTGGTGATCAATCGGCGCAGAAAACCTTTGAAGATTCTGTCCGGCCGTTCTCCCATCTTCATCATCGTCCAAACCATATGGCCGAACCCATCGGCTGAATGAGCGAAGAACACCATCATAGTGGCCATTGCGTTCAGGCAGTAGAAGATCAAAGTTCCGTTTACGATCAGTCCCAGAAAGAGAACGATTTTCCAGGGAGGAATGGGTTCCGGATAGCGTCCGATCGCCCATATCACGAGGCCGGCCGTCATCAGAAGATTCACGAAGGAGTTCGCGGCGAAATCTCGGAGGCTCACAAAGAAAAGCGAGCTAACGGGGCGGATCAGATAGTAGTCGAGATCTCCCCGGTTCACGAGCGAAGGGAGCTGCCACATATTGTTGGAGAACAGGGTCATATTGATCGCATCCACCATGCAATAGGCAGCCACAAAGATCATCATCTTTGGCTCATCCCAGCCGCCAAGATTCGGGCTATGTAGCAAGATGATTTTGAAGAACGCGAAGGCTACGGAATAGTAGAGCACATCCATGATAATGCGCATGTAGAAGTCAAAGCGGAATTCGAAGCTTCTCGAGAAGGAAAAAGCCACGAAATAGGCGAAGAGGCGCAGATAGCGGCGAGTGGTGGAAAATACTCCAGGAGCCCGAGGGCCGATTTGCAACGCAGGATTATAGGAGTTCATATGCCCACCCCTGAATACTGGCGCGTGCCCCTGATCCAGATGAAGTTAAGCAGGAAGCTAAACGCCACCGACCAGAATGCCATTAGGCCGAAGTTCCACATCCACTCAGAAAGGGATACCTGGCCGAGGAAAGTGCGTGCGGGCCAGGAAACGAGAAGAGGGAAGGGAGTGAGAAGCGCAATCTTCTGGCCCCATTCCGGAAAGAGGGCCAGTGGGATCATGGCTCCGCCCAGAAGGCTCATCGTGAATCGCAGCATCACCATCAGATTCCAGATCACGTCCTGCCAAAAAGCCACAAGCTCGAGACAGGCGCCGATCACGAAATAGAGATAGCCGGCTAGCAAGCAGGTGGCAACGCCAGCGAGAAAAGTTTGGGGGGTGATGGGGTGCTGGCCGAGATCGCCGAGCAAAACGCGAACGGCGGTGAAGGCCAGGAGGAGTTGCACGATGCCGAGGAGCTGTTGGGTGAAATGAGTGACGTATTTGTAAGGGAAAAAGGGCAGGGGATAGAGAAGATAGCGATTCAAGGTACCATCGTAGATCTCCTGGGAAATGTATCCACGGTCGCTGCCTCGCGTGAGCTTGGAGCTCATCGAAGCGAAGAGGGAGTAAAATACGAGGCCGTGGAAGGTGAATCCCTCGATCTCGCTCTTTCCCGAGGCCGCGAACACCGCAAGCCACACAAAATAGCTCACCACCAGCTCGGTGCCGGTGCCCATAATAAAATGCACCCAGAAGGCGATCCGGTAGGAAAAGGCTTTCTTCAGCTCCAACGCGAGCACGTGAGGCACCCAATTCATCAAACCTTCTTCTCGTGCAGGAGTTTGGCGATGATGTCGGAAATGTCCTCTTCTTCAATCGCAAGGTCGGCCACTGGCAGCGATTTGAGGATCAAAGCGGCCGCCTCCGCCACCTTGTTTCTGGGCACCTTGAATTTGGCTTCTGTTGCATTATACGAGATGGATTCGCCGAGTTCGGAGGGCAACGTGAAGGGCTCTGCCTCTGCACCGAGCTTGGCGCTCACCACCTTGTATCCTGCGTAACGGGATAGAACCTGGTTCAGAGGGCCATCGTAGACGAAATCACCTTCCCGGATGATCACGATCCGCTCGCAGAGGCGCTCGATGTCTTCCATATAATGGGACGTGAGGATCATCGCCGGCTGGTGCTCGCGGCGGTAATCGAGCAAAAACTCGCGGATCGCCCGCTGCGCATTGAGGTCGAGGCCGATCGTGGGCTCATCGAGAAAAACCACTTTCGGGCGATGAAGAAGGGCCGCGATCAGCTCCATCTTCATGCGCTCGCCCAAGGAAAGCCGGCGGATCGGGGTGTTTAGCTGCTTCTGCACCTGCAGGGCGGAGGTGAGCTGCTCCAAAGAATCACGGAATTCCTTCTCCGGCAGACGATAAATCTCCTGTAGCAGGAGGAAGCAGTCGGCGGCGGGAAGATCCCACCAGAGCTGGGCTTTCTGGCCCATAATCAAAGCGATCTGAGAGCGGAAAGCGTTGTTTCTCTCCCAGGGGGTGTGCCCCAGCACTTTGGCTTCTCCTGAGGAAGGATGCACGATGCCAGCCAGCAGCTTTACCAGGGTGGTTTTCCCGGCTCCGTTGGCGCCCACCAGCCCAACGATTTCTCCCGGTCCCACCCGCAAGCTTACGCCCTTCAAGGCGTGCTTCTCTTCCCAGCGCCGGTGAACCAGGCCTTTGAGCGAGCCCATCAGGCCCGGCTCCTTTTTGTGCACTTTGAAGGATTTTCTGAGTTGTTCCACCTGAATCATAGGAGAGCCAAAATTATCGCGGCAGGGCATTAAAGTCGACGGGTTTTAAAGTTTCATCTTTGGCCGGAACCGCTTGATTTCCCGCTGTTCGCTTCGTAAGGAGTTTATAAAGAATTTTCATTACGGAGAGGACCCAATGGCCGAAATCAATGAAACAAATGAAACAGAAAAGCCGGTGCCCCAGATGGACCCCACGGAAATGCAGCGCTTGCTGAAAGAAGGGAAGATCCAGCTCGTTGACCTTCGTGATGATCATGAGCGCGAGATCTGCACGATTCCCGGGGCCACTCACATCCCTTTTCCCAGCCTTGAGCAGAACCTTGGTATGCTGGCCACGGATAAGCCGATCGTGCTTCATTGCAAGGGCGGCGGACGGGCCACGCGAGCGGCGCGGCTTCTTGAAAGCAAGGGAATAAAGGCAATCAATCTCACGGGCGGAATCATGGGCTGGATCGATGCCTGTGATCCTTCCCAGAAGAAATATTAATGAGCTGGGGATTGCTTCAGCTCTGCCTGGGTTATTTCTTTTTTTACGTGCTCACCGGGATTTCGGTGAAGTACTTCACGGGCAAAGCCGAGCTTGGTTTCCTGGGATTAAACGATGTGGAATATCTTCTGTATTCCACTACCGTAGCAAGCCTGCTTTGCGTATTCGTGGTGCTCTGGCAAGGCTGGCACCGACGGATGGAATGGAGGGGCTGGAAGCCTTTTGCGATCATTCTTTTGTCGGGGGTGTGCACGGCCTTTATCATTCCGAGCACCACCTTGATCTATTCACAGCCCCTTTCGGTAATGATCGCCATGGTGCTCATGCGCGCGGGGGTTTTGATCGTAAGCCGCTTGGTGGATTTTATTCTCCAGGTGCAGGGCCTGAACCACAGGAAGGTGCTCTGGCTCGAGAACGCAGCCGTACTTCTGGCGATCTTGAGCCTGAGCCTTCAGGCGGGAGCCTCCGTGATCAGTAAGGGAGGTGCGGAAAAGCATTTCGCCTTTCTGCATTCTCCGGTGGTGATGGGGCTGCTGGGATTCTATCTGCTAAGCTATTTCATCCGGATCTACATCATGAACTGGTTCAAGAGCGTGGATCCCTCCGGCGCTAAAGTGGACAATAAAGCGTTTTTCGGAGTGGAGCAGCTGGCGGCTTCGGGCACCATGGTCGTAGCGGCTCTGACCCTGTATTACTTCGGACGCGGTGAAGGGGATGCTTCTACTTTTGCGGGCCGCTTGGTAGCGGCGTTGCAAAATCCTCATCCCAAATGGATGCTGGCCTCGGCCTCCGGAGCCTTTTACGGAATGGTTGCCTTCTTTTCCGTTTTTATCTTCATGCTGAGAGGGAGGAGCGCTACTTTTGCCGGGCTCGCGAACCGGCTTACCTCTTTGCTCGCCGGTACCACGGCCACGCTGGTGGGCTGCACGCTATTCGGTACTCCCTGGCCCAGCCTTCTGGACTGGGTTAGTTTTTTTCTGATTATGTTCGCGGTTCTCTTGTTGGCTGCGGCGGAGCAGAGGCATGCTGCTGCAAAGGCCAGTGCAGCTTAGGCGATTACCTTGGGCCACTTGCGTTTCAGGAGTTCGCGATCCTGCGCCGAAGTGGTTTCAATCACCTGAGATAGGCGGTTCCTGGCCAGGTCGCGGAATCCCATGGGGCGCTGGGCTTCCAGGGCGAACAGGCGAACCTGGCAAAGGGGAGAGATGGAACTGCTCCATCTTTCGAAGTCCTCGTCTTTGGTGGTAAGGCGAGGAAGCCGTGCCAGGAGAAACAGCTCTCCCTGGTAGGCATCGAGGTGGCCCAGGCCTTCGCCTGAGGAGAGATATTCCAGCATGGCAAGCCGTCGTGCCTCGTCGTCTTTCTCGATGGTGAATTCCAGAAGGCTCAAGACGCAAGCTCTCAAAATCGCGGCATCGAGCTCGGGATGCTTTGATAGCTCCAGAAAGTGGGGCCAGGCTGTTTCGAGGCCGAAATGGCGAGCTTCAACCATGATGATCGCTTTTAAGGTTATGCCCAGAATTTCCGGATTTTTTTCGGATGACTGGAGGCACGCTCGATAAAGTGGAATGAATTCTTCGGCCGTGCCGAAATCAGCCAGCAGCTGGAGTTTATGCGCCCGCACTTTCCATAGAAGCTCGGTATCTTCCGAGCAGAGTTGCAGAGCCTGTTCGGTTTGTTCAAGAGCTTGGTGAATCTTTCCCAGTTCTTCGTTGAATTTGGAAAGAGACAATAGCGCGGAAACCCTGTTTCGGGGATAGAGGAGAGGGCGTGCCAGATGGAACTCTCTTTCGAGGCGCGCCACATTCAAGCGGAAGTTCTTGATGTCTCCCGCGAGGAAGCAGGCCTGGGCAAGATCGCTGTGCAGAGAGATATTGGATCCGTGAAGCTCTATGGTTTCCGACAATACCCTCTGAGCGTCCTGGTAGGCGCCGCTCTTCAGTAGCTGAAAGCCCTCCTGGTGGGCTCTGGTGCGGGCTTCCGGGCGAGGCATCATATCAGCCTCCCGAGGGGGAGGGGCGGCTTCGGTTTACAGAAAAGGGTGGGCATAAGGTTGCGGAAACGGCTGCAAGGGTCCTGCCCGAACGTTGCCGGGATAATCTCCAGGAATTACGGGCTCGAAAAGCGTGTCCATGAGGAGACAGTGCAAAATAGCGAGACGGCCGCCTAAGCAGCCGTCTACACCTTGATCAGTAGTGGAAAATCAGGTCTGGCACATTCTCAGGGCCTGATTCCAGGCCTTGATTTTACCCAGGTTCGGATCCTTGCGGAGCACCGACCAATATCTGGCTCCCCCGAGGTATTTGCCGAGAGACGAGGAATATCCGGTGATTCTTCCGTCGCCGCCAATCCATTTGTTGAGGATGCGCAGGCCGCAATCAAGGTTCTTGATGGGATCATGAAGCTCGGTTTCGGTTTTGAAACCGCATCCGTAGGCGTTTCCGCTTTCGATCGAGATCTGCAGCAACCCTCGGGAAACAACCCGGCGGCCTTTGGCGTCGTAGAAGGCTTCCACGTATTGCACCGCTGGATTGTGATTGCTCTCGAGCTCGGTCATGGAAGAGAGGAGGTAAACCCAGAAGTTCTTTTTGTCCCTGGCGTTCAGATCATCATAGGCCGGGCAGAAATCCTTGATATCGGCCGGGCGCTTGTTGATCAGGTTTGGCGCCAGCACAGGCAAGGTTTCGAATACATGCCTGCTCCAGGATGGTCCGTCGTTCGACTTTGCCTCCCACCGGGCCCGAATGATTTCGCTGGAATCTACGGGATCCGGTTGGGGAGCCGGAGCGGGGGTTGGTGTGGGGGTTGGAGCCGGTTTGGGTGCCGGGCTGGGCACTACCGGTTTTCTGGCGAAGCCGTGGGCTACGCCGGGGGTGGTTAAAAAGAGCAGGGCGCAGAGGGTGGGGGCTGCGCGCCTGCAGAGGGGGTTAATTAATCTTAACAT
Source organism: uncultured Bdellovibrionales bacterium (assembly GCA_964612065.1). Lineage (GTDB taxonomy): Bacteria > Bdellovibrionota > UBA1018 > CAIPTA01 > CAIPTA01 > JAKFYM01. Next base: position 14,496 of record CAZTCD010000068.1, on the reverse strand, counting down.
TATGAATTTAGTTTAACTCTCTGCGTCGTAAAGTAAAGAGAAATCGAATCAAAATAGTCGGATTTTAGGGGTGGGGATAAAAGATGAGAGATATTAGTGGTTTGAGGCGCGAAAAAAATGCGCCCCGTGCCGGAGAGCACGGGGCGCAACCACCTAAGGCCGACGAACTTAACGTTCTGCCGGCGCGCACAGCAAATCGCCCGCTATCGGAAGAGAAGCAATATCCGTTCTCAATTCCTTCCGCGGGGCCGCGCTAAAAATGGAAATTATTTATGATTCAGCCGGTAGTACTTGGCCTGGTCGTAGGCGAAGTTGTGCAGTTTTACATTCCTGAGCCAGGGCTGGGCCAGAAGCACTTCCGTGCGATGCAGCCCGAATATGCAGGGGGCGTCTTCCACCACGATATCTCTCATCTGCCGGTATAAAGGAATCCGCGCTTTTTCCCCGGTAAGCACCATGGCTCTTTCATAGAGCTGGTCGAAGTGGGAGTTTTTGTAATTCATGTCATTCGGCCCCGGCGCCCCATTCTTGCTGTAGAACAGCTGAAGGAAATTTTCCGCGTCGGGGTAAAATGCCTGCCAGCCAAAGCTCCAGATCTGCCCCTGCTTTTTATTCACCCGCATTACGTATTCCGGCCAGGAAAAGGCCTGAATGTTCAGCTTTACACCGATTTTTGCGAATTCCCTCTGGATGTATTCCGATACCTGCCGGGAGCTGGCGCTGGCTACGGATATAAAGTCCAGAGCGGGCAAGCCCTTTCCCTCGGGATAGCCTGCTTTTGCCAGGAGCGTTTTTGCTTTTTCGAGATTGGTCTTTCGCCAGGGATTCTTGAAATCCGGATCGTAGCCGACGAGGCCCGGAGGAATCGGGCCTTCCGCTGGCACCGCCATTCCGTTGTAGAAGGTCTGGATCATGGGGCCGGAATCGAAGGCAAGGGACAGGGCCCGGCGCAGATCCCGGTTGCCGGCAAGTAGAGGGCTCGCGAAGTTGAAGCTGATGCGGGTGAGGTCGACCCGGGGAAAGTTCAACAAGCGAATCCCTCTCGCCGCGAGCTCCGGGCTTAGCTTATCGCCGCCGGGAACGGCATCCCCAAAGGAGTCTTTCGGAACCGGGGAAAGATCAAGCTCACCGGCGAGAAAGCTCAGCCAGAGAGGCAGGTTCTCTTCGTTTATGTGGGTGATGATCCTGTTGTTGAGAGGCAGGGGCGATCCTGCGTTTTCCAGAAGACCGGCTTCTTTGTCGCCCGGCATTCCTTCCGAGGGGTAGGTGGCCACCCGATAATTCGGATTTCTTTCCCATACCAGTTTCGAACCCGGAACATTTTCCTTCAAAACATATGGACCGGTTCCTACAGGGTGCTGGCCGAAATCCGCTCCATATTTTTCCACTGCCTCCCTCGGAACTACCGCAGTAGGGAGGGTGGCGAGCGCATGGAGGAAAACGGCGTTGGGCTGCCGCAGGCGTATCTGCAGGGTGTGCGAATCCAAAGCGCGAAGGCCCGATACCGGAGATTGAAAATCAAAGTCTTTCTCCCTGCCGGCCCTGGCCCTCCACTCGTTCAGGCCTTCGATTTTTCCATCGAGCGTCCACCAGCCTGTGGCGGTGTTTTTCGGGTGGGCGAGGCGCTTCCAGGAATAGATGAAATCTTCCGCGGTAACCTCCCGGCCCTTGCCGAGAGGAAAGGAGGGATCGTCTTGAAACTTTACGCCTTTGCGGATCTTGAAAGTATAAACCCGCTGATCCTTTGAAACCTTGGGCATGCCTTCAGCGAGCTTAGGTACGAGTTCGTAGGGGCGCTTCAGGTAGTGGTATTCGAGCAAGGGCTCGAAAGCATAGGAGCTTTGGATTCCGGTATAGGCATCGTTCTGATCGATCGGATCCAGGCCTTTGATTCTCGCCGGAAGAGAAAGGTGAACAGCGGTAGCGTCGTGAGTGGAGCGGCGGGAGCAGGAGGTGCCGAGCGCCATGGTGGCCAAAAGTGCTGCGGTGGTGCCGAGGAAAATCACTGGTTTCATTACCTTGGCTTACCCCGTGAGTTTTGCCGGAGCCAGAGGAATTAACGGTGCTTTTTTGTCGCCGGAGGAAGTGAGCCTTGCTATACCTCGCCTATGAGCATAGGCCCTTTACCCTTTATTTTGCAGGCTCTCGCCACCTTTGCCGGTGCCGTATTTGTGCTGATTGGCATTTGGTACAAGGATAGGCTGGAAAATGAGCGGAACTCTCGTAACGCAAAGGTGCAGATCTTCGCGGAAATGCGGGCGTTGCTCGATCTGATCGAGCTGAATGAATACCTGCCGGCCATTGAGAGGACTATCGGCGCCATCAAAGCTGGTGAGCGTGCGCATATCTATTTTCCCACCAACCGCAGCTTTACCTCCGTTTACGAAGCGAATCTGAGTAACTTGGGGCTGCTGGGTGATCAGGCTTCTGAGGTGGTTCGTTTCTATATGATTCTTTCCTCCGCCATCGAGGATAAAGATACGATTTCCGGAATCATGCGGCAGATCCGGGAGCTGGAGGATGCCCGGAAGGCAGTGGACCCCATTCTGCTTTCCAGGCTGCTGAGCTTTCACGAGGTTTTATATGCGAAGATTTCTTCCGCGGTAAAAATCGGAAATTGCCTTCTTCGGGAAGACGCTTCAGTTGATCCCGAAGCGGGCAAGGTCAGCGGCGGTAACCGCGCCGCCGCCTTCGCTCAGCTCGATCACGTAGAGCAGCCCCTGGATGAGGGGCTCGTTGGCGTAAACCGCACTCAGGTCAGAGGCCCGCATCAAGGTGTCTAGAAGAAGGCGCTGATCCACATAGGTGGTGCTGTTATATCGCAGCTCTTTCTGCGCTACGCATCCAATGGTGGGCACGAAAGGGTAGTAGGGTGTGGAGCTGCTGCCGTTTTTCTGGCCCGTGCCGTGAATTCTTAGTTCTCCCCGCCCGATGTCTCTCGCGATCACGGCTTCTTTCCACCAGTCGCGCTGGTGGCTAAGCTTGGGAAGCAGTTTTTTCTGCTCGGCTTCGTCGCTGCTTCTGGGGGCAAAGTCCAGGATCAGGCGCCGGTAGCGCCCGTAGGTCTGGGGGAAATTCGCTTCCGGCATTACGCCTCTGATCAGGTGCACCCCCTGAGGGGTGTAACCATTGCGTTGGTTGAAGGGAAGGCCTCGTGAGCTGAGCCCAAGCGCCTGTTGTGTCCAAAGGCTGCCGTTGCTCTTGCGAACCGCGCGGTTTTTGTGATCCCGGAGCGCCAGCAGGCATTTCTGCCTGCGATCGTGGCGGCAGAACATAAACAACCGTGGCTTGGAAGCGTAGGAACCATCCTGAAAGCTCCCCGCATTGGCATTTTCGTTCCAGAGAGCCTGAACCTCCTGTGTTCCCGGGGCCGAGAAGGCGCGTTTGGGTGCAGTGAGATTTTTCCAGGTTGCCGATTCCACAGGCAAACGATTTTCCATCTCTTCGATAATGGGGCTGATCCTGGAGGAAGGGATGTGTTGGCTGAGCCGGTAAAGCTCGTAGAGAAGTTCCGGAGAGGCTTCCGCGCTCCGTAGCCGGGAAAGGAGGGCCGTTTCGGTTTCCTCATTGCGCGAGCCTCCAAAACGAAGGCGATACCACCGAGCCGCTTCTCTTGGTTTCAAAAGAGGAAGATCATCGGGGACGAGAATGGAGTCGAGGGGAAGGGAGATCCCGGTGTGGGCCAGATCTTCCATTGCATCGAGCGCCAGCCGCTGCATTCTGGCCGAAAGCTTTCCGGGCCGAAGGCGTTGCGGCGCTTTCCGTAAAAATTCTTTCTGAAATCTCAGGTAGAGCGCTTCGTTGGCTATCGCTTCCGGTGGGTTGGCTGCCGGAGCCGGAAGGGGAAGCGCGAGGAAAACGACTATCGAAAAAAATGTCTTCATCTTTTCATTTTAACCCAACTTGTTCCTGCGAAGCGCCGGGATCGAAGGCGAGGCGATCTCCGTCAATACATTGGCTCCCGCTTTCGTGTAAATTAACTAAGTTTAATGTTCCGGTTAGTTGCTTCCGGATAAATTACCTGGATTCAACGTTACCGGATTTCCCTGGTACATCCCGTTTCCTACACTTTGTGTAGGGGGAAAACCAAATGAGTATCAAGGCAATGATTGCCGTTGCGGCGCTGGCTTCTTTTTCATTTTCACAAGCGGAAGCGGCAACAAACCGGAAATATCCTGCAGTAAAAGAATTTCTGAAGGTCCTGGCCAAGGAAAATCCGTCCACCACAAAAATGATCAGCCTCGGGCTGAGCGATTCCAAAGACGAGATTTTAGGCGTGAAGATCGGTTCCGGACCGGTGAAGAATCTGGTAGTGGCTACTCACCACGGAAATGAATACGCCAGTGCCGAGCTCGCGCTGGCTTTCGCGGAAAGCGTGGCGAAGGATCCGATCGAAGGACAGACGCTGTTCGTGATTCCGGTGCTGAACATCGCCGGCTACAACAGCAGATCCCGGCAGGAAAGAGCCGGGAATGGACGCAGCTATGATCCAAACCGAAATTACCCCGGCGCCTGCGGCACCGAGGGCCCTTTCACACTGAAGAGCACCAGGGCGCTCGCGGACTTCGTAGATAGAGAAGGAATCGTTTCCTCGGCCACGATTCATACTTTTTTTCCCGCGGTGGTTTATCCCTGGGGGTTGAGCTCGCGCGATCTGGCCACGGCGTATCCCGAAATCTTCACGAAAATGGTGAGCGATGCCACGGCCTGGAGCCGCTATAAGATCGGCAACTCCGCCGACGTGATCTACCCGGCTGACGGAACGTTCGAGGATTATGCGTTCGAAAAGCATGGGATCTGGAGCATTTTGTTCGAGGTGGGCCGATCTCACTCTCCGGATGAAAACGCAATTCAGGATATGATCCGAACCAATGTGCCCGGACTTCGTTCGATGTTTCTCCATGCGCCTTCAGCCAGGGCGGTGAATCATCGCTTTACCGGACGCTGCGATATGACGCTGAAAGCGCTTGATCGCCACGACGAATAAAGTTCCCCCAACCTGGATTCCAGTATGATCGGGCTATACACACGACAGTGAATAGCCCGTTTTCTTTTAATCCGGTAGCGTGAATGGGTCGTAGTGGAAGTCGGCAGGCACTTGGATATAATCAAGCTTCGTTAGCCTGAATTAGGGAGAGAAAGTGAAAAAAGAGATAGTCGAGCTTTTTCAGAATGAAACTCTGGGGCTCGTGCGGGATCTGGAAGCATCCGCGGCTCGGATGAAAGAGTGCGGGATCATGGAGTTCCCGGAGTCGGAGTTGAGAGATTTTGCTCAGAAGATCGATCGTGTGATGGGAGCGGCCAAGTCCCTGGAGGATTCGGTTCCCGGGAAAGCCGGTCTGAAACTGATCGGAGAGATGAGTGAAACCTGCAAGACAGTGGGATATCAGGCGGCGGCGCTGAAGCGTGCCTCGCTTGCGCCCTTCTTCGCTGACTTTTGTATCGAAGCTCTTTCTGTGATCGCGCGTCTGGTGGCTACGCTGCATGATGAAGGTGCTTCCAGGACAATCGTGGATGGTACGGCAAAATTGCAGGGCCGGATGAAATGGCTGAGGGAAATGGCCGCACCCACGGACGATGAAGAACGGGCGAAAGTATCCGAGCTACTGAAGCGACTTTGAGGGAGCGGACTCTTCGGAGGAGCGGCCTCAGCGGCCTACCAGCGGTTTGATGAAGGTTTTGTCGAAAGCATCCATTACGGGATAGGAAAATTCGTTATAGACGTTTTTCTGCATGTGCTTCACGACATCAATCGTATTGTCCTTGGCCGCCCGCTTCAGCAACTGCACAAAGATATCAACGATGCCGAGCACTTCGGCTACCTGAGTGATGCCGCCGGCTCCCCGGGCGTAGGGAAAACCCTGGCCCGTGCGGCGTTCATGATGCTCGAGAATCGTAGAAGGCACGATGGGGCTGATCATCCGGATTGAGCGAGACATCTCGAAACCGACGATCGGATGGGTGACATACAGCTTGAATTCTTCCGGCGTGAGCGTTGATTCATCCTCATCGGCAAAGTGAGGGGGCATATCCAGAAGCCCGATATCATGCATAAAGCTGGCGAGAGCCAGGGTGTTTCTAACCTTTTCGTCCTCGAACTCCAGTGCCTCGAGCATCAGCCCCGTGAGCATGGTAATGCCTGTTCCGTGCTCGCATAGCATTACATTGCCGAGAAAACGCCGGAGCACCGGGTTCTTCTCCGGCTTGAGCTGCTGTACAAGGCGCGAGGAGTGGGTCACGAACTGTTTGGCGGTCATCAGGGTGGCTTCGTTGAAGCCGCGTTTGACCAGAAAATCCACGGTTTCTTTGCCGTAATTCATAACCTGCGAAACTTTCAGGTCCAAGGGCACTTCTTTTTTGTGCAGTAGGATGCCTGTCATACTGTCGCAGTACTGGAGGAATATCTCCTGGGCGGCCGCTTTGATATAGAAGTGCGTAACCCCCTTCGAAATATAGTCCTTCACTCTGTTGGCATCGAAGGCATCCCCTGCCTTCAGAAGCTTGATGTATTTTCCCGATCCAAGCCGAACATACACGTCGAAGAAGGACTGGGATCCGCAAAGGAAGTCTTTGGCCTGGATCGGATGCATTTCCTTGTCTTCGGCGGTAACCGGGGCGTCCACGGGCGTCTGGTCCGAGCGGGCCACTTCAAGGGCGCGTTCCATCTCGAAATAGGAGTAAGGAAAGATTTTCGAGATCACGTCCTGCCTGTCGAGCGGCTTTCGCAGGATTCCGGCGATATGCAATCCCTTCATTGTATCGGGATCAGGATCCTTTTCCTGTTCACGCAGCATTAGATAAATGGGGGTGGCGGGGCGGTGGGATTTCGAGAATTTGATCAGCGGAACTCCGTTCGGGGGAAAGCTCTCGGAATCGATCACTACTCCTGAAACAAAGTTCTTTTTGTCGGCAATGAACAACTGGCACGCGGCACGGTCGTGAAAGCACTGGAACTGTATGAGTTCCTTGTCCGTGGGATCCGAAAAGATGCTCGCTGAGGCTTCTTCTTTGTCGGCAACTACCACGATAGGTTTCTGCACGTTCGGTTATCTCCCAATCTCTCGAGGGCTCGGGAGCCAGTCAACGGCTTCCCGCATCTTCCCGGGACCACCTGTTTCCGTGCTGTGGCTTGGATTGTCGAACTCATCCGCCAGGGCAAGAAACTCGCTTCCCTTACAGAGTTTATCCGCAGGTGTACCCGAAGGAAAGCCCTCGCGGTATGGTCTCTCGAGAGGCCGCCGAACGGGCCTTTCAAGTAGCCCCTGCCTCGCCTTTCGATCGTTTCAGGCTGAAAGCCATCAAAAAAGTTCCTTGTTTGCAGCTGCATTGGAAGCGCATGAAGCTGGTGAACTGCCCTAGAGGCAGGGAAAGTTCTTTTCCGCTGATAGTGGAGGGGATGGCGGGCTGGAAATCGAACCCGGCCTCGTTGATGTCTTTCCTCGCTGAAGCGTAGATTATATTCAGCAGCTCGCTACAGGCATCCGCGTTTTCGGGGGTGATATCCGAAATGGCCTCGCCCAGCATTTTTTCGAGCACGCCAAGGAACGTGGATCTGGGAAACGCCAGTGAGAGCGATCCCACGAAATCGGAGCTTTGGATTCCCATCACGCTTACGATATCGAGCTTCGAGCTTTCCTTGAGCGCCTCGGTGGCGCTCATGGTGGTTACTTCCACGGTGAGCTCCTCGTCCATCTGCACCTTGAAGGCCCCGACTACGGCCTTCTGCAGGCAAATCGGAATGGAGGAAATCTTTTTCGAGTCGGTCATCTCATCCCGCCACTTTCTTATGGGTGATTTCGAGCTTCTGCTTGAGGATGTCCGCCGAGAACGGCTTGAGGATATAGTTCGTGGCCCCGGAGGTTAACGCCTCCTTGACCTGGCTGGCTTCGGCTTCCGCGGTAAGCATGACAAAGGGAAGTTTTCCGAATCGTGCATCCGCCCGCACCTTTTTCAGGAACTCAAGGCCAGTGCAATTGGGCATGTTCCAGTCGGAAATGATCAGCTGCACCGGGGGGGGCTCCTTCGAGCGCAGTCCAGGCCAGGTTACCGTCGGCGGCATCGAGAATGTCGGTGAAACCGAGCTCTTTGAGATTCTTCGCCACTATCTTTCTCATGGTAAGCATGTCGTCTACGATGAGCACTCGTGTCTTTGGATCGAACATTTGCACTTTCCTTTCGCCTAACTTACTGCCCTTTTACGCCAGCCTCGACCATCCCGGGGAGCTCCTGGCAGAGCTGGAAGGGTACGCGCGAAACGGCCTCCTAAAGAATCGGTAGATTCTCTAGAAGGCCATTTTCCTTCGGAAATGACTAAAATTGGTTGGAAATTTCTCCCATCTCCGGAATCAGTGAAGATTCTTTTCGAAGAAATCCGAGATTCGCCCCCGTTTCCAGGTAAACGTGTTCAAGATGGTCTCCGTATGGTTGCCTTCGTAACCAACAGATTCAGCATCGAATCTCTTCACCAGATCCCACTGGTTGCGGGTGGGAACGGTATCGTCGTTGGTGCCTACGAAGGCCAATACCTTTTTCTTGCCGGAGAAATCCGAAAAATCGCCGGGCTCGATCTCCACTTTCTCCGCGATATACCCCACGTACTCTTCGAGTTTTTTCATTCCCAGGGCTTTCATCCGTGCTTCACGAAGTTTCGCGGCGCCCGTTTCGGTGGAGCGAGCCACGATCTCTGCGAATCCCGTGCCCCCCACGATAAGCACCGCCGTACTCAGGCGGTGGTCGAAACCCAGGGCCAGAGAAGACGAGAGAGCTCCTACGGAGGTGCCAAGAATGCCCACCTGATTCGCCCGGCTCGGATTCAGATAGTCCAAGGTGTGGCGGATCGCGGAAAGAGAACGAAGGGCTCCGTGATCGTGCATCGATGGATCCAGAGTCACTTCCGTCTGGTGATCCCAGCTTTGCAGAAGTGCCACGTTGAAGCCGGAGGCACAGAGATGATTGGCATAGCCCCGGTCGAGAATGTTTTCTCCCCCTGTAGGCGGGAGGAGAATCACCGTGCGATCGCTCTTGGACCTGGCTTCGTAGATTCTCAGATGCACCAGCGCCGGGCTTCTTTCCACGGGATCCACCGTGGAGAGCTTTACGTCGGTGAGCCGGCAGAAGTTGAGGGAGCGGCCGGCGGCCTTTTCTTCGAGCTGAAAGCCCGGAGTGAAGCTCTTCTCCACTCTTTCCAGTGCGGATTTCGATGGTGCCGCTGAGGCAGAAGAACCGAAGTTTGCTGTGGCGATGGTCAGCACTATAAAAGCTCCTATCATTTTTTACTCCTGTGAAGCGGCGGGTTCTTCCCGGCGTTCCTTGTTGAGGTCGTGGCGAAGGCGAGAGATCGCCTGATACACTTCTTTGCGCGCTCTCGAGATTCCTCCCAGAGGGCGATGCTCAGAGAGGCCATTCCAGGGATTGAAGCTCATTACATCGCAAGCCTCACCTTGCACCGCTTTCTGGGCCGGCACGGTGATGCGGGCTACCGTTCGGAACGGGCTGCTTCTTTCGCTCCACTCGATCGTGGGATCTTCGATCGGCATTCCGGCCTTGCGCAGCTGCACTTGGAAGAGGAAACATGCATTGCCCTGCTCGAGCGTGGCTTGCAGGTTTTCTCTCAGTCGGTTTTTGGTGTTTGAGGCATTGGAGAACCTGGCGTTCTCGCAAGGGACCGCTCTGAACTTCATCTGGGAAGATCCGAGCTTGGAGGCAGTCATGCTGAAGTACTCGGCGTTCAGAGGATTGACCATCGTTTTTCCCTGGATGGCTTTGGCGATCAGCCCTTCGTGGAAAACGCGCTTGGGGTGAAGAATCCACCAGAGCAGGTTTCCGCTCATCACCGCTTTTTGAAATCCCACGTATTCTTCCGCATTGCGGACGAAGAAAACCGGGTGGTTGATCATCAGAAAATCCTGAGAGGTGGTTTCGTCGTCGATTTCCGAGAGATTGCGGTCTCCCTGTACGCCGAGAACCTTCACTGCCATGCCGCGGCCGTCGCCATCGTGATCGTCTTGGGCCTGGCCTGATCCGTTCGAAAAGCGGATCCAGGCGTCGTAGGATTTGTCTTTTGAAAAGAGGCCATGAGCCAGCTCGCGGGGCAAGCCTGGAGGTACGAGGAAGCTGGCTTTCACGCAGCCGTGGCTTTTTCGGTGGGCATCGCGGTGAGCGCGGCCTTCTTTCTGGTTTCCATGGTTCACCTGGGCCCGGATCATTTCCACCACTTCGCGTATGGCTGCGGATTCGCCGGCCGGTACTTCTTCCCCATCAGAGGCAAAGGCGGGGCTGCCGAGGATCAGGAGGAGGGCGAGGGAGAGAGTGTTCATATACGGTTCCTTTTTTAGGGTTCGTTGGGAGCAGGAATCAGGTACCAACTTAGGGTTTTTTCGGCCACCATAAGATAAAAAGTACCTATTTTAGGTGCTTTATGAGAGGTTGAGGCCATGAAGGGGAACCGTACTGAATACCAGGCCGCCGTGGGCACGTTGAAGCAGTCTCTGAAGCAACAGAAGCTCACCTATCGGGATCTTGCGGAGAGGCTTGGCCTATCGGAGAGCGGAGTAAAAAAAATACTGACGGCCGAAGACGGCTCTTTTCAGCGACTGGCAGAGATCTGCGAAGTGCTAGGCCTATCGATGCGCGATCTTCTCAGTGGGCATGACGAAGGAATGCTGGAGCTTCGCTATACGGAGGCGCAGGAGGAGTTCCTGGTTTCCCAGCCCCGGGCTTTTCGGCTTTACTGGGCTCTCGTTTACGAGAGGAGAACGCTGGAAGAGGCAGAAAAAATCGCGTTGCTGGATAAGAAAGATTCCTTCTCCCTATTGAGGCGCATGGACCAGCTGCAGCTGATCGATCTTTTGCCAGGGTCCAAGGTTAGGGTTCCCGCTGTGCGGCAGGTGCGGTGGGTGGGTGGGGGGCCCTTGGTGCGCAAGATTTACCGCGATTGGACACGCTCTTTTCTCGACAGAGTGGCCACGCCCGAGCCTCCTCCAGGCGCTTTTTTTCTCACCCGTTACTTCCGTGCAAGCCGGCGCACCGTGGAGGAGCTGGTGCAGGCGCTCCGGGATCTCGAGGCGGAGTTCGTGAGGAGGGCGATCCGCGAAATGCGCACCGAAGCAGAGGACCTTGAGCACCTGCGGTGGATCGCGGCGGTGGATAACAAAAGCTATCTCGAGTAACCTTCAGGCGGAGGCTTTATGAAGCTGTTTCTTATCTCTTTTCTTTTTGTGATTTCTGCTCACGCGGAGAAAGCGCCTGCGCCCGCCTGCAAGGACGATGGCAAGATCTACAAAGTTTGCTCCAACCAGGAAGAGTCCTACCGGTCCGCCCTCGCTGCCGCCAGGAAAGACAAAAAGCTGCTGGTAGTGGTGATCGGGGCGGAATGGTGCCCCTGGTGCATCGCTCTCGATAAGCTTCTGGAAGATCCCGATCGAATAGGAAAGGATTTCTCCTCGAAATTCAGTAAGGTGGGGATCGCCCTCTACCAGGAAAGGAAAAAGCTCCCGAGCGGAGTGGCCGTGCAGGAGCTTTTGAAAAAACAGGCCGGTTATAAAAAGAAGCTCGCGGGTATTCCGGTGATGGCGCTGGTGAATCCGAAAACAAAAAAAACCAAGCTGATCGATACCGAGCCTCTGGAGCAGAATACCGAAACCACAAAAGGGCATGATCCCCACAAGGTGATCGCCGCGCTTGAGGAAGCGGCTAAAGAGCTCAAGTGAAAATCATTTGCATTTAGAATGCGGAGCGCCTAAGTTGGCCTGATGGGATTTATGCGAAGAGTTGAAAGCTGTAAGGCCTTGATGGCCTGCCTGATGGCGGCCGCGTTGCTCTTCCAGATCTCGCTCCATTTCCATCCTCACGAAGGCGATCGTGACGGGCATCCCGCAGGCTCCGTCTGCCAGCTATGCCTTTCTTTTCAGGGAATGGATCATCTTTCTCCTGTACTGGATCCGCGGAACTCCGCGGAGTTCGCTCAAGATCTTCTGCCTGAGTTTTCCTCGGCCCGCTATTCCAGCCTGCTGGGAATTCCTTCCGCCCGCGCTCCTCCTTTGGCCTCTTAAGCTCTCATCCGTCCTTCAAATACATTCTTACCTGCCTTAGGAGCATTTCCATGATGACGTCTTCGCGTGTTCTGCCTTTCGCTGTCTTGGGTTTTTTTGCAGTTTTCTGTTTTGGCTCTGCCTATGCCGCTACTTCCGAAGGGAAGATCTCCCGGGGAAATACCTTCAATCCCGATATCAGCGTGAATGTGCTTGGGCTGGCCCAAGACGGCACCGCCCTTTCGGACAACAGCACTTCCGTTCCGCGCAAAGGGCTGCGCTTGCAGGAAGCGGAGCTCTATTTCGGTGCTGACGTAGACGCCTACCTGCGCGCGCTGGCGGCGTTTTCTTTGAAACAGGAGTCGGGGAGTTCCGGCTATGGGATCGATCCCGAAGAGGTTTATGCGGAAACTCTTTCTCTTCCGTACGTGACGCTTAAAGGAGGAAAGTTCAAACTGGGCCTGAGCCGTCATAACCAGTTGCACCGGCACGCCTTTCCTTTCATTGATGCGCCCCTGATTGATCAGCGTTTGCTGGGAGATGAAGGGCTTGCGGAAACCGGGCTTTCGGCGTCGGCGCTTTTGCCCTTCGTGCCATGGTTTTCCGAGGTGACACTGCAAGGCTTCACTCTGGCCAACGAAACCCTCTTTGCAGGCAGGAATTCCGGGGATCTCGGCGCTCTGGTTCATTTTCGCAATCTTTGGGACCTTCGGGATAGTCTCACCATGGAGTTTGGCCTCGGCGCTCTGGCCGGGAACAACCAGTTTGGGAAAAAGAGTTCCGTGCTTGCCTCTGATCTCACCTTCAAATGGCGGCCGGAATCGGGAGGAAAATATCGTTCGCTCGCCTGGTCGACCGAGTTTCTTCTCGGCCAGCGCGACGGCATGACGGCAGACCGCGATGTGGATGATCCCGCGAGCCCCGGCACAACGGTGACTATCACCGAGAGCGTGAAAGAGCTCGGAGGCATCGCCACCTGGTTGCAGTACCAGTTCGCCCAGCGATGGTGGATTCAAGGCAGGTACGAATATGTGGGGATACCTCGCTCCGACACTCCTTCTCTGGCCGTGGTGGACAAACAAAGCGCTTTGCTGGCTTTCCTGCCATCGGAATTTTCGGCCGTTCGCTTTCAATATGACCGAACCTACGACCGCGCCCGCCCGCGGGTGGATCACACCTATACGCTTCAGTTCAACATCAGCATGGGCGCACATCCTGCCCATTCATACTAGGAAGGCCTAATGCGTAGTTTCATATTGGTATTGCTGGCTTTGCAGATGGCTCCCGAATCGGCGCAGGCCAATTTGAGAGTATTGGCTACTGTGCCTGATCTTGCCGCCTTGGTGAAAGAAGTGGGGGGCGACGAGGTGGCCGCGGAGAGTATCGCTAAGGGCACGCAGGATCCGCACTTCCTTGAGGCGAAACCTTCGTTCATGGTGAAGGTGAGTAAAGCGGATCTGGTAGTGGCCGCTGGTCTCAGTCTCGAGGTGGGCTGGCTTCCGCTGCTGTTGAGAGGCGCCCGGAATCCCAAGGTGATGCCCGGGGAAAAAGGATACCTCGAGCTGGGTCCGAATCTTGACCCTATCGATGTAGCCAAAGGGAAGATCACCCGGGCCGAGGGCGACGTGCATCCTGAAGGGAATCCGCATTTCTGGCTGGATCCGGTCCGGATGGGGCGGGCAGCCGGTCTTGTGGCAGCGAAGCTTGGTGAGCTTGATCCTTCAAAGAAAGAAGAATTTTCCAAGCGCGCCGAAGCATTTGCCGCGCGAATGAAAAAGAAAACGGAAGAGTGGAAAGCAAGAATCGACAAGAGCGGCGTGAGGAAGGTGATCACCTATCACAGCACGCTAAATTATTTTTTCGAACGATTCGGTATTTCAAATCCAGCTTTTCTGGAGCCCAAGCCCGGCATTCCTCCCACTAGCGCTCATTTGGTGGAGGTTCTGGGCCTTATGAAGAAAGAGAACATCAAACTCCTTCTGGTAGAGAACTATTTTGACGTTTCTATGACCCGCAAACTCACCCAGGAAGTGCCTGGATCGCGCGCGGTAAGCGTGGCGGTGAGTGTAGGAGGAATACCGAAAATGGATAGTAGCGATGAGCTTTACGAACAGCTCGTGAAGGCCATCGAAGGGAAGTAGACTAATGGAGCATACCTTTTCAGAAGCTCTGGTTTTTCTCTCTGCCCCCTTTGCCATTTGCCTCGTTCTGGCCGGAATCCATTGTTATCTGGGGTTGCATGTGCTGGCCCGTGGAGTGATTTTCGTGGATCTGAGCCTGGGACAGGTGGCGGCGTTCGGAGCTTCGCTGGCGCTTCTTTTGGGGTTCGAGCATCACTCGCTTCCCGAGTACCTCATTTCTCTTCTCACCACTTTGGTGGCTGCAGCTCTCTTTGCTTACTCCAGAAAGCACGAAAAGCTGGTGCCACAGGAGGCTTTGATTGGCCTAGTATATGCCCTCGCAGCTG
>CAZTCD010000067.1:0-22786 GCA_964612065.1 uncultured Bdellovibrionales bacterium | reverse complement strand
GCCGCCTGAGATTCCAAGCCCTTACCTGGTGTCGTTTCCATTTGAGGCAATACGCGGGATTTCAGGAACTTGCCTCGCTGTATCCGGGGAGAAACAGTGAATTTCCTCCCCCTATCCAATCCCGGCGACAGGCCGGCCAATGGCGGCTACACTACCCCCATGCCCTTCGCATTGATCACCGGCGCCTCCGCCGGCCTTGGTATGGAATTCGCCAAAATCTTCGTGGAAAACGGCCACGACGTGCTCCTGGTGGCGCGAAGAAAAAGCCGCCTGGAAGAGGTGGCACGCGTTCTTCGCACGCTTCGCTCCGGGGTGCAGGTGCACCTGATCGAACAGGACCTGGGAAAGCCCGGAGCGGGCGTGGAGTTGTTCGCCAAGGTACAGGCGATGAAATTGCCCCATCCGGATTTTCTCGTGAACAATGCCGGTTTCGGGACCAGCGGAAAATTCTGGGAGATCGATCCATCCAAGGAAATGGAGCTCATCGATCTGAACGTGCGCACTCTGGTGGAGCTCACCCGCCTCTTTTTGCCGGCGATGATATCCAGGGGTTCCGGGCGTATTTTGAACATAGGCTCCATGGCGGGCTTCCAGCCTGGCCCTTATATGGCGAACTATTTTGCCTCGAAGGCCTATGTGAATTCCTTCTCAGAGGCTCTGTCTTATGAACTCAAAGGCACCGGCGTGAGTTGCACGCTTCTCGCTCCCGGGGCCACGCGCACGGAATTCGCCGATTCCGCCGGTATAGGCGGATCCAGGCTGTTTCAAGCGGGCGCGGTGGAAGCCGTGCCCGTGGTACGTGCCGGATTTCAGGGAATGATGAAGGGAAAAGCCCTGGTGATCCCTGGCGCGAGGAACAGCGTCCAACTACAGGCTCTGCGGATAGCACCAAGGCGATGGGTGAAAAAGATCGCAGGCTATCTCAATCAGTCGAAATAAAGGGAAGAATGCAGAGGCAAGCGCCACTACCAGGTGGCGAGCATCTCGTTTTTGCCCACTTCCGTCACATACACATGACCGTTTGGGCAGGCGTGCTGCTCCACCAGATTATGGGGCTCATCCGGCGAGGCTCCGCGGCGGAGAGGGATGGTCTTGAAGGCCGTATGGCAAATCGGGCAGGCAACGTCGCGTTCTAAAGGATGCTTGGGCAAATCGAGCATGGAAAAACCCTATCACATTCGGGCGCGCCCGCAAATTTCAAGATCGCCGGGAAAAACAGCCTTCAACAAAGCTCCACCCTGGCCTCAAGAAGCTCACCCACCAGCCGAGCACCATTGAGCTTCAGATCGAGAGGGTCGCCCCCCTCCCGCAAGTGCACCCGGCCCAGGTGCGACAAAGCCCGCAAGCCTTCGTCTTGCTGGGAGAATCGGGCCATTACGGAATCCAGCAATCCTGAGCGCAAGGCCAGGCGAAAAAGCTCAGGGTCGGGAGACAACTGGGCCGACAGAAATCCCAGGGCCCCCAGATCTCGCAGCAACGCACCAAGGTCGGGTGCGCCATCTCTCATGGGCAGGGAACGCGCATCACCCCGCGGTTCCACCTGGTACAGCAGGGTATTCTCTCCCCCGCGCTCGGTGCCCTTCGGATCCAAGATTATGCGCCAGGCCGAACCAGACTCACACTTCTCCCCTGCTCGGCAGATCAAGGCATCAGCCCGGAGGCCGTTTTTCTCGGGATGGAACTTGAGATCAAACGAACCATCGGACTCGGCGGCAAGTTCCACCTGGGCCCTAAGTACGGCCAGGCCCCGGGAAAGCCATTTGGAATAATCCTCGATGAGGTACTGGCAGCACCGTGCCTCTTCGCCGTCGGCGAGCACCACTTCGATTCCGCTTTGTTCCAAAGTGCGGCTTCCTTCGCCCTGATAGCGCTGGGCCGGATCCAGCGCTCCGATCACCACTCGCCCCACGCCGAGGCGACGAACACTTTCCGTTACCGGAGGCAAACGATCAAAGCCCGCTTTCGGCTCGAGGGTAAGATAAAGCGTGCTGCCAGCGGAAAGAGGCAACTCCACCTGTGCCAGCAGCTTCTTCACGGCATCCTGGGAATCGCCGGGGGAGAAGGCTGCCGAAGCCACAACCTTATCCCCTGTGGCCAGCAAGGCAGCCCAGGCCGGTTCCGGCTTTAAGCCGATACGCGAAGGTGGGCGCATAGCCTCCTCGGCCAGCTTATAGGCCTGGGAGAGGAGGCTGCGATCACCGTCGAGAAAAGGCATTTAGGCCTGCTCTTGCGCCAGCTCGATCATTTCTTTTTCGATGTGGATAGCCTGAGGCACGCTCACATCCTCGAGCGTGGGGCAGATGCCGATGCCCGGGAGCTGCTTGCCGGCGAGAAGGCGCGGGCGCACTTTGAGCGAGTAAAACAACTCATCGCAGGTACGGCGGAGCAAGTGTTCGCCGAAGTTCGAGATCTCGGTATCCTCGTTCACGAAAAGCACGCGCCCGGTTTTTTCCACCGAAGCTTTGATCGCGGCCCAATCGTAGGGATAGATCGTGCGAAGATCGAATACATCGTACTGAATGCCCTGCTCAGCGGCGAGGCGCTTGGCGATATCCAGCACGATCGGCATCTGCCGGCCATAGCTCACCACGGTGGCGGTTGAGCCCTCCATCAGGTGATTGGCCTTGCCGATCGGCACCATGAACTTCTCCAGTTTCGGCCAGCGCGACTTCCACTCTTTGAGAGCTTTCGGATCCACCGGCTGATCGATCATCGCCTTGAGCTCCTTATCGCTATCGGGCTCGCCGGGAATGCGCTC
Organism: uncultured Bdellovibrionales bacterium; assembly: GCA_964612065.1. Classification (GTDB taxonomy): domain Bacteria; phylum Bdellovibrionota; class UBA1018; order CAIPTA01; family CAIPTA01; genus JAKFYM01. Next base: position 20,028 of record CAZTCD010000067.1, on the reverse strand, counting down.
CTCGCCCCGGGCGCGCATCAGCGCTTTCGGGATGCAGTAGAGCACGGGGTTCGGATCCTCGATGGCTGAAAGCATGAGGCCGTAAGCATCGAGAGGAGTGGAAGGCATCACCACTTTCCAGCCGGGAATGCGAGAAGCCCAGGCATCGAAAGAGTGGGAATGGTAGATGGAGCCGTGGATGCCGGAGCCCACCGGAGTCATCACCACGATCGGCACGTTGAATTCGCCCTTCGAGCTCCAGCAGGCGTTGCCGGCGAGCTTGAGAAGATCGATGGTATTGAAGATATAGTCGCAGAACTGCACTTCGGCCACGCAGCGCTTGCCAGCCAATCCGATCCCGGTGGCCATGCCCACGATGCCGCGTTCGTCGAGAGGGGAGTTCCAGGCCTTGGTCAAACCCTGGGTCACGGTGAAGGCGCCACCGAGAGGCGGGCCCACGTCTTCGCCGAAAATATCGCTCACTTCCATATGCTCTTCGCCGTAGCGGAGGGCCATCCGGATTGCTTGTGCCATTGATGCCATCGCAGATCTCCTAAACTTCTAAATTAGTGGTGGGCCGGAGGAGGCGGGTTGAGGGAAAAATCCACGCCCAGCTCAGCGGCGAAATGATCGCGGCCTTTGTCGCCGTTTTCATCCGCCCATACATGATCATAGATGCTAAGAGGATCCGGGAAAGGCTCCTGCTGCACCTGTTTATAAGCCTCGGTGATCTTGGCCGTCATCTTCTCGTGCACGGCCTTCATTTCTTCCTTGGTCATCACCTTCTGCTTGAGGAGCTTCTCCTCAAACACGTCCACGCAATCCTCTTCGTTCCAGCGAGGAGCGCCGGAGGCCGAGGAGTGGCCATAGAGGCGGCTCACGCGGGCTTCGAGCAGGAAGGGCTTGCGTTCGGTGCGAACATATTCCATCGCCTCTTCAAGCGCGGCCCAGCTTTCCCAAACATCGTTGCCGTTGATCACATTCGTGCGGATGCCGAAAGCCTTTCCGCGATCGGCCACGTTTTTCTCCCCGTGCTGGCCTTCCCAAGGCGTGGAGATGCCGTATTTATTGTTGGTCACGATCATCAGAAGCGGCAAGGTGCCCGCGGGGCGCGAAGCCCACACCAGGGCCGAAGCGAAATCGCCCTCCGCCGTGCCGGCATCACCTCCGGTTACGATCGTGATTCCCTTGCAGCCTTTTTCCCGCTGCACGTGCGCGGTGCCTATGCTCTGCAGGTATTGCGCCTCGATCACCGAGAATACGGGAACCACGTTCCACTTCTTGATGGCGTAGTGGTTCACGAAATTGCGCCCGCCGGAATAAGGATCGGTGTCCACAGCCCGCATCTGGCGGATGGAATCGATGCTCTGCCCACCCATGGCGAGAATGGTAGGCGAGCCGCGGTAATGCGAGTGGAGGTAGTCGAAATCGGGGCCCTGGCCTTTGCGCATCAGAAGGCCGAGCGGCACGGCAAAGGCTTCTTCCCCCGGGCCGCCAATCCAGAAGTAACCCTCGCCGGCTTTGTTCATCCGGATCAGGCGTTCTTCGAGGATCCGCGCCTCCACCATCAGAGTGTGGATCTCTTTTAGCTTCTGGTTGCTGAGTTTTCCGCCTTTGGAATCAGAAGGCATGCTTTTCCCCTTTGATGTAGGCCTGCTGGGCCGGGAGGCCACCTTGAGCGCTTTTGCGCCTCGAGCCTTTGCTTTATTTCCAGGTTTCACTTTCTTGGGCATAGCCCTATCTATTCTACCCAGATTTCCGCGAACCGCTCCCTTTTGGGCGCTCCCATTCGCTCGATTGTTTGCTCTATTGATGGTCCTGGTCATCTTGTTTGCCGGGCCGAATTTCTTCAGTCCTACTTGATTACACTATTTTTTTTGGTGGTGTAACCTAAAAGCTGCCCTATCCTCGAGGATATTATGCAACGCACAAAAATACGCGGAAGCCGCTTGGAACGCATGGTGGGAATCGCCGCAGCATCGAGCGTGGTAAATGTTTCTAACCTGGAAAAAGGCCTGCCGCGCTTCGCTCGCTGGGGAGTTCCGGTTTGCGTGGCTGACCAGGTGCGCAGCCAATTCCGCACTTTTGCCGGCGATGATTTGGTGCGCGCCGGAGCCTTGAATAACTTCGCGCGCGATCCCCTCATCGGCACCATCTGGTGCGCCCGAGGCGGCTACGGAAGCACCCGCCTCCTTCCCCTTCTCGACAAATGGAAAACAGCAGAAGCCCTGAAGAAAGACCCCAAATTGCTGATCGGCTTTTCCGACGTGACGGGCCTGCATCTTTATCTTCATAAAAAAATCGGCCTGCCCACTCTTCACGCACCAATGCCCGGCACCCCGGGTTTCGTGAAGCTCGCTCCCCGCGTGGATAAAATCCTGCGCGAAACTCTTGCCGGAAAATTAAAACTCGGACGTTCGAGCTATACGGCCGCCTGGAATGCAAAAAAACTGCTTGCACCGAAACGCGATCACGAAGGCGTGATCCTCGGCGGAAACCTCACTCTTCTCGTGAACATGATCGGCACTCCCTGGCAGCCGGATCTGAAAGGCGCCCTGCTCTTTCTCGAGGATTGCGCGGAACAGCCCTATCGCGTAGACCGCATGCTCACCCAGCTTCATAATGCAGGAATGCTAAGCGGGCTGCGCGGAGTGCTGCTTGGGGATTTCGAAGCCGACGTGATCTACAAAGAGAAAGTGGAGAAAACCTATTGGAAAGAAATCTTCCGCGAACGCTTTGAGCCACTGGGAATTCCCGTGCTCACGAACCTTCCGGTGGGCCACGGAAAGAAAAATGATCCTCTGCCCCTGGGAGTGAAAGCCGTTATTACAAAACAAGGAAAATTGCTGCTGCTCGAGCAGCCGATCAGCGCACGTTGAGTTTTTTCTGAAGCGCCTGAATGCGCTGGCGACGTTCCCTGTCCTCTTTTTGTTCCTGGGCCGGAATGGCGCAGTTATCACCTGAATAAGCAGGCAGGCTGGCTCTCTTCACGAAGCAGGCCGCTGCCATCTTTGCCGATTCCTCGCAAACTTTCTGCTTTGAAGGCGCTCCGTATTGCGCCTTCCCCCAGAGATCCACCAGCTCGGGAGCGGTTACTTTCGGATTCTTCTTCAGCTCTCCTTTGCAGAAATCCCGGTAAACCTTCTGGTTCTGCTGCGAGGTTCGGTAGGCTCCCACCAGAATATTGGCAGCCATACCAGCGAACGGATTCCACATGCCCACAAAGCTGGCGGCCACTTCAGGAACCGGAATCTGCTGGTTCTGCTGGATCTTCAATACAATAATTACTCCCCCACCGATCACCGAGCCCCAGGCATTGTTCAGCATGGGAAACTTCGATTTGATTCCGCGCGTGAGCATATCCTGAAAAGCCGCGTACATCGCGCCGTCTACCGGAGTGAGCGCGCGCGGGCCCAGCGATTCCCTCGACGATCCTTGGTTCATCGCCCGCTCGAACTGGGTAGGGATCCCGAGCTCGTTCATCTCCGCTCGCTGCGCATTTTCCTCGGCCAGGGCCTTTACCTCCCTCAGCCGGCGGTAGTTATAGCGAATGTAATCTATCACGAGATTATAAGTGCTGTAGGCCGTGCCCCGCGAGTGCACCGCGAGGCTCTCTCTCACGAAGCCGGGAATAGGGGAGCGGAGATCCAGATTCGAGGGACGAAAGCTCATATGGCAGCTTGCCTCTCGCAAGGTATCGCGGCTGGCCTGTGCATTCACGGCGTCGATTGCCCTGACGTAAGCCGGATAGGTATCGTGAAATTCCTGGCCGAGCTTCGCGATCTTTTCCATATATTTTTTATTGATTCCGGCCACGGTGCGATTGTCGGCAGCCACAATATTCTGGGAAACATTCTGGTGGCCCACGGTGTCCACCTGCTTCTGCACTTTCGATTCCGCCTGAAATTTTTCCACATCGGTACTGTAGGAGCAGAATACGTTCTGAATGCGCAAAGCCAGCCGGTAGAACTGAATGCACTGGAGGCGAGCCTCAGCCACACCGGTTTCGTTCGGATGCCGGAGGGCCGGAAAATGCGGGTGGCTCCAGTCCCCGCAAAGCTGCTCAGCCGAAGCCCGCTTCCCCGCCCACTGGCAGCCGTTTTCCTCGTTGATATTCACCTGCACAAAAGGATTGGCGGAAACCGGTTTGCCATCGCCTACCTGTGCCTCGGCAAAGGATGGCAGCAGTACGGCCAGAAGGAAGGTGCTTCGAAGGAGACGCCCAAACATAGTTATCTATTTTTCGCCAAATTCCCCGAAAACCTTGAGGAATTCCGATCGAAAAAGATCCGCCATTTCAAGGCCTTAGTGGACGATCACCGAAGCGCTGTGAGAGGAGCGTGAGGAGCTTCGGAAAAGATCGGTTTTCCGGTAACGGTTGCTCACTCTCGAGAATAGAGAATCTGAAGCCTGCATTTCGCTGAATGTTGAAGCCACGGCATCTGACTCAGGAACTTCCAGTACTCCGGCGGATGCCAGATCTCTCCTGGGTTCGCCTCCAGACCTCTCCGGCACCGAAAGCTCGAGCTTCATCGGGGAAGCAGCTCCCCCTTCCCGAAATAAAAAAGCTCCCACGGACGGAGCTTCTCTTTGAGCCGTGGAATTGTTGGAGACAGAAAAGTCCCCTTCGCCCGGGCCGGAGCCCGGAAGCCGGGAAACCTCGGCCTGAAAGTCGTGCTCAGCCGGCCCGCTACGGGAAAACACCTCGATGGTTTCACTCACGGCGCTTCGCTTCGTGAATCTCGGCTTCTCCCACTCGCGAAACTCTCCCTGGGCTTTCCGGTCGAGCTGTTTCAGGCTCTCGCTTGTTTTTGCCGACTTCCCGGCCTCTTCCCGCAGGCCCGTTACATCGCTGCTTTCAGTTTCCTGTCTTCCGGTTTTTCGGTACGTCGTGCGCGCACCGCCTTTTCGGTTCAGGGAATCAGTGTCCACTAACCGCTCCCGCGTTCCGGAGACGCCAAACAAGGATTCCGCCGCAGCGAGGGTTTGCTCTCCTTCTTTGATCCTGTCGTCTAGCTGGTAAACAATCTCCTGCACTTCCTGGAACGGATCCGAATAACAGTTCAGCTCGGGGAAATCAGGATCGTGAAGCATGGCCCTGGGGTAAAGAGCCACGAGCTTCGTATTGTATTCCGTGGCGTCCAGTAGCGCCCTCAGCTTCCGCATTGTTTTCTCATAATCTGTTTTGGAAAAGGCCAGCTCGGCTTGCTGACGGCTCGATTTTCTTGCCTTTGAAATCGACATCACCCTCTTCAGCTCGGCGGGGGCCTGGCTCCACGCGCGCAGAATTTTCCGGTAGCACTCATTCGCGCTTTTCGTGGCCTCCGTATTTTCAGAACAGGCATTGATTCGGTCCCGCACCTGCTCCGGTGCTTCACACTCCACTTCGAGGCCGTACGAAACCGCCGGGCTCAGCGCCATCAGAAAAACCAGGCATTTACGGCACTCCTTAAACACGCTTCATCCTTCGTTTATTGGCGCGCTCCCGGATCACCCTACTTCCTTTTTGCGCTCGCCGTGCCCCGGCTGCCTTTTTCGCAATCATCCGTATGCACCTTGATCCCACTGATATTGGATTTCTTGAAATTGCTGGCGGCGTCGCAGGCGGAGTCGCTGAAAGAAACGTCCAGGCGTTTGAGCTTTTCACAGGCGGGGCAATAATCGCGGATGCGATACTCCCCGTAACCGGGGATCGTTACCCGGCACCCCATATACTTTCGCATGGATTTCCCCACCGCGAGGCCCACTTTGCCCCCCTGGGATTTTCCGTCTTTGGTTGACCAGCTTTGAGGGCTGCCGTGCCCGCAGCAGCTTTCATCGCCGCCGCCTGTTTTGTCGCATTTTTTTTTGCTGCCCACATAGCCGGACAGAGTGAAGGTGAAATCGCCCATGGTGCCGTCTTTGGAATGGCCCGTAGACGGCGCAAGAAGGAAAAAGCCAAGAGCAAAGGCGCTTAGCCTGGAAACGCTTTTTTGGTTCGCCATACTGATCCCCTATCCCGGAAAAAGGCATGCATCAGGGGTGCCCAGCCACAAGCCGTTGATTTTATAGATTCTGGAGAACGAGAAACCGCCTAATTTCTATACAGCCGTCCAGAAGATATACAAGCCGGGCGCGCGCTCTATTCCCGCCAGAGGCGATAGATATGCTCTTCCGTTCCGTTCCACTCCGCGTTCGGCTGCGCCGTGGAAGTGGCGATCTTGAAAATCCGGAAAATCAATGTGGGCCGTTCCTGATCGTTCACGGAGGCCGGCTTTCTGCCTTTGGCATCGAAGGCCACAGCCTTATCTGTTACCGCATAACGAAGAAACTCCAGGCTGATCTCCTGCTGAGGAGCTGCGGAAGCCAGAGTGCGGCCTTTTGTTGAATTTCTATCGGAAAAAGAAACCGTAGGCAGCCCCAGGCGATTCTTGCCCATTACGCGGCCCAAGCGGCGGAACTGGCAGCGTTCTTTTCCGTTCACCTTGCTGAAAGTAAGGCGGCCATAGGCAGCTTTTCCTTCTTCCGCTGGCAGGAAAATCTCGTATTCACGCCCCGCCTCACTCGTTGCCAGCTCCCAAAGCAGGCCATTGAGCACCAAAGCCTCATTGGGAAGAGAGGAGCAAACCGCGGCGCGCCCCTCTAGAAACTTCTTTGCGTTCACGAATCCAAGCTGCACGGGCTTTTCGGTTTTCGCTTTCTTCCCGCTCTCTCTGCTGTTCTGAAAGCTCTCTACCGTGCCTCTCCATTTCCCTTCGATGCTGGCCCAGGAGAATTCCTTCCACTCCTGCTCTTCTACCGTGCAGGAATGGCAATCAGGTTTCATAAGAGATTTGGAAGAGCAGCCCGCGAACGCGAGGCTGATAGCGGGTAGGAAAAGCCATTTACTTCCGTGCATCTGATACTCCTTGCTAAGAGATAGCTAAGGAGTGGATCGGCGAGCTGATGGAATTCCTTGAAGGATTTAAGGGAAAGCACTCCGGTCAGGCGGCCCCTCTCCCGATAGCGTGTGAGAAAAAATGGTGAGGCCGAATCCATGGCCTCGAACTGAAACTCTTACCCTACTCCAGGCTTAAAGAAGCTTGAGCGCGTTGGTAGGAGCGGCATTTGCTTGCGCGAGTACAGCAATACCTGCGTTCTGCAGCACCGAGGCTCTGGCAAGCCGGGAGGCTTCCTCGGCGATGTCGGTGTCTGCGATCCGTGAACGCGCGTCGGACAGGTTTTCGATATGAATGCTCAGGTTGTTCGCCGTGGACTGCAAACGGTTCTGCATGGCACCAAGTGAGGCACGATATTCGTTCACCGTTTTTATGGCGTTGTCCACATCCTCGAGGCTGTCGAGCGCCTCGCCCTGGGAAACCACTTTCGCACCGTTGATGCCGATCTTTGTTGAAGTCGCATTCGCATCGCTCGGGCGGTAGGTGATTTTATCGTTATCGCTTTTGTGCGTGCCCACCTGGAAGCTGAGATCGTTGCCCGTGCCGTTCAAGAGCTGGCGGCCGTTGAAGTTGGTGGATTGCGCGATACGATCCACCTCCTGCTTCAAGCTCTGGTATTCCTTGTCGAGGAATCCTCGCTCGGCATCGCCGATCGTATCGGAGGCGGCCTGCACTCCGAGCTCACGGAGACGAATCAGAATATTGCTCACTTCGTTGAGGGAGCCCTCGGCCGTTTGCACGAAGCTCACACCATCGTTGGCGTTTCGCGTGGCCTGTTTCAAGCCGCGGATCTCGGCTTCGAGATTCTGGCTGATCGACAAGCCGGCGGCGTCATCAGCGGAAGTCACCACCCTTTGCCCCGAACTCAAACGGGCTAGAGAACGGTTCAAATCCTTCTGCGTGCCCTGGATATTCCGTTGCACGGTGAGCGAAGGCACGTTTGTGGACACTCTTAGTCCCATGATCAATACCCCTCCGTTAGCGGATGAAGCCCCTACATCCTACCAACTTGATACAGTATAACCCGCTAAAGTGTAACAATGGTGTACAAACGAAAAGATACTGAATCCCAAGGAGAATTTTCCTTGAGCGCATACTTTGTTTACAAAAATTCAGAGAGTCTTAAGAATTCCTTAAGACTTTAGACTCCGCACTGAGGCTATAGGCTTTTGCCAAATCCGGTGCTACCGAAGCCACCCGCGCCGCGCTCGGTGGCCGAAAGCTCCACGCTTTCAAAGAACTCGGCCTGCACTACAGGGCAAAGCACTGCTTGAGCCATACGATCCTGATCCAGGATCTCCATAGGCTCCTGACCGAGATTCACCAAAGCCACCTGCACCTCGCCTCGGTAATCGGCGTCCACAGTACCTGGGGTGTTCACCACGGTGATACCCTTCTTGGCAGCCCAGCCGCTTCTCGGGCGCACCTGGATCTCATAGCCGGGAGGAATCTCGAAGCTGAGGCCGGTGGGTACCATCGCCCGCTCCCCTGGCTTCAGCACCACGGGATCCTTGAGCTGGGCCTTCAGATCAAAGCCGCTGGCGTGCTGGCTTCCATAGGCCGGGAGCTCGCCCCGGAAATTGCTGAGTTTTTTCACCTTCACCGCGATCTTTTGCATGGGATTTCCTCTTCTGATTTTCTTAGCCCACGCTCGCGCTGCGGCACAATCCATCTGTTTAATCTTGCGAAGATTTCGGCCGATAGGTGGGCATGAGACAGGGCCTAGTAATTCTACTGTTTCTCTTTGCATTGAGTGTGCTCTCTGCCGCTGATTCCCGTGCCATGGACTATCGCGAGGGCGATAGGGAAAGCACCAAAGTAATCGATCGCCGCCAGAGAGATGACCGCATGCCCAAACATGGTGAAGTAGGGCAAGCTGCCTTGGTCTTTTTTGCGGGCAAGATCAGCGACTACCTCTATGGCTACAACCAGATGATTATCGATGGGGACTCTCTATACGCCAATCCTCAGGCAACGTCCCGCCCCCCTAAAGGCGCCACCGCCAAAGATTGCGCTCCCCACGTGCGCCCCCTTCTGCCTTCGGGAAAAGCGCTCGCCCAAAGACTCGAGCCAAAGCAGGACCCCGACGTGCTGCTGACGCCCAAAGGAGAAACGGCAAAACGCCTCTTCTCCCTTTCCTCTCCTCCAGCCGATGCCTGCAATCAGCAGTTTGTGGATGATATAAACTGGAGAATCGGGCAATTGGTGAAGATACGGAAGAGCTTTGAGAGGCTCTATGGCCCGGAAGCCGGGGCAGCAAATAAGATTGCCGAATTCACCAGGAAGTTCCTGGCCGCCGCTAATAAGCCCAGCAGCCCTGCCTTCAAATGCGCCGACAGAATTCGCACCTTCCGCTATAAGGCTATTGGGCTATACACCGGCTACCGCGATGCCGTGAAGGAGCTGAAGCAGGCCGAATCCGAACTGGCCGAACTGGCTAAGGGCGCCAGCTGCCCGGAGGGCCCCTCCAACTCCAATCTGGGCCCCTCTAAATAGATCCTATTATAGGTAGGCCCGCTCTCCTCCCCTTTAATCCCCTCCCCCTGTCACGATCCTTACACCTGTATCAAATGTTTACGCGCGCCAGGGTGTCTAACACCTGTACAAAAACCGTATTTTCGCCCACCCCCCTCCACAGCTAGCTGATCCCACAGGGGAATTTCCCCTGCCCTGCCCATTTTCACCACTGGCATACCGCTTGCGATGTCTCAGGAAACGAATTCCAACCGCGCCTGATGACCGTAAGCGAAGCGCCAGAAAGAAAGTGAAACAGGAGTTAAGCCATGAAGACCAACAAGCTGCCAAACATGATGATCGCAGCCTTCATCGTAGCGGTATCTCTCAGCGCTTGCGGTAAAACCAGCCGCGGAACAGCCTCTACGGAAACGGCCGCCGTAACCTCCCCCGGCCCAGGCTGCTGCGATACCAACACCTGGACGAATACGAACACCAATACGTCCACCAACACCAATACGATTACCGATCCGCCCCTTTCCTTCGAGTTCACCCTCAACGGAAACCAGACCGCGATCACCCCGGCCTTCAGCACCGACAACGTGCTCAAAGTGAAGTTCGTGCCCGGCATCACCCAGGGCAACAACTACCACTCGGCCACCGAGCTTGCCGTAACCCTCACCGTGAACAATACGGATTTCAGCCCCAAGTATACTTCCAACAACTATACCTACGGGCAGGTGAACGAGCAGAGCAACGTGATCGATATGAGCGGCTACATCTCGCCTGGATCCAACATCCAGATCGTGGTGAAGAGCCCCAAGAACGATTTCTACTGCACCTACGCTCCCAACCCCTTCTACTACTGGGACGGAACGCAGTGGGCGCCTACCAACCCGCTCTACAACAACTACCCTGGCTGCCGGAAGGACGTATTCTCCTCCCACCAGTGGAGCGGCAAGGTGATCGTGCAAACCTCGAACACCAGCGCGATCTAAACCAAAGACCACCAGAAACGGAAAGGGCCCTCGGCGAAAGCCAGGGCCTCTTCTTTTTGTGTACCTTCAACTTCAGGGGCAGCGGCCCGAGGCGGCCATCTCCGCCAGGTGCTTCTCGGGATCCTCCTTGAACGATCCCTTCCCGCTATCCTGCTCGGCCTTGATCCACTTCACGAAGCGCCCCAACTGCCCTCCGCAGCTGGCGAGCAATTTCTCGAATACGCTCATATCGGAATAGTAGTTCCCGTAAGCCGAGAGAGCGGCGTTGTTCCAGCCTTCCAGCCTGGCGAGCACGGGGGTGAACTTCGTGCTCTTTTTCTTCTCCGCCAGGAACCGCTGATAGGCGGCAGGAAGGTCTCGATAGAAAGCCTCTTTCTGCTCCAGGCTCCTCACAGTGGCTTTGTATCGATCGATCGAGGCCTGCATGAAGTCGGCAAAGAGCTTCTCCCCTTTCACTTCCTCCCGCACCACGGCCTCGCCCGCCGCCCCTTGCACCGATCTCATCCACAGCACCGAGCCTTCGAGGCCCACGAAATTGGCGAGCTTCTCGTTGAAATCCACGCTATCGCCCACCCATACCGTGGCATGCAGGCTCTCGTGCACCACGAGCTCCACGATATTGTGATCCTTGCCGTTGATCATCGAGGAATAGAGAGGATCTGCGAACCAGCCCAGCGAGGAATAGGCGGGCACGCATCGCACCCAGGTGTCGGGCACGGGCGTGGTATTCGCCTTCAGCTTGGCGGCTTCCTCTTCAGCTCGTTGCTTCGAATAGAAGCCCAGGTAGGGCACCTCACCCACGATCGGAAACTTCCACTTCTGCTCCTTGAGCTCCAGAGGATCCGAGGCCGAAAGCGCCCACACCACGCAGGGGCCGTCGAGCTGCACGAAGGTTTCGTAATTGCCGGTTACCGCCATTCCCAGCTCGGAAGCGGCAAATGCCTTCGCCTTCCCCACCACTTCGATGCCGTGCTTGGTTTCCGGAGAAGTGCGCGGGCTCGCAAGCACTTCTTTGATCGGGCGGGCGCGATTGAAGAGGCGCCATTGCCCGAGGCTGGTTTCCATGAGATAGCCGGCGGTGGAGCAGGAGGCCAGCGGAAGAACGATCAGAAGAGCTAGGATTGCGCGCATTAACAGCTACTCTATCGCGGCCAACGGGATACTAGAAGAGCCAGCTCAGGCCGAAACTGATCATCTGGTTCTCTTTCCATTTCGCGAACTGGAAATTCGGCACATAAGTTTTGGCTTCCGTCTTGAACGCCAGCGCTTTGGTGAGGAAGATCCTGAGCCCGGCTCCTGCCGTACCCGATGTCACGTTCTGCACGGTGGATTCGCTATAGGCATACTCCGGCAAATCCACCTTCACATGGCGCACCATTCGGCCGCCTCCGAACACGATATAGGGCTGGATGATCCATTTGGAGCTCACGAGGTTCTGCACCCAGTTGAAAGAGTACACCTGGTCTTTATAAGTAACTTCCTGGCGGGTAGAGCGAAGAAGGAGATTGCCGAGAGTAGTCGAGAAACTGGTCTTGGTGGTGGAGTCCATGTACTCGAACTCCAGAGCGGAAACCGAAGTGAATTTAAAATCGATGGAGGCGGTATAGCGGCGGGTATCGCTGCGGTAGCCATCGGCGAACTCGCTCTTGCTGAGAGCGATCATGCCGGAAAGCTCCACTACGGCGGCATTCGCGGCGAGCGGAAAAAGGCTCGCCAGCAAGAAGAGAAAAGACCGGATTGTTATTCCATCCATGGAAAAGCGCATCCTCTTACAGGATACGCGAGAACCGGATGAAAATCAGAAATTCTGGGAATAGTCGTAAACCGGATCAGGTACCAGCGAAGGAGCCGAACTGGCCGGCTGGCGGCTGGATTCCGGATAGCGTGAAATCACGGGCTTTCCCTCCCTCACCTGACGAAGCCGATCTAGAACAAGGTTCACGTCGGGATCGCCCTTGCGAACCTGGGCTTTTTTAACCGCTTTCGGCTTGGATTTGGCAGAGGCCGGTGCCCGCGAAGCCCGCTTGGGCTCCACCATGGCCACCTCTTTGGCCTTCTGGTCGGCCGTAAGCACTTCCGGGCCAAGATCAAAGCCGAGATCGATCGTGGTTTTTGGAAGCGAGATCAGGGCAGCCTCCTCCGGGCTCAATACCTTGGCATTACCCTGCTTGGAGTTCGCTTCCGCCACCACTTTATCCGGATCATCGAATTTGCGGTCGTAGTAATCGGGCTGGCTGAACTCATCGGCCGTATCGATCGAAGAGAAATAATCCTCGATCCTGGCGCTCTCGAGGTGTTCAGCGGTTTCGGGCGCAGCCGTAAGCTTTTCGCCGGGCATTTGGCTGAGGATCGATTTGCGTCTTTTTTCGGGCCACGAATATCCCGCCATCCAGCTGCTCACCCCCCCGATATCGAGCTGGCGCACCAGCTTGGGAAGAACTTCTCCCACCATAAAAGTAGCCCCATGAAAACGGGAAAGGCGGAGAGTGGAATCGTCACGGTGAGGGTTTACCACCCTGGCTTCGCCGGAAAGAACGAACACGCTCGAGCTCTGTTCCTTGTGGTCATAAGAAAGCAGCGCGCGCCCCACATATTCCACTTTTGCTCCGGGGGTGGAAGCCACGCTCTCCTCCTGCCGTTCCACGAGGGCTGAGCCTCTCAAGAGGCGAAAGGATCCATCGGAAGAAATCTCGGCCACAGTGCGGGGAGAGAGTTCAGCGCGGAGTTTATTCCGGCCTAGAAGAACCATGGTCTTGGCTCCTGAGCTCACCAGCTCACCGGCACGGATAGATTTCGCATGTTCGGCGTCCATCGCCACCACAGGCTGATCCTCTGCCCGGGCAGGCTTCGCTTCCTCGGTGAGAATCTTATTGTGAAGAGGGTAGACGTCGGAATTATCGTGATGGAGGCCCGAACCCGCATGCGCGGCCAATGATCCGGCCAGTGGTACGGTCAGTAGGGTTAACAGCAGCATCCTTGCCTGTTTCATTTTCATCCTCCCAGAGAACCATGCCCATGAGGCACGGTACGTTTATCGATGGCCCGCAGCCATAGATCCACTTTCTTGCGAATCCTGTCCTTGTGCTCGCCGGAAGCGCTGTGCCGGGCGCTTTCGAAATGCTCTTTTGCCTTCACGTAATTTCCGAGCTGGAACCACGAAACACCTGCGGTATACATCGCATTCGCGTCCACCAGGGCAGCGCTTTCGGGCCGTCTTAGAAATTCCTCGAAGGTAGCAGCGGCCTCAGCGAATCTCTTTTCCTTGAAGTGCTCGTAAGCGAGATCGAGAGTGTCTTCAGACCGCAAGTCATGAGGGGGTTGATAGGCAATGGAGGCGAGTTCGCGCCCTTCAGGCGAACCGGTGGCCTTCAGGTTATGGTTGCCCTGCCCCACGCTTTCGGCCTTCGCCTTGAGCTCCATGTACTCGGTTTCCAGCCGGTAGTAATCCCGCTTCAGCCGCTCGTGCTCCTTGGAGAGAGCCATGTGAGAAGCCTCCAGTTCGTTGATGTGCTTCACTTTTTTGTGCACCGACTTCCACCAGCCCACGGGCCCCTGGCTGCAGCCGGAAAGCAGCAGAAAGCTGAGAAGAAAAACAGATTGGGCGGGCGTGAATCGCATGCTGGGCACCTACCTTTGCTTATCGGCTTTCTTCCGGCAGATTTGAGCGCTTTCCTGCCCTCCTCTCGCCTGGAAAATAAGAGAGCGTGCTGCTATGATTCGGGCCTATGTTCCAATACTTAGAGAAAGCTGCCTCCTTGATCGCTGAAGCCCTTGGCGAAGGCTCCCCCCTCACCAAAGAACAGGTGACCACTCTCCTCGAACGCCCGCCCAAAGAGGAGCAGGGTGACATTGCCTTCCCCTGTTTCCAGGTAGCGAAATCATTGAAGAAAGCGCCACCTGCCATCGCCGGTGAGCTGGCGAAGCAGCTTGAGTCGAAACTCCCTTCCGAATTTCAATGGGTGAAGCCTCTCGGCCCTTACCTGAATTTTCGGCTCAGCCCGGCGGCCGCCTTTGAGATCGTGCGTGAGGTGAAATCCGAAGGGCGCCAATTCGGCCACTCCAGCATTGGTAAAGGCAAGAAGGTGTTGATCGAATACTCGAGCCCCAATGTTGCCAAAGAATTGCACATCGGCCATTTCCGCAACACCGTGCTCGGCCAGGCTTTGAACAATATCTATCAAGCCACCGGGCATAAGGTGATCTCCGTGAATCATCTAGGCGATTGGGGCTCGCAGTTCGGGCGCGTGGCCTGGGGCTATCAGCATTACGGCAACGAAACCGAGCTGGAAAAAGATCCTTTGAATTACCTCACTCAACTCTATGTGAAGGTATCTCAGGAAGAGGAAACCAATCCTGCCATCGATAAGGAAGCCCGCCTTCTCTTCAAGAAGATCGAGGAAAAAGATCCTGAGCTCACGGCCCTCTGGAAAAGATTCCGTGAGCTTAGCATCGAAGGGCTCTCCGAGGTTTACGACCGGCTGGGCGTGGAATTCCAGCACTATATCGGTGAAAGCTTTTATATCGACAAAATCCCCGCCCTCGTCGAGGAACTGAAAAAAAAGGGGCTTTTGGAACTTTCCGAGGGAGCTCAGGTAGTGAGCTTTGGCGAAGACATGCCTCCTTGCCTGGTGATCACCGGCGATGGCACCACTCTTTACGCCACAAGGGATCTCGCGGCCGCCATCTGGCGCCACAAGGAATTCGCTTTCGATCGCTGCCTTTACGTGGTGGGCAACGAGCAGCAGCTGCATTTCAAGCAGGTGTTCGGCGTACTGAAGAAAATGGGCTTCCCCTGGGCCGATACCCTGGAGCACGTGAACTACGGGCTCTACCGCTTCAAGGATGGAAAGTTCAGCACGCGCAAAGGAAAGGTGATTCTCGCTGAGGAAGTGCTCAACGAAGCGCGAGACAAAGCCCTCGAGATCATCAACAGCAAGAATCCGGATCTCAGAAACAAAGACAATGCCGCGGAGATCGTAGGCGTGGGCGCGGTGATCTTCAACGATCTGAGCACCGATCGCCTCAAAGACGTGGAGTTCGACTGGGAGCGAGTGCTGGACTTCGAGGGCGACACGGGCCCGTATCTTCAATACAGCTACGCGAGAGCGTGTTCCATCCTTCGCCAAGCTGCAGCTCAGGGCCTCGAACCAAAGCTTCCGGAATCCTCGGCCACGCTTTCCTCGTCGGAAGCGGCACTCTCCCTCATGAAATCCTTCGGCAGGCTGCGAGCTTCTCTCGAAGGGGCGCAGAGGCTCAACAAACCCTCGATCGTGGCGAATTACGCCATCGATCTGGCAAAATCCTTCAATAGCTTTTACCGGCAGGTAAGGGTTCTGGATCCCGCTGCCCCCGCTTCGGAAACCGCGGAGAAACTGGGGCTCGTAGCTGCTTTTCGGCAGGTGCTGGGCAATACTTTGAGCTTGCTTTGCATGGCTGCTCCTGAGGAAATGTAAGAACAGCCAATATTCGTTGACGCGGGCCAAGGCTGGCCTGCCTAGCAGATGAGGGAATATCCTATGGAATCCGCCGCGATCGGCACCTCCGAAATCACCGGAAAACTCCGTAACCGCAATGTGACCACGCCGCTCGGCCCGATCGCGCGCTACAACCTGCGCTATGCCACGATGCTCACGATGGTCCCTTTCTTTTGCGGGCTGATCCTGATGCTGCTTCTCACTGTGTTCGCCAAGCTCAATCTTTACTACCTCGAAGCGAGCGGGATGCTCATCAACGAAGAGATCCGCGACGCCTATTTCGCGCAAGTTCAGATCGAAACCATCAGCGTGGCCGGATACCTCGTGCTACAGATGCTGATGACAGCCGCCGTTTCCATCGTGGTGATGCGCTGGGCTTCCGCGCCTTTCACCACGGCGCTGAGAACCATTGAAACCGCGGTGAACTCGCCTGATGGCCTGCGCCCCACGATGCGCATGCTCTCCGAAAGCCCCGCCTTCGATCGGGTGATCTGGCTCTTCGCGCTTCGGGTAAAGAACGGGGGCGAAAACCAGATCAAAGAAAGCCCTCATCGCTATATGGCGAACATTCTCTTTCTGGCTAAGTTTCTCATCACTTACGTGATCCTGAGCCTGATCACCGGGCGCTTCATGGGTATCACCATCGGGATCGTATATGAAAAAGTGGTGGCCCTAGCCATCCAGCTTGTAAAAGTCACCAATATGAAATCCGCCAGCCACTACTTCTCTGCTCAGCAAGACGTGCTACAAGACGCCACCACGATCACCACGACCGTTTCTGTCGTGGTTTATCTCGTGATCGGCCTGAACATCGCGCGCTATATGAGCACTATGATCTGGGTTTTCTCCCGGGCTCTCGAGGAAGACCGCTTCCCCATCCAGCTCCGCACCGACGACGTTTACCACAGCCTCGCTGCGAGCCTGAACCGGGCCAGAGAAAGGATCAAGTAAATGCGGAGCTGGAAGTTCCTGCTCGCCGCTCTCGCGCTCTCGATCTCCCAGGGCTCTCCGTCCCGGGCGGCGGAGTCCGAGAGCCCCACCATCACCTACGACGTGGGCGGCTCCAGCGGCAACGTGAACGGCCACGGATACATGGAGGCCCAGATTGGCATCAATTACTTCGTTCTTCCTTGGCTGAAATGGAGGAACGCCCCCTTCTACCGTTTTCGCTCCGATCTCCCCGCCTCTTACGGTCTCGATTCTTCTCTGATGGGAACCCATACCTTCCTGCTCGCTGACCAGACCAACCTCAACCTCGGCGTGGGCGGTGGTTATCGCTTCATCAATACCAACAAGAGCGCGCCTTTCGCTGAAGGGCAGCTGGGATTCAGTGCCGGAGGCCTTCGCATTCAGGGCTCGGTGAAGCAAGTGTTCAACTCCGCGGTAACCCCTGGAGCAAAAAATGATACGATCTATACCCTCACTTTTGGCGGTAGCGGCGTAGTATTCTGACCCGCATTCCCTCAGCCACCGCCGTCATTCATAAAATGCAGGATTTGTTTCCCCTACAGGCGAGATCCCCTTGTCCACTCCCGCCAAGCCGCATCATTGCGTGAAACATCAATGGCTTGGGTGAACTCTCCCCCTTTTATGCACAATCGAAACCCGAAGAATGCGCTGCGCCTGTGGAGAAAAACCTGAAATTTTTTCCCAGGATTTTTTCGGTTCTCCCCGTGGCCTCCTATTCAATTCTCCGCGCCATGTATTACTCTTCTCTCCTGCTGGCCGGATGTATTGGCAAGAAGCCTTCGGAACTCTCCTAAAAAACGGAAAACTGGATGCGGAGGACTCAACTTGGACTCTAGAGCGGACTCACTTTCGAAAAAAGACCAGGGCAAAAAGAAGGGCGCTGCTGCGCAACTGAAGGCGGAACAAGGCGAAAAGGCCGCGATGAACGGCCGAGGCATCGCGTTCCAGCGCATGCATACCAAGCCGGGCATCGACCCGCTCGATGAGGTGGAGTACGAAAAGCGCTCGAGCAGGATCACCAACCCTGACGGTTCGGTGGTTTTCGAAACCAAGAACGCCGAAGTACCCAAGGACTGGTCTCAGCTCGCCTCCGACATCGCCATTTCGAAATACTTCCGCAAGGCCGGCGTGCCCAAGAGCGGGCGCGATTCCTCCGAGCAGAAAAAAGGCAGCGAAAACTCCGTACGGCAGCTGGTCTATCGCATCGCCCACACCATTCGCGAGCATGGCGAAAAGCAAGGCTACTTCGCCTCCGCCGCCGACGCCGAATCCTTCGAGGCGGAACTTTCCTGGATGATGGTAACCCAGCGCGGGGCCTTCAACTCCCCCGTTTGGTTCAACGTGGGCCTTTACCACCGCTATGGAATCCTGGGCAGCGGCGGGAATTTCTATTTCAACGAAAAAAGCGGAAAGATCGATCAGTCGCCCGACTCCTACTCCCACCCCCAGGCCTCCGCCTGTTTTATCCAGAGCGTGGGCGATGATCTGATGAGCATCTTCGAGCTGGCGAAGAACGAGGCCAAGATCTTCAAGTTCGGTTCCGGCACTGGTTCCAACTTTTCGCGCATCCGCGGATCGATGGAAAAGCTCGGCGGTGGCGGCCTCAGCTCCGGCCTGATGAGCTTCCTTGAGGTTCTCGACCGTGGCGCCGGCGCCACCAAGAGCGGCGGCACAACGAGGAGAGCGGCCAAAATGGTGTGCCTCGATGTGGATCATCCCGAGATCGAGGAGTTCATCAGCTGGAAGGTGCGCGAGGAGAAGAAGGTAGCGGCCTTGATCGAAGCCGGCTATTCGAGCGACTTCAACGGCGAGGCCTATCGCACCGTAGCCGGGCAGAACTCCAACAACTCCGTTCGCCTTTCCGACGATTTCATGCATGCCGTTCTCGAAGACAAGCCCTTCGAAACCCGCCTGCGCACTACCGGCGAAGTCCATAAAACCCTGCGCGCCCGGGAGCTTTTCGACAAGATCGCACAGGCTGCCTGGGCTTGCGCCGATCCCGGCGTGCAGTTCGACAGCACCATCAATCGCTGGCATACCTGCTCCAACACAGACAAGATCAACGGATCGAATCCCTGCTCGGAATATATGTTCCTCGACGACTCCGCCTGCAATCTGGCTTCCATCAACCTGCTCAAATACCTGCGGGAAGACGGCAGCTTCGACGTGGATGGCTTCCGCCACGCCTGCAAAACTTTCTTTCTCGCCCAGGAAATCCTGGTGGGCCTCTCGAGCTATCCCACCCCGAAAATCGCCCAGAACTCCTACGACTACCGCCCCCTCGGGCTCGGCTACGCCAATCTCGGCACGCTGCTGATGGTAAACGGTATCCCCTATGATTCCGACGAAGGACGCGCCTGGTGCGGAGCGATCACTGCCATCCTGCACGGAGAAGGTTTCTCCACCTCCGCTGAAATCGCAAAAGTAAAAGGCGCTTTCGAAGGCTTCCCCAAAAACCGCGACCCCATGCTGAAAGTGATGAAGATGCACCGGGACGCCGCCGATCAGATCGAGGATTCCTGCCCGGATTACCTGCGGCAAGCCGCCAAGGATTGCCTAAGCCGCGCTCTTACTCTCGGGAAAAAGCACGGCTACCGCAACGCTCAGGCCACGGTTCTGGCTCCCACCGGAACCATCGGCCTGCTGATGGACTGCGACACCACCGGCATTGAGCCGGATTTCGCTCTCGTGAAATTCAAAAAGCTCGCTGGCGGCGGCTACTTCAAGATCGTGAACCAGAGCGTGCCTCTGGCTCTACAGCGACTCGGCTATTCGGAACACGATATCCACGAGATCATTCGCTACGTGGTGGGCACGCTTTCCCTTGAAGGAGCTCCCCATATCAATCGCCTCAGCCTGAAGGCCAAAGGCTTTGAGGAAAGCGACATCAAACGAATCGAAGCGGCGCTGCCCGGCTCTTTCGAGCTTAGCCATGCCTTCAACCGCTACAACGTAAGCGAAGAAACGCTGTCCAAGCTCGGCCTCGGCGCAGAGCAGGTGGCCTCCCCGGGATTTCACCTTCTGCGCGCTCTCGGGTTTTCGGAAAAGGAAATCGAAGAGGCCAGCGAGATCGTATGCGGCCGCATGACCGTGGAAGGCTGCCCGCTTCTCAAGCCGGAGCATCTGCCTGTTTTCGATTGCGCCAATAAATGCGGCACCAAAGGGCAGAGATTCCTTTCGGCCATGAGCCACGTGAAGATGATGGCCGCGGCCCATCCCTTCCTCTCGGGGGCAATC
>CAZTCD010000066.1:0-22837 GCA_964612065.1 uncultured Bdellovibrionales bacterium | reverse complement strand
GGCCAGGCCTCCCGAGGCCTTAGTCTAGGTCCATCAACACACAAGGGGGCCAGTTTATGGTGGATAGGTTTCGCTACTGAACCGTAACTGTATTCGAGATCGTAACTGTGGTGCCCACGCTCACGGTTTGAGTCTGGGTTACCGTATTGGTGCCCCCGTACATCTCTTCCAGCCGCTTGCGCTTAATATAGGCGATGTCTTCCTTGGTGAGGTAGCCAGAGTTGTTTTCGGGCCCGCAGCCTACGATCAGGCCTGTCACGAGCAGTAGGGCTAGGGCAAAGGGGAAGTTTTTCAGCACCATAGAGTCCTCCGGCGGCAGGGGCAGGGCGGCTCCGTGCTTGAGTGTCCGTCCGGATACGCTGCCTCTTCACTATAACGGCCTATTCCTTCGTTTCCTTGAATCTCCAGGATTTCGGCGGTTTACGAAATTTTCGCGTGAATGGGCCTGGCTGTCTAGGTTTAAGCAGGGCTTAAAGCGAGGGGGAGAAAAGATCCGGGGGCATGAGCTTGGGCGTGAGGGTGCGGTAGCGGAGGCTTACCTGTTGGAAGATAGAAGGCTCGCCCGGGGCTTCCGCGGAGGCCTGCTCTTCCAGCACTTCGGGCGCGGGCTCCTGTCCCTGCACCTTGATGGCGGAAAGCACTACTCCGGCCAGGGCATTGCGGCCGCCGTCTTTCAGGGATTTCTCTCCGGCGGAGAGAGGCTTGCGCTTGCCGAGATCGCCCAGGCTCGGGGCTTCCGCGGGACGGCGCTTTTCTTTGGAGGCATCGGTGGCTTGAATCGGAGTGGTGGCTAATACGGTGGGGGCTTTTTCGGGAAGCGCTCCCTCGTTCAGGGCCAGAGGCAGAGAGGCGGCGCTGCCGGCGTCGGCAAAAAATCCGGCGAGCTTGGTAACCGCCTGGGCCACGATTCCCCGGCGCATGGTTTCCGGCACCACATGGAGGTTCTTCTCCAGGTTTTTGCGGAAGTCCTGGTTGGGAATCTTGTCGATGAAATGCTCGAGGCGGAAAAAGGCCTTATCGATCATCTGGGGATCGGAGCGGGAGATTTTCTTCTCGGAGGCATCGGCGAGGTGGGTGAGGAAATCGCTTCTCTTCATACCGGTCTGCCGCTCGAACTCGGCGGCTACCTTGCCCGCATCTCCCTGGAAGAGGAATTTGGGGTCGAGGCGGCGGAAAGACGTGTTGGTTTTGGTAGGTAAGGGAATGGGCTCCGAGCCGATCGAGGCCAGGGAGTTCACGTTGAGAGCGTTGAGGTCCTTCAAACGGTCGAGGTTTTCGGAATTGCGGTATTTGCCGTAGGCCTGAAAGCCATTTTTCATCGCGCTTGGAAGTTTCGTGGCGTTCAGGTCCATCAGGGCCTGCATGGCGAATACGGCGGAATTTTTCAGGCTCTCGTCGGAGCCCCGATCGTTCACCTGGCGGGAGAGCAATTGAAGATCGCGCTGGTTCAGAGGGGCGTTCCGGGCGGCTTCCTGGGCGGCGAAAGCAGGGAGGGTGGCCAGAACGGCTCCGAGGCTGATAGGCAAGATTTTAAGCAATGGTTCCCGCATCCACTACTATTATAGCAAGGGTGAGGCCTTAAGGCTAAGTGGTTGAATTTATTTAGTAGTTTTCCGTTTTCTTTGTCGATTTTTTGGCCGCTGTATGAGGGTTTTTCATGAATCCGTTAGGAGATAGGGGGAGGTGAAATAAACAATAAAAATTTAATCGCGCATGGCGCAAGAGCGGGTCTGAGAATAATAGGTTTCCTTGGAAAAGCCCGTGCGGTCGGGTTAAAAAATGAGGATGCACGCATTGAAGGCCTATCAGGAATTCCTCGCCGGTAAAAAACTTCCTCTGCCCAGCTTTCATGTGGTGCTCGGCTCGGGCTACGGCAAAGCCGTGGACACTTTCCCTTGGGAGAAGGTGGGCGAGCTGAGCTTTCGCGATCTTCCGGGTTTTCCTTCCTCCACGGTGCAGGACCATTCGGGCTCTTACGCTTTTTTCCGGAAGGGCAAGCACAGCCTTTGTTTTCAGATGGGGCGCATCCACGGCTATGAGGGGCATCCTGCTGCTCTCGTGGTGCAGCCGGTGATGGTGCCCCGGCTGGCCGGAGTGAAGAATTTCCTGCTCACCAATGCCGCCGGTGGGCTGTGGGCCGGTTATCGCCCGGGCGATGTGATGGTGATCCGCGATCACGTGAATCTTACGGGCAAGAATCCTCTGGAGGGGCCAAATCCCGCCGGAGCCGATGGAAAAGAGCTCGGGCCCCGTTTTCCCGATATGGCGCGCCTCTATTGCCGCGAGCTGCGCGCCAAGCTGAAGAAAAACCTGGAAAAGAAGGAAGCCGGGCTGCAAGTGCATGAGGGCGTTTATCTGGGGTTGCTCGGGCCGAGCTTTGAAACCCCGGCCGAAGTGCAGCTCTTTGCCTCCTGGGGCCTGCATGCCGTGGGCATGAGCACGGTATGGGAGGCGATTGCCTTGGGCCATTCCGGTGCCCGGGTGGGAGGGATCTCGCTCATTTCCAATCTCGGATCGGGCCTCGGGGACGGAACCTTGGACCATAATCAAATCCTGGAAACCTGCCGCGCCTCCGCTGCCCATATCGTGCAGGCGATCGAGCGCACAGTGGAAGAGGAGCTCGGCCTCTGAAAAAGAAAATGAAAAAAACGGGAAAGAAATTCGACTTCGGCCTGCGCGCCGCCTACCTGATCTCCATGAAAGACGGGCGGGCCGAGGTGCAAGAGGACCGGTTCGTGGGGGTTGCCGGCGGCGTAATCACCGAGCATTGCGCCTATAGGCCGGCGCTGAAAAAGGCCTGCCGCAAATTCCGGGAAGCGCGCCACCACGTATTGCTGCCGGGCTTTGTGAATGGTCATACTCATTTGCCCATGACCCTCTTCCGGGGCGTGGCCGACGATCTGAGTTTTCATGACTGGTTATTCGAGCGCATTCTCCCTCTTGAGGGAAAATTGGTAAGCCGGGAGTTCGTGCGGGACGGCCTGGAGCTCGCGATCCTGGAATGCCTGCGCTTCGGCGTTACCTGCGTGAACGAGATGTATTTCTTCAGTGCGGAAGAAGCGAGCGTGATCGACAAAGCGGGGCTGCGCGCCCTCGTTTCGCAAACCATCGCGAGCTTTCCGCTTCCGGAAGACAAAGCCGTGGGCACCGACAAGTTTTCCATCGTGACCGCGCTCCGGAAAAAATATAAATCCCATCCCCGCGTGGTGGTGGGCTATGGGCCTCATGCTCCCTACAGCTGCGATGA
The DNA here is from genome assembly GCA_964612065.1 of uncultured Bdellovibrionales bacterium. GTDB lineage: Bacteria > Bdellovibrionota > UBA1018 > CAIPTA01 > CAIPTA01 > JAKFYM01. The sequence continues at coordinate 19,590 of CAZTCD010000066.1, read as the reverse complement.
TCCTCTTCTGGCCAAAGTGGCCGAGGCCGCGGAACGGGAAGGCGCCCCGGTGCATATCCATTTATCGGAAACAGCCAAGGAAGTGAAAGACAGCCGTGAGCAGCACGGGATCAGCCCGGTAGAGAGAATTCGGAGGCTCGGCCTCCTGCGCTCGGGCACGATCTGCGCCCATTGCGTGCACCTCGACGAAGCCGATCGCGGCCTGATGCAGGCCTCCGGAGCATCCGTGGTTTATAATCCTGACTCCAACGCCAAGCTCGGCGCCGGCATCGCGCCTGTGGTGGACTATCTGAAGCGAGGCATTCCTCTCTCGCTCGGCACCGACGGATCCGCCTCCAATAACGATCTCTCTCTCTTCGGCGCCATGGACATCGGCACCAAGCTGCAGAAGCTCGCCGAGGGCGATTCCGCGGCATTCAAGGCTGAGCAAGCGCTTTGCGCCGCCACTCTTGGGGGGGCGCAAGCCCTCGGCCTCGGCCACCTGATCGGTAGCATTGAAGCCGGAAAACGAGCCGATCTCGTGCTGGTGAATCTGGACTTCCCGCACCTCCAGCCCGTGCATGATCTGGTGAGCCAGCTCGTGTTCTCGGCCCAGGGGTGCGAGGTGAGCTTTACGATGGTGGAAGGGAAGGTTCTCTTCGACGAAGGGAAGTTCACCACCCTCGATCCCCGGAAGGTTTATAAGAAGGCGGAAAAATGGGAGCGGAAAATCGCCGCCACCCTGGACGAGCGAAAGCAGGGATAGGGGCCGGGGCCTAGCGGCCGCGCACCGCCTGAATCATCCTCCATACCGCGCTCATCTGCTGGCCGCTTTTCTCGGCGTAGTTTTGGCCGGAATAGCCGAACCAGTCCCAGCATCCGAAGGGGTTCAGGGGGCTTTGCTTGGAGCTTTGAGGGTAGAGCACCACGGTGCGGTTGGTTTCCGCCCATTCGTTGTAGCCGGTCATGCGAACAAATTTGTCCTGCACGAACTCCTCGCTCATCATGCAGCCATGCAAAGCCACGTGAAGCCGGCAGGCCGCTCCTTTGGCGCAATCGGAGGGCACGTAGATCCAGCCTTCCTTGAGGAGGGGGGCGTCTTTCACGGCGTATTCCGCCTGGGTAAAGCGGCTCAGGTGCGTGGGGTTCATTTTTCCCCTGGCCTGCAGCTTTCCGTGCAGGTGGGCGAGGATGGTGCCCGCTCCGTCGTATTTGCAGTTGTTGATCCAAGGAGGCATGCCGAGGATGCAATCGATCCCTTGGTCGAGGGTGGGGAAGCCGTGGCCGGATGGGATCTTGAATTCGGAGTGGATGTCGTCTTCTTTCACGCCGAGAGCCCGGTAAAAGGCCGTCAACTTCTGGCCGGCCGGCGGTTTTACCACCGCATCTTCCGCCGAGGAGAAAACAAAAACCTTCTGCGATTTGATTCCGGCTACAGGATCAATTTTCCCGCTCTTCGCCAGATCCCTGGCCTTCTGGGCCAGGCTTTCGGGATTCACTTCCGAGGGGTCTCCCATGCAAACCTGGCGGGATCGGCTCGCATTGCCCTCGGCGCACCAGTAGGGCCCACCTGCAATGCTACCCACTCCTTTGATGGTGGAGGAGAAGGCGGTGCCCAGCTGCACGGCCATGAAAGCGCCCGAGCTGATGCCGGACACGGTCACTTCCGAGATTTTAAGCGCCGGAAGGGAGCGGGCGTTGGCGGTGAGCGAAAGAGCGATTGAGAGGAGCAGTGGAAGCATGGGATTTCATTTCCTAGAGCGTGAAGGTGAAACGATCGATCAGGGCACCCGGGCTCCGGGTGCCACCGAGGCCTCTTTGGCTGTAGGTGTCCACGGAGGGGTTCACTTCGGTTTGCCGGGTGAGGGCCAGGAGCTTGCTGCCGAGGCAGTCGTAAAGGCTTTCGTCCCAGCGGAGGTCCTTGATCGGGCCCACGATCTCTCCCCCTTCCACCCAGAAACAGGCGTAGCGGGTCATGCCTGTGATGCGGGCGGAAACGGGATCGCTCCAGTTCAGGTAGTGGAGGTTGGAGAGATAGAGACCGGTTCCCAGCTCGCGAAGAATGTCTTTTTCCTCCAGAGTGCCGGGAGCCACATCGAGCGAGCGCGGGCTCTCGTGCTCCGAAGCCGCATTGGACTCGAGCCCGTATTCCTTGGCGCTCCGGGAGCTCACCAGAAGATTCCTGAGCTCTCCCTTTTCGATGAGGCTGATTTTCTCAGGAGACACTTCCCCTAATCCATTGAAGCGGGGAGTGAGGCCGAGGGTGAAGTTTTCCGTGAGCTGAAAGAGGGGAGAGAGCTTTACCTCTTTTTCCGCCAGCTTCTTGAACGGGCTGCGGCCTTGCTTCCAGGCAGCGCCCGAAAGGGCGAGCCAGCCGGTCATTCCCACGAGCTCGGAGAAGGCGCCCGGAGCCAGATAAGTGCGGTATTGGCCGGGCGTCACTTCGCGAGCCGGTTTCGAGAGCAGCGAGAGCAGGCCTTTGGTGCGCTCCAGATTGCTTTTCCAGGCGTCGGGTTCCCAGCGGGTTCCGGCATATACGCCCTTGGCGGCTCGCGGGCCGTCGTAGAGGGAGTAGTCGAGGCTGAAGGTTTCGGTGGCGAACCAGTGGCTCTGCCCGAGAGAGTTTTTATTCGCCCGGATCAGGGAACCACCGGCGTAAATGCCGGCGAGATCGCAGCCCGCGGCGGGAACGGTAACCGCTTCCACCAGTTCCTGAGGGTTGAGAAGGCGCCCCTGGAATTCTTCCAGGCTGGTGCCGTTGTTTTTCGGGGGCACCTGATTGGGATCTTTCGGCAGCACGAGCGCTTCCTTGCGGCTGGCTTCGAGCAGCGCGAGCAGGGCTGCCTGATCGAAGGCCTGATTCCCGCTCAACGTGCGGGCCTTCTCCACGGTTTTTCCGCCAGCCTGTAACTGCAGGCTGAAGATGCTCTGCTCCACATCGGTGTTCTGGCGCACGCGATTTCCATTGAAGCGAACGAAGAGGCTTTCCTCCGCGGCGAGGCTCACGGTGAGGGTTTCGTCTCCCTGGAGAGCCTGAAAGAGAGCGGAGGACAGGGCATCAAAGGACTTTCTGGACTGGGCAACAAAGGAGCTCACTTCTCACCTCCGAAAACTTCCACTCCGCGGAACAGGCAGGCGGGGGACGCATGGCCCACGCGGATCACCTGGTTGGGCTCTCCCTTTCCGCAGAAAGGCGTGCCATGCGTGGTGAGGGTGCCGGTATTTCCCACGGCCGCCAAACGGTTCCAGAAATCCACCGTGACTCCGCGGTAATTCGGATTCCTTACCACTGCCCCGAGCTTTCCGTTCTTGATGAGGCGGCCGCGTTCGCAGCCGAACTGGAATTTGTTGCGGTAGTCGTCGATGCTCCAGGAGCGGTTGGTTTCCATCCACACGCCGTTCTCCACCTGGGAGATCAGCTGCTCGAGGGTTTGGTTGCCGGGCTCGAGATTGATGTTCGCCATGCGATCGATCGGCGCGCGGTTCCAGGAGGAGGAGCGATAGTTCGCCACTCCGGGAATGCCCGAGCGCGCCTGGCTTTCGAGCGAGCCGAGGCCCCGCTTGAGGATGCCGCCTTCGATCAGGAACTCGCGGCTGGCTTTGTTGCCGCCATCGTCGAAAGCATAAGAGGCGAACTCACCAGCCCGGGTGGGGTCGAAGGTTACGTTCATCAGCTTCGATCCGTATTGGAGGCGGCCGAAGTCCTCTTTTTTCACGAAGCTCCAGCCGGCGTAGTTTCTCTCGTCGCCGAGGATGCGGTCCAGTTCCAGGGGGTGGCCGATGCTTTCATGGATCTGCAGCATCATCTGATCGGGCATGAGCACGAGATCGAGGCTGCCTGACGGGCAGTTTTCCGCGCGGAGAAGCTCAAGAGCCTCCTTGGCCATGCGCTCGCCTTCCTGGCGGAAAGTTTCCTGCCGGAAGAACTCGCCTCCGGCCTGCATGGTGAAGTTCCAGTTGCGGGTTTGGGATTCCACGCCTTCGGCGGCCGTGGCCCCGAGCTGCACGTCCATCATATCGAAGCGCTGGCGGATGGCGGAGCCGTTCGAGGAATAGAAATCGATTTCCGTTTCGATCAGGGAAGCGCGCCCGGCCCGGTTCACCACGAGGGGAGAAACGTTCATTGCGGAACTGGCGGCCAGAAGGCAGGAGGTGATCTCGGCGAGCGATGTTTGATCGAGGGGAAGAGAGCCCGGGCTCCGGTATTCGCCTTTGGCCACGGGGCGCTGCTTTTCGGTAAAGGAAAAAACTTTTTTGCCGGCGGTGGCTCGGGTGGTGGCGAGGGCTTTATCGAAGCAGCGGCGGAGCCCTTCCGGGCTGAGATCGGAGGTGCCGGCGTAACCGAAGTGGCCGTCCACCAGTACTTCGCACATCGCGCCTTCGTCGAGAAAGCTCTGGTTCGATTCCGGCAGATCGTTTCTCACCATCCGGTGCGTGGTGGTTTCGCGGGAGTAGCGGATGCCGGCCCAATCGGCCTGGCCGCGGGCGTGCTTTAGGGCGCTATTCAGTGCGGCTTCTGGAGCAAAAGAATTTTTCATAGACGATAGTTGTATCGCCGGAGACCTTCGAGAGAAAGGTAAAAGCGCCGGGGTCGGTTTAGGTTTCCGTGGAGCGTGTGCGCAAAACGTTCAGCTCCTGCCCGATACGCAGCACGGCCCCGGGCACGCTATGAAGGTAAAGCCCAAACTCTACTTTGTTTTTGCTGTTCCTGCGGAAGGTGGCGAGCGTTTTCAGGGGCTGAGGGCCTCTTTCGCCGGAGCCGGGATCTACTGTTGTGATCGGGCAGCGGGTGCAAGCGCGCCCCACGCGGAGCTCAAGGGCATCGCTTCCAACAGCTTCCCATTGATCTTCTTCCCAGGCCTTTGTTCCGCTCACAAGAATGTTGGGGCGGAACCGCAGTGCCTCCATAGGGGCCGGGAGGCGTTTGTTCAGGTCCTGCAAAGAGGAAAGGGAAACCAGGTGGAGAGGGTAGTCGTCGGTGAAACGGATGCTGCGGGCGTGCTCGCCCTCTTTACGGATCGGATGGTCTCCCAGGCGCACGAGCCTCAGGCTGTTTTGCTCCAAGGCTTGCGAAAGCCAGGAGGAGGGCTCCTCTCCCTCATCGATCGCCATCGTTTCGCTGCTCCAGATTTTTACCGTGCGTTTTTTTTCCTGCTCGGCCGGGGCTCTGGCCAATGGAATCTCCAGAGGAGGCATTCCAGGGGAGTGAAGGCGGAGGGTTCCGTCCTGGGGATGCAGCTCAGGGCGGATCAGAGCCATGCGGGGAAGTTCGCGCTGGGTTACGAACACCCGTGATTCGTTCACCAGCATCCATTCCCTGTCCCAATGGGGGCCGCACTCGCCCAACGTCAACTCCTCCACGGCCACGGCCGCCAGGCTCTTTACGGGAAACAGGTATAGCTTCTCGATTCTCATTTTCTTCCGGCTCTCATAGCGAAGCTGGCGCCCTTCTGGGACCATAGTACCCAGTAAATCGGTCAACATAAACGGCTTTTCTCAGGGGAAAGCGGGAAAAAGCCGAAGAGAATTCATGGGAAAGCGCATTCGATCCAGTCTGGTTTTTTGGATTCTTCTCTTTTACGCCGGAGCCCTTTTCGGGCATCTGGCCTGGCAAACCGCCTTCACCGGAAAGGGCGCGCGCGAAAAAAGAGGGTTCTACCTTCAGCATGCTCTGCGGGTGAGCAAGCCTCTTCTGAAAGAACGCGAACGGGAGCTTGTGGTTTACCTGAACGAAGCGGTGGAGCTGGGGCTGATCGATCATTATGAGCTCGAGCAGCTCGGGAAAAAGCCTGTGGCTGCAGGCTTCGGGCCGCTTACTCCGCCTGTTCTTACGGATGCCATCAGCGAGGTGGACGGATGCATTTGGGGCCGCGCTGATACTGCTGAAGCTTCTTTGAGGATCGGCGTGGGAGTGGGCTGGAAAGCGCGGCTGGCAAGAGCCTGGACGCGCGCCAACGATCGCATGCCTTCTGATTTCTTCTTTCTCTTTCTCGCGTGCGTGACCGCTGTTTTCCTCCAGAGGAGAAGGCAGCTCGGAGGCACCCGGCCCTCGGCCCTCTTTCGGGAAGGGCGCCGCGCGAGGCTGATCCGGGCCGCGGCCGCCTCTGCGCCGCCGCCGCCCTCGGAGCTTCACGATTTCGACGGTGTTTTCGCGCGAACCGTGATCTTCCTTCCCGGTGAGGGCGAGGAAAGCATCGCGCGCCTCGAATCCTTCTGCACCGATGCCGCCTCTCTCCTGGCGCGCTACTCCGGAAGGGTGCATTCCCTGCACGGGCATGAATTGCTCTCGTTTTTTACCGGAGAACCGGCTCCTGTGCTGGCTCGCCTGGCCACTGCCGCCTCCCGCGATCTTGCCGCCCTCGCCGAAAACCGAGGGGTAACGATTTCCACCTGCCTCGCGTTTGGCCGTTTTCATTGCGCCCAGGTGCTCGGCGGAGCCGCTATCTTCGGTGCGGCCGTGGACGAAACCGCCACTCACCGCATGGCCCGCAAGCCCGGAGTGCATCTCAGCGACTCCTTCACCAAAGCGCATGGCCCCGGCTCGATCCGCGCACTCGATGAAATTCTCGCTGACTGCCGCCAGGGTAAAGAAAGCTCCGCCGTGGAGCTGGCTTACCACCGCAGCGATGAGGCTCTTGCGCGCACTCTCCGTTCCCTGGCGGGGGAGGAGAACTGGAACCGCGAGGGCTTCGTGGCCGTGATGAGCGAAATGCGAAGGGTACAGTGCCGCGAATGCAGCGCCGGCTTGCTGGAGGCCTACCGGGCTCTCCTGCAGAAAGAGCTTTTCAAGAAAGACAGCTACCGCCTTTCCTCCACCCTGGCACTGGCTCCCCAGATCCTGAGCCGCGCCGTGGTAGACAAAGACCTCGAGAAGAAATTCCTCGAAGCCGTGGTGCTCAAGGACCGCCGGGTGCGCGCCAATGCCGTGGAGCTCTTCACCCGATTCTTCCCGGAGCGAGAAATTCCGGAGCTCAAGCCGCTGGTTCGTGATGAGGACAACCGCGTTTCCGCGAATGCCCTGATCAAGGCCGCTTGCGAGCGCTTTGATGAGCGGGTGATCGCCCGCATGGAGGAGAGGGTGCATGGCGGGAGCGTGGCTCACGTGGCTTCGGCCCTGCATGCCGTGGGCGAGATCGCCGCCTACTACCGGAGAACGGATCCTCTCTTTCTGGGAACCAAGATCGGCTTTCTGCGCCTGTTCGATTCCGTGCCGGATTGGGCCCAGCACCCGAATCCCATGATCCGCCGCCAGGCCCTGATCGCGGCCCACAAGCTCGGCAGCTCGGCCCTGAACGCGAGGCTCGAAGGCTTGTTTCTTTCCACCCAGGATTCGGAGCTGCTCGTTCTTTTTGAGAACGTTTACGGATGGAAGCGGGAAGAGCTTTCCAAGCCTCTGGAGCCAAAGGCGGCCTGAATGCGAAAATTGTGGGCCGCTATTGCCCCGGAAGGTTTCCGGGCTGAAACCGAGCGGGAGCTCTGGAAGCGCGGGATCCGCTATCTCCGCAAGGAGGGGAATTTTTTTCTCTTCGAAGGCGAGCCCAAAGACATTCGCTGGAGCCAGGTGGTGTGGCGGGATGTGAAAGAGGTGAAATTCTCTTCCATCAACGAGGCTGTAAAGAAGCTGCGCCCGGAAGCCAGAGTGTTTGACTATCTGCCTCTTCAGCACCGTGGCCGCGCCAAGCTGATCCACGAGCAGCTTCGCCCCTACCGCCGCAAGCCGGTGGCTTTTCCGAGCCCCTTGCGCCTTGCCGAGGGGGCCGGCGCCTTCACTCTCCTCGACGACAACAACCTCGCCTATTTCTGCCGTGAGTTCGACCGGCCCGATCCTCTCGGGATCGTGGAATTTGCGGAAGACAAAAAAAGCCCTCCGAGCCGCGCCTATCTGAAGCTCTGGGAGGCTTTCTGCCTGATCGGGAAATGGCCGGCAGCGGGGGAGCGATGCCTCGATCTCGGCTCCTCGCCCGGCGGCTGGACCTGGGTGCTCGCCTCCCTCGGCTCGGAAGTGACCAGCGTGGACCGCGCCCCCCTTGAGCCTTCGATCGCCGCGATGCCCGGAGTGCTCTATCGCAAAGGGGATGCCTTCCAGGTCAAGCCCGGGGGAGATACGGTACACTGGCTCTGCTCCGACGTGATCTGCGCTCCGGAAAAGCTCCTCGAGCTCGTGAAAGAATGGGTGAAGAGCGGGCAGGCCGGGCATTTCGTGTGCACCTTGAAGTTCCAGGGAGAAGCGGATCCGGAAGTGGTGGAGGAGTTCGCCGCCCTCGGGCGAGTGCTGCACCTTGCTCACAACAAGCACGAGCTTACGTTTATCCGCTAGCCGGTCGCATTCGGGCCCATTCCATGCTGAAATCTAAAGGCATGGATACCCCCTCCATTCGCGAATTTCTCGCCGAGCACCAGGAATGCTTCGAAAAACAGGAAGCGAAGTTCAACATCCTGCTCGGGCTCGCTCAGCGGATCCGCAAAAGCCGCAAGGCCGGCGGCTTTCGCCTGTTCACCTTCGGCCGCCCCGGCGCCTGTGCTCTTCAGATGGAAGGCCGGAACCTGGTGCTCGGCGAACTGAACCCCGAAGACTGCGCCAAGCTCGCCTCTCACTATTCCGATATCAGCTATCCCGGGGTGATCGGGCCTGATTCGGTGGCCGACTGGTATGTGCAGAGCGCAGGTTCTGCACACTTTCACGAACCGGTAGATATGGGCATCTTCGAGCTGCTCGCTCCGCCCAAGAAGCCGCCCGTACCCGGCAGCATGGAGCGCGCCACCGATACCTATCGCATCGTGAAATGGCTCACCGCTTTTCACGAAGAGGCGGAGGGCAAGATTTTCGGCGCCCGCGACAAAGAAGACCTCCGGCAAAGGGCCGAGCACAGCCCTTTTTACTTCTGGGTGGTGGATGATGAGCCCGTGGCCATGGCGGCCATCGTTCGGGAGGGCAAGCGAGGCGCCACCATTGGCGCGGTTTTCGTGCCTCAGGAGGAGCGAGGGCATCGATACGGCGAGGCCATTACGGCTGCCGTGGCCGAAGAAATTCTCAAGAGAGGGAAAAAGTTCTCCGCCCTCTACGCCGATCTCGCCAATCCCGTGAGCAATAAGATCTACGCCCGCATCGGCTACCAGTTCGTTTGCCATTCCAAAACCTTCCGGAGAAAGGCGTGAGCCGGAGGCTCGTGGTGCTCACCGGCGCGGGTGTTTCGGCCGAAAGCGGGATCCCCACCTTCCGGGATGCGAACGGCTTGTGGGAAGGGCACCGGGTGGAAGACGTAGCCTCTCCCGAAGGATTCGCCCGCGATCCGGCCCTGGTGCACCAGTTTTACAACCTGAGGCGATGCAAGCTGAAGGAGGTGGAGCCCAATCCCGGCCACCACGCTCTGGCGGAGCTTGAGCGCGAATGGAAAGGCGACTTTCTCCTGATCACGCAAAATGTGGACGATCTGCATGAGCGCGCGGGCTCTAGGCAGCTGCTGCATATGCATGGTGAGCTGAAGAAGGCGCAGTGCGGGAGCTGCGGCTGGGTGGGGGAGTGGCTCGCCGATCTTTCGGTGGACGCCTCATGCCCGGCCTGCTCGCGCAAAAAGGGGCTGCGGCCGCAGATCGTCTGGTTTGGGGAAGTGCCCATCGGCCTCGACGAGAGCTTCGAGGCGCTTCGGCAGGCCGACATCTTTCTTTCCGTGGGCACCTCTGGGCAGGTGTATCCGGCGGCCGGGTTCGTGCAGCTTACGCCGCGAGGATGCCGGAGGATCGAGGTGAACCGGCAGGGCACGGAGATCAGCGAGGCATTTCAGGAGCACAAAATGGGATCGGCAGCCGTGGAGCTGCCGATCCTGGTTCGCGAATTATTGTCTGCGAAGGTTTGAGCTGTTTTTTATGCGCCCTCGCTACCAAATGGTAGCCGGCGCGCTATCTCTCGCCTTTGGGAATAAAGCTCAGGATGTTGTTCGTGCGCACGAGCTCGAGCACCTCACGCTTCGAAGCCGAGGGAATATCGAGAAACTTGAGGCCATAGCCGCCGTTTTTGTCTCCCTGCTTTTTATACACCACTTCGCAAAGGGCCTTGTGAGCCGTTTCGCTTTCCGGAAGCTGGAACTGAATTTCCACCATGCCGCCGGTCTCGAGCTTGATGCCGGGATGCTGCAGCAGCTGTTCGTGGTCGAGGAAAATCCCGCCGAAGCCGAGGTGCTGGGCTTCGAGAGGGATATTGCCGAGGCAAACGGTCACAGACGAATCGGGTTTGCCTTCTTTGGCTTTCGATCCGTAAACGTATTCCCATACGAGGCGGTAAAGGCGCTCAAGGTCCACCGGCTTTTCGAGGAAGGCGAAGGCTCCCATATCGAGCAGGGTTTCGATGCCGTATTCCTCGGGGTAGCCGGAAATGAAAATCACACCGGGCTCGTAGAAGTGCAGCTTGCGGATCTCCTGCAGGAAGGAGAGGCCGTTGAGCTTGGGCATGCGGATGTCGGAAACAACCACATCGATCTTGAGCTTGCGGATGGCGTCGAGAGCCTGCACGGGATCGTTGTAGGCGTAGGAGTCGATATTCCGCAGCTGGAAAAAGTGCTGGAGCATTTTCGTGAGATCGGATTCGTCGTCGATGATCAGAACCCGGGGACGCACCAGAGGGGTTTCCGTGCTCATCTTCTGCTTCTCCAGGAAGAGAAGGAAATCGGCGAGGAGCTCTGTCTTGGAATCGGAATTGGTTTTTTCGAGGATCTTCTTGAGGTGGTTGTTCACCGTATGCAGGCTGATGCTCAGTTTTTTTCCGAGTTCTGCAGGGCTCACCGTGCGATTGGCGAGGTGATAAAGAACCTCCATCTCGCGCTCAGTCAGGCCAAAGTTCCGGGCGTATTGCTCAACGTAATTTTTTAGTGCCACGAAGGTCCTCGGGTTTCACGGGTTTTGGTTGGGAGTGTTCCCCATCAATAACATTTCGAATTTGCGTACCTTTTGAGTAACCTTTCCCCTATGAATTGTCCACTTTGTAGTGCCGCTTCTCCCCGGCTGTTTGCCGCCACGAAAGACGCACGGAAGTATTGGCGGTGTGGAGAATGCTGCACAGTATGGCTCGATTTTGCCTGGCGCCTCAGGCCTGAAGACGAGAAAAAGTACTATGGGCTGCACGAAAACCGCGGTCCTACCTACCTAAATTATTTATTAAAAACGGCGGGTCCTGTGATTGCGCGGGTGGCAAAAGGGGCGAAGGGCCTTGATTTTGGCTGCGGCCCGACCGAGGGAATGAAAGAGCTTCTATCTCCTATGGGGTTTAGTGTGGTTTCCTACGATCCTTTCTTTTTCCCCGGGGAACTGCCCAAAAATCACTATGACTTTTTGCTCTGTAATGAGGTGGCTGAGCATTTTTATTCCCCGATTCTCGAGTTCGAGCGTATCGATTCGGTTCTGAAGCATGGGGCAATTTGCGCCATTCGTAGCCAACTTTTGGCAGACGAAATTGATTTCGAGCATTGGTACTACCGCCGAGACCCTACGCACGTGGTCTTTTTTCATCAAAACTCGGTGCACTGGCTGGCGAAGCGTTTGGGCTGGGAGCCTTTGGAAATAGAATCGCCTCTCTGGCTTTTCCGGAAAACTTAGTGCAGCGGAGTTTAGAGGCTCAATCGCTCTCTTCTGGCGGGCGGAATTTGGCGTGGTCTAGATTCACAAATCGCCCCGTGGCACTCCACACCTTGTTTTCCCAGCCTTCGTTTCGCACCTTTTTGTGCTTGGTATCGAGCTCGATCACGGTATCGAAGCCTTCCCAGGCGCAGAGAAATTTGAGGCGCCAGATGGCGATGCCGCGGCCGGCATCGTCGTTCACCTCGGTGGTGCGGTCGGCTTTGCGCAGGCAGGGAATGTAGCCGTGGAACGAGGCGCGCACGATCTTCACCTGCTCGCTTCGCGCGAGAACCTCTTCGTATTTTTCCACCTCGGCTCTTACCTCGCTTTCAAAGCAATCGGCGCAGAAGATTCCGTGCCGGGCGAAGGCGGGCGGGTTGGGATGAAAGCGCAGTTTGTCTGCCTCAAGGAAGGCCACGCAGTTTTTGCAGACGGCGCGCTCGCAGAGGCCGCAGCTTTTGTAGGATTTGGGGGAGCCGCAAAGCTCGCAATCAGTTTTCATTCTTTTTCCGTTCCGAGGCGGTGAGCCGTTCGGGCTGAGGGGCGCAGCGGTAGCGAAGCACGTAGCGTTTGCCGCGGAAGCTGCGGAAGTGCTTGCGGTCGATCGCGGCGATCGAAGTTTTGCGGCGGCGGTGGCGGGTGCGGAGAGCGGAGATGATCTTGCCTTTCCTGTCCACGATTCCCACGTGGCCGCGAAAGAGCATGAGATCGCCGGGCCGGGCGTCCTTTTCGGGCAATACATCGAACTGAGGGATGTCAGCGAGGCGGGCCGTGGGGGCGAAGCCGTAGGTAAGGCCCGCTCTGCGGTAAATCTCATGCACAAAGTGGGAGCAGTCGGTTTCCCTTTCGATCCCCTTGGAGGAGCTCGGGCCACGCCGGTACCTGGTGGCGGGAAAGTTGGCGGGATCCGCAAAGGAAAGAATGCGGGCGCGGTCTTCGCTGGAAAGGGGCTGGCAGCCGGGAGCGGGAACACGGCTCCGGGGGGCAGGCGAGCCCAGGCGAGTGCTTTGGTGGGAGCAGGACCAAAGCAGCATCACCGCCCATAGCCAGATCAGGCTTTTCATAGCGTTCAGTCTACCGGAATCACCCATAGAAATCCTCAGGATTCCTCCTCGTGCGGAGCATAAGCAAAGAGGCGCGGAAAGCTATCGCTTCCCCTAATTAGGTATCGGCAGGCTGCCGAAAAGCTGAAAAGATCCGAAGGAGTATCCGCTCATGCCGCTCTTGTTTCTCTTCCTGGCTTTCTTTGCTTCCGATCCTTCGAGCGCTGCGATCAGCCGCGTTTCGAGCCCGAATGGGCCTTTGGTTTCGGACTTTCCCTGCCATACCTTTTTCGAGTGCAGCCGCTGCTTCAAGACGGTGGACCTGATTCTCTCCCTCGACAAAGCGAAGGCAGGAGAGGCCTTTTTGTCGAAGTGTCGCTCGGCCTGCGGCAATCGCTGTGAGCGTGAGCCTGCCAGGCGGGCTTCCAGGGAAAAAACCGAGGACTGAAGGATGAGAGAGAAGTTTTCCGCAGAAAGCCTTCGCGATTATGCCGACGGTGAGATTGTTTTCCGTGAAGGGGAGCGATCGCACGAGATGTATGTGGTGCAGTCGGGGGAGGTGGTGGTTACGAAAGGCGACGTGGTTCTCGCCCGCCTTGGCCGGGGGGATTTTCTCGGAGAGATGAGCCTGCTCGAGAGCCTGCCACGTTCCGCCACGGCCAAAGTGGTGGGGCCTGCCAGATTGTTGTGCATTCAGCCCGGGGGCTTTCTCGTGAAGATCCGCCGCGATCCCACCTTTGCTTTCGAGCTGATGCAGAGCCTTTCCCGCCGCATCCGTTCCACGAATGATCGCCTGCTTTCCACTATGGAAGAAGAGGGCTCCCTGAGCGCCGAGGCCGTGGTGAAAATCCTCAGCAGAGGCGCCGCGTGATCACCAGCGCGCTCACCGAGCGCATGGTGGTGATCTCGGATCTTCATCTCGGGAACCCTTTCTCGAGCGTAAGGCGCCGCACGGTGGATTTCATCGATTGGGCGGTGGAAGAAGGCTACGACATCTGCATCAACGGCGACGGCTTCGATGTGGCCCAGGTGAGCCTGGCCCGCTTCACGCAGGACGTGCCGGAAGTGCTGCAGGCGCTTAGAGCCGCCGTGGACAGGGGCCGCCAGGTTTTCTATGTGGTGGGAAACCACGACATCGTATTCGAGCATTTCCTCACCGACTGGGCCGGTTTCCGCCTGGCTCCTTTTCTGAATCTGAGCTCCGGAAGCGCACGCGTGCGCGTGGAGCACGGGCACCTTTACGATCCCTTCTTTGTGGCCTTTCCCCGCGTATACGATTTCTGCACCTGGCTCGGAGGCCTGCTGCTTAAGGTGAGCCCTCGCCTCTACCGAGCGTGGATCCGCTTCGAGCGCCTGAAATCAAGATTCGTGCGCTGGAAATGCCGGAGACACAAATCGAGCGGCCCGGAAAAAGTTTCCGGAGGGATCGTAGGAGAAGGGCAGAGCTTCTTCGAAAGCGCTTCGCGCATCGAGGCCAGGGGCTTTGATGCCGTGGTTTTCGGCCACACTCATCACACGGGACAGGCTAATCTTCCCCTGGGTGGCGTGTATCTCAATCCGGGCTCCTGGATGCTCGGATCCCACTTTGTAAAGATCGAGGGCGGTAGGATAGAATTAAGCGAGTTCCTTCCCAACCAGAGAAAACAGGAAGTTCGTTATGGCTGACAAACTTATTTTCGTGGTGGCCGAAAGCGATCCGGAGCGCCTGGGCGAAGTTACCAACCTCCTCAAAACGCATTTCGAAGGCGCCGTGGTGTATACCGCCACCGAAGGCTCAGAAGCCCTGAGCAAGGTGCAAAACACTCCTCCCAAGCTTCTTATTACCGGCCTGGATCTGGGGAAAAAGATGAGCGGAGTGGAGCTTTGCCAGCGCCTGGCCCAGGACAAAAACTTTCTCGAGCTCCCCATCCTCGTGCTCAACGATGTTCCCGATTTCCCCGATTTTGCCGACGACCGCGCCTCGGGGCGAATGAAGTTCCTTGGTGCCCCCATCGACAAGGACGAGTTTCTCAACGCCGTCCAGAACATGACCAAGGCCGATACGATCAAGAACAACAACTTCAATACGATCAAACTCGTGCAGGGGCAGGTGCTGTTCAGGGAAGGGGAGAAGGCCGATCGCGCCTTCCTCTTGAAAAGCGGCAAGCTTCGCGCCGTGAGAAAAGAAGGCGATAAAGTGGTTCCTCTTGGCGAGGTGCTCGCGGGCGAGTTCGTGGGGGAGATGGCCTATATCACCGGAGAGCCGAGAATCGCCGAAGTACAGTGCGTGGAAGACGCCGAGCTCATCGAGATTCCTCTCGGCACCCTCGATCTCCTCGTGTTTTCGAAGCCCACCTGGACCAAGGCGCTGATGAAAACCCTCTGCAGGCGCTTGCGCGAAGCCAATCTGAGAAAATAATCGCCGGGCCTTAAGCGGATTTCGGTGGTTTCGGCATCGTAGGCAGCGTGGGCTCGTCGCCCTCTTGCGTGATCTCGGCCACCCCGGCATTTTCTCCCAAAGCCTCGTTGATATCGAAGGGCTTGGGCGCCTTTTGCGCTGCCGTGGGAATGGGCGTGAGCATGGGTTTTCCCGGAGGGGGCGGAGTGGACGATAAAGTGGGCCCCTCGGTGCTGGGGGTTGGAGGCTCGGACGAACCCTCGAGGGAGAGGCTACCGCCCTGCTGTGACTCTGTTTGGGGCGTGGAATTGGCCGGCTCGAAGGAGAGGCCGCTATCGGACGTGAAGCTGGCGCCGGCGGCTCCGAAGGCGAAGTTTCTCTGAAAATCGTTGGGGTTCGAGGCGTATTGCATGGCGGTGTCCATGTCCACGAGCTCGGAGCGCACGAGATCGGAGAGGTGCTGATCGAAGGTTTGGGTGCCGGAAACCTCACGGCCTTTCTCGATGAAGGACGGGATCTCGCCCGTTTTCTCCTCGTTCATGATGCATTCCTGGATGCCCATATTGTTGATCATGATTTCCTGAGCCACTACCTTGCCTCCATTGGTGGAGGGCACGAGGCGCTGGGAGATCACGGCGTGCAGGTTGTCGGCAAGGCGTGCGCGCGCGGAATTCTGTTCGCCGGCGGGATAGAGCGAAACGAGGCGCCCGATGGTTTTCATGGCGTCGGAGGTGTGCACGGTACTGAATACAAGGTGGCCGGTTTCGGCGGCTTTGAGGGCGATGTCGAGGGTTTCGATATCGCGCATTTCGCCCACGAGGATCACGTCGGGGTCCTGGCGGAGGGCGGATTTCAAGGCGAGGGCGAAGCTTTCGGTGTCTTTGCCGATCTCGCGCTGGGAAACGCGGCTCTTCTTCTGCTGGTGGAGGAATTCGATGGGGTCTTCCACGGTGAGGATGTGGAGGGCTTGGCTCTCGTTGAGATAATCGATCATGGCAGCGAGGGTGGAGCTTTTTCCCGAGCCGGTGGCGCCGGTCACGAGGATGAGGCCGCGGGGAGCGTCGGCGATCTTGCGGAGGGTGTCGGGGAGCTTGAGCTCGTCGATCGTGGGCACTTTCTGGGTGATCACGCGAAGCACGGCGGCCCGGCCGCTCGTGGTTTTGTAGATATTGAAACGGAAGCGCCCGAGGCCGCGCACTTCGAAGGAGCCGTCGATATCGGTTTTTTCCTGGAAGGTGGTTTTGAGCTTGGGATCGGTAACCATGAACTGGCAGATCACATTCATTTCTTCGGCGGTGAAGGGCGGAAGATTCACGGGGGCGAGGCCATCGTTGGAACGAAGGGCCGGGGCTTGGCCGGTGGCGAGATGGATATCGCTCACGCGGTTTTGCACGGCGGTTTTCAAAAGAGCCAAAAATTTCTTCTCTAGATCGTTCACGCTTTACTTTTCGGCAGCTTAGGGGAGGGAATTTAGCGGGAAATAGGGAAATTTAGGCCAGAATATCAGGTGTTTGGAGGCGAAAGCGGGAGAGCGAGACGCTATACCAGGGCGGGCTCTAGCTGGCGAGATATAGCAGGCGGGGCTGGTGCGAACTCGCCGAAGCAAAGGGTGGGGATCAGCAGACGAAGCTCCTGCTCGGATTCGATGGTCTTAACCCGGTCGAATTCCCGAAACTGGCCGAGGGTGCTCGCAAAGCGCAGCCACTGCTTCACGCGGCGAACGCCGTAGAGAGGGTTGTCGGAGAGGGGGGCGGAGATATCGAGGAACCGCAAGAGCAGCGCGTGCCATTCCTGGCTGCTGAGCTCTGTTCCTGGGGGGATGGTGTTTTTGATTATGCCGAGTTCGTGGGCCGCCGCCAGCGGCAGGAGAGGATCGGCGAGCGCGCCCCGGCCGATCATGAAATGCTCGCAGCCGGTTTGGGCGCGGCAGGCGCGGAGATCGGCCAAAGAGCGGATATCGCCATTGGCCACCACAGGGATCTTCACGCTCTTCCGCGCTTCTCCGATCGCGCCCCAGTGCACGGGCGGCTGGTAGCCTTGCACCTTGGTGCGGGCGTGGATGGTGATCCAGGAGGCGCCGGCGCTTTCGGCCCGGGCGCAGTTTTCGAGCAGAGGCGCGGCCGATTCCCAGCCGAGGCGCATCTTCACGCTCACGGGCAAGTGAGCGGGCACGGCAGCGCGCACGGTGCGCACGATTTCTTCCAGGCGGCAGGGATATTTCAGGAGAGTGGCGCCGCCATCGTGGGAGTTCACGGTGGGGGCGGGGCAGCCGAAGTTGAGATCGATGCCAGCCGCGCCCAGCTTCACGGCTTCCTGCGCGGAGAGGGCGAGGCGCTCGGGATGGCCACCGAGGAGCTGCACGATCACGGGCAGGCCGCTCGCCGTGCGCGAGCCGTTTCGCAGCTCGGCCACATCGCGCTCGAACACTCTGCGGGGGAGCACGGTTTGCGAAACGCGCAGAAATTCGGTCACCAGGTGGGTGAAGCCGCCTCGCTCGCTCATCAGAGCGCGCATGGGGGCATCGGTAACGCCTTCCATGGGGGCGAGAAAAAGGGCTGGCTGGCCGTGGCGGATCCAGGCTCCGGGGGAATCGTGCATGAGCCTTTCTAGCCCGGGATTGGGCTGCGCGGCAAGATGGATTTCCGCTGCTTCTTCCGCTACTTTGCCCTCATGCAGGGTATTGAGCTCAGGCAGATCCGCACCGAAGAATGCATCCCCCTCCGGGCGGAGGTGCTGCGCCCTTTCCATCCCCTGGAAGATTCGCATTACCCCCTCGATTCGAAAGCCGTGCATTTCGGCTGTTTCGTGCATGGCGAGCTGCTCTCGATCGTGACCGCGCACCCGGAGGAAAAGCCGGATTTCAAAACTACCGGCCAGTGGAGGATCCGAGGGATGGCCACGGAGCCCGCCTTTCAGGGTTTTGGTTATGGTAGCCGGGTGCTCGAAGCGTTGCTCGATTGGGGGCGCGAAGAAGGCCTGCCGCTCTTCTGGTGCAACGCCCGCGAAAAGGCGATTCCCTTTTACTTGCGCCACGGCTTCACGGTGGAGAGCGAGCTTTTCGACATCAAAGGAATCGGGCCGCATAAGGTGATGAAGATCGAACTTGGGGCGGGAAGATGAAGCTCAAAATTCTCGCGCAGGAAAAAAACTGGATCGCCGTGCACAAGCCTTCGGGCTTGGTTACCTATGCAGATTCTGGCGGCGGCAAGGGATCCCCATCTGGCGCCAAGGAGGCGCTCGAGAAGCAGGTTAAGCGCAAGCTCTATCCCGTGCACCGGATCGATAAAGATACCGACGGCATTCTGGTGTTTGCCTCGGCCGAGGGCACGGCTCGCGAGCTCACGGCGCTCTTTCGAACGCGCAATGTGAAGAAGGCCTACCTCGCGGTGGTGCATGGGCTGCCGCCCGAGAAGGGCGTGATCGATGAGCCGCTCGAGAAAAACAAATCCAAAGATAAAGAGCCGGCGATCACCGAGTTCACGCGCTTGGCGCAGGCCGAAGTGGAGTGGGACGGAGAAAAACGGCTCTATTCTCTCGTGCGCTGTGAGATGAAGACGGGCCGCTTTCATCAGATCCGCCGGCATATGCGCCTCGTGGGCCACCCTCTCTGCGGAGATCCGGAATATGGAAACGGCTGGGACAACCGCGCCTTCAAAGAGCGCTTCGGCATCGAGCGCACGCTGTTGAGCGCGGTTTCGGTGGCCTTTCCGGACCGCGTGGCCCAGAAGATGGTGCGCCTCAAGACGCAGCCCGATCCCGATTTCCGCAAGGTGCTCGAGCACTTTGGGTGGAAGCTGGGGTAGCTCAGAGCGCTAAACTATAAAACTTTTCCACTGAAGTGGTGCCTTCTGCCACTGCTTCAAACGCTTCATTTTCCCAGCTCTGTTTTAAGCGCCTCTTGGGTGGCACGGGAGATGCCTAGGCTTGCGCCTAAGGAGAACCTGCTATGCTCACCCGAAAAATTATCTTTCTGTCTGCCTTGTTTGCTCTGATGTTCGGCCATGCCCCGGCTGAGGCCAGCTATTATTGCGACGGCGATTGGACTCGAGCCGCCTTGAAGAACTGGAAAGGCGAAGCGGTGGAACCCTTCAGCTCCCTCGACGCCTGCAAAGCAGCGCTGATGGGGCAGTCCGGCGCCTACCGCTGCACCGGCGATTGGACCAAAGGCAAGCTGGTGAACGATGCGGGAGAGGTGCTGGAAACCTTCAGCAGCGAAAGTTCCTGCCAGGATTTCCAGCGCACGCATGTGAAGGGCGATTTCTATTGCCAGGGCGATTGGACCGCCGGGCGCTTCCTGAACAAGAACAAAACAAAGCTATTGGGATTCTCCAATATCGACGCCTGCCTCTCGTTTCTGCGGGATTCGGTGAATTGAGAGGTTTGGCTCAGGATCCCGGGGTGTAACCCAGCATTTCTAAGATCTTGAACTCATTATCGAAACTTAGAAAATCAACAAGTTGAGACTGATGGAAGCGATACCGAGAGATACCAAACGGCCTGTTTGTAGCCTGTGAGTGTAACCAAAGTGTAACCAAACTCGATTCGGCAGGGCCTTTCTCCAATGTGGGAGAATGCATGAACGAA
>CAZTCD010000065.1:0-22859 GCA_964612065.1 uncultured Bdellovibrionales bacterium | reverse complement strand
CTGTCCCGCCCCTAAAGGCACCTACGCGTCCTCGAAGAGATTGATCTTCCTGATCACTCCAGGCCCCACATCCTTGTAGCGCCCTCCGCTTTCCTCTCCCCCGATTGGAAAACGGCCATTCGAATCTTCGCAGGTTTTTCGGAGAACTCCATTCCCCCTCATCCCCCAACTCCATCTGGAGGTTTCAGGCCGCTGCCCTAAGCGCCCTGTAGAAAACAAATCGAAAAAAACAGAAAGGCAAATGTCCAGCCCACGGTCCAAACCAATTGCCGGCTGGCTTCTCTATCGTTAACTCCTACTCTCGGTAGATCAGTGATTCGTTGCCTTTTCATATTTGCTCCTCAGCCAATTCCCCAGAGCGCCTCTCCCTGCGCCCCTTGCAACAACCATTGCGAGCGCTATGCCACGGCGATTCAAACGGGAAAGAGCCGGTCTTTCACGCGTTTTCCTGCTCCGCTCTGCCTAGAACAGGTGATGTCGTTTTGCCCCGATGCCAAAACGACACCGGTAAACAGTACCCTTTGGCCCCGGCGGCAGGTAAGGAAGCCGAGGGATTTCGCCAGGAAAAACCGGTTGTTTTCTAGTAAATTTATATTTGCCATGAAAACCAAGGGCGCGCTTCGCCTCGAGCGCATCTCGAAAACTTTCGGCCCGGCCGGAGTGCACGGTGTAGACCTTGAAATCCCCGAGGGAGAGGGCTTTTCCCTCCTCGGGCCCTCGGGCTGCGGAAAAAGCACCACTCTGCGCCTCATTGGCGGATTCGAAGCTCCGGATTCAGGGCGGATCCTCCACGGAGGCTCCGACATCACCGCCCTTCCTCCCCAGAAGAGAGATATACGTACCGTTTTCCAGCGCTATGCTCTCTTCCCCCACCTTACCGTTTCGGAAAATGTAGCCTTCGGCCTGCGCATGCAGAGGCAATCCGAACAAACGATCTCCAGGAGCGTAGACTGGGGCATCGAGCTGCTCCAGATCCATCACCTTCGCCACCGCCCCATCCACCAGCTATCGGGCGGGGAACAGCAACGAGTGGCGCTGGCCAGAGCTTTGGTTACCGAACCCTCCGTGCTTCTTTTGGATGAGCCACTTTCCGCCCTCGACCTAAAGCTCCGTGAGCGGATGCAGCTTGAGCTTCTTGCCCTCCGCCAGAAGCTGGGCTCCACCTTTGTGTTCGTAACCCACGATCAATCGGAAGCGATGACCGTTTCCGACCGCGTGGCCGTAATGAAAGACGGGCGGATCATGCAGGTGGGCACCCCTGAGCAGATCTATCACCGGCCCACCTCCCGCTTCGTGGCGGAATTTATCGGCCAGGCGAATTTTCTTTCGAAAGAAAAGCGTGACTTTCTCGCCGGAGACAAAGCACGCTTGCCGGATCTCGCTCAAGAACAGTGCTGGATGGTGAGGCCCGAGCACTTCACTCCCCGGGCCCTGGATTGGCAGCCTCCCGGAGGCTTTGTGGCCCTGAAAGTTAGGGTTACCGAACTGGCGTTCCTCGGGCCCGAACGCCTGACCAAAGCGGAAGATTCGAGCGGATTTCCTTATCTGATCAAGAGCCCGGGATTCGAAGCGGCTCCGGGGAAAATGGGCGAAGAGATTCTACTGAGCTGGGAAACCGAGGACACATGGACCGTAGGCACCTCCTGATCCTCCCCTATGCTCTCTGGCTGCTTGGGCTGGTAGCGGCCCCTTTTTCTCTCATCGTGATCGCCAGCTTCGCCACCAGAAACGAGGCTGGCCTGATCGAGTTCGGCTTTCATCTGGACTCTTATCTTCAGCTCTTTGACCCCCTTTACCTGCAGATCTTCCTGCGCACTTTGCTTATGGCCGCGCTTCACTCCACGCTCACGCTGCTTGCAGCCTATCCCGCCGCCTTCTTTCTCTCCCGGCTGCCGCGCAAGGAAGCCGCCTTCTTCCTCACACTGCTCCTCGTGCCTTTCTGGACCAATTACCTCATCCGCCTGCTCGCCTTCATGGATGTACTGCGCCTGCAGCCCGGCGGTTTCGCCTGGACATTCACCTTCCACGGCATCCTCGCCGCAATGGTGTACAACTACCTGCCCTTTGCCATCCTTCCTCTCTATACCGCACTCGAAAAGGTGCCGAGCTCCCTGATCGAGGCAGCGCAGGATCTCGGCTCCTCGAAACGGCAGGTGCTCCGGCACGTGCTCTGGCCACTTACGAAGAAGCCCCTCCTGGCCACTTTCCTTCTGATCTTCATCCCCGCCCTCGGTGAATTCCTGATCCCCGAGCTGGTGGGCGGCGGCAGATCGTTTTATCTGGGCACCTTCCTTCAACAGCAGTTCCTCACCTTCCGCAACTGGCCCCTGGGCTCCGCTGCCATCTCCCTTTTGCTCCTGCTCTCCGTGGTGATGCTCGCCTTCGGCGGGCGGGCCCTTACCGAGGATGAGGCCACCCGATGAAGTGGTTGCGAGCCTATGTATGGCTGCTGCTGGCGTTCCTTTGGGCTCCTTTACTGATGGTGCTGATCAAGGGGGGAAAGCTCGAAGCCTTTGAACGCCTGCTGAAAAACACCGAAGTGCTGCTCGCCTTTCGCAATTCCCTTTTGCTCGCGGCCTCCACGGCCCTGGTAACCACAACCCTGGCTCTCACCACGGCATTCGCGCTTCCGAAGCTTTCCCCCCGCTGGCGCCGGTGGATTACAAGCTCCTTCCTTCTCCCTCTGGTTCTGCCGGAGATTGCTTTCGGCATCGCCTATCTCGTTTGGTACCAGCAGCTGGGCCTGGCACCTGGCTGGAACACTTTGCTCCTCTCCCACTTCGCCTTTACCTTTTGCTTTGTAGTGCTGGTGCTGAAAACTTCCGTGGCCAAGATTGATCCTTCGCTCGCGGATTCCGCCCGCGATCTGGGCGCTGGCCCGCTTCAGGTGTTCCGGCACGCCCTGCTTCCCCAGATCATGCCGGGCATCGTGGCAGGCGCCATGATGGCGTTTTCGCTTTCTCTCGATGATTTTCTCATCACCTTTTTTGTAAAAGGCATCGATCAGCTCACTCTACCGGTAAAGGTTTACAGCATGATGCACCTGAGGATAGGGCCCGAGATCTATGCTCTCTCAGTGGTACTATTTGGAATTTCGCTCGTTTCTGTAATAATTACCCAACTATGGTACGTACGCTCCAGCAACTCACGGCGATAGCTCTTCTTGTCTTCTCCTTCTCGGCCTGCACCCGAAGCAATGAGAATCCCCCCGGCACCCACACCCCCAAGACACTGCGAGTGTTCACCTGGAGTGAATACTTCGATGACGACTTCCTGCGGGAATTCGAGAAAAAGCACGGCATCGAAGTGAAAGCGGATTATTTCTCCTCCAACGAAGAGATGCTCGCAAAGCTCCAGCTTCTCGGAAACAGCTCGGGCTACGATCTCATTCTTCCGAGCGACTATATGGTGCGCACTCTCATCGAATGGAAGATGCTCAAAGAGCTCGATAAAGAAAAACTGCCGGTTCTGAAGGATTTCGAATCAGAAGCTTTGAATCCAGACTACGATTCCGGCCTCCGCTTTTCCGTTCCACTTTCCGTGGGCACCACGGGAATCGCCGTAAATACCAAGCTGCTTCCTTCCCTCGCCAAAGCGAAATCCCTTTCCTGGAAAGAGCTGCTGGAAAATCCCGCCTACAAAGGAAAAGTTACCCTGCTCGACGACACCAAAGAAGTGCTCCAGCTCGCGCTTTTAGTGCATGGCAAGAACATCAGCACCGCCACAGAAGCAGATGTAAAAGAAGCCTTCGCCTATCTTAAGAAGCACAAATCCCAGCTCAAAGGCTTTCCGCCCGAAACTCGTCCCGTAATCGAAGCGGACGAGTGCGCGCTATGCATGGCCTATTCCGGAGACGTGCTTTCCGTGGCGAAAGAAAAGCCGGAGATCCAGTTCGCATTCCCCTCGCAGGGAGCCACGATCTGGACGGATAACCTGGCGATTCCTGCCAATAGCGCAAATCCGGATGCTGCCTATATGTTCATCAATGAACTGCTTTCGGAAGCCGGAGCCAAAGGATTCACCGAACGAACCAACTATCGCACCCCGAACAAAAAGGCGAAGGCGGCCCTGGCCAAGGAAATCTCCTCCAGCCCCGTGATCTACCCCTCTGCCGAGCAAAGAAAAAAGATGCACTATCTCGTGAACCGCAAAGATCTAGCGGCTCTTATCGATAAAGAGTGGGCGCTGCTGAAATCGCAATAGCAGTTCGCTACTTCCAGTCGCCGGCCTTTTCCATATCGGAGAAGAGGGAATCCAGGATTTCCGCCCCTGCATCCAGAGTGTCCTGGTCAATGGTGAGAGCGGGCTGGAAGCGGATGGTTGGCTTATAACTCATGGCCAGAAAGCCTCGCTCCACCCCGTCTTTATAAAACTTTTTCATCCGTGCCTCGGAAACAGGCTCCTTGGTGGCCCGATCCTTCACGAGCTCGATTCCCAGGAAGAGTCCTTTGCCTCTCACCTCACCCACGAAGGGATACTTATCCTTGAACTTCTGAAAATGGCCGAGCAAGCGTTCGCCCATTCGCTGAGAGTTCTCGCAAAGCCTCTCCTCTTCGATCACTTCGATAGTGGTCAGCGCGGCCTGGGCCGCCAAAGCGTTTCCGCCATAAGAGCTCGAGGAGCCGGAAGGATTCGCCCAGGGCTTCGCCTGCGCGATCTCTTCCGTGGTGAGCACTCCGGAAACCGGGAAACCTCCCGCAAAGCTCTTGCCCACGGTGATGATATCGGGCTCCACGCCGAAGTCTTTCGAGGCAAAGAAAGATCCCGTGCGCCCAAAGCCCGTGATCATTTCGTCGCAGATCAGGAGAGCGCCGAGGCGTTTCGTTACGTCTTTTACAGCGGCCAGCCAGCCCTTGGGAGGCACGATATTGCCCGCCGTGCCCTGGCAAGGCTCCACGATCACCGCCGCGATTTCTCCCGTGGTTTGCGTGCGAGCGGACTTTTCAAAAAGCTCCACGCAGGCCATGCCGCAGCTATCGGGTTTCATTTTCAGCGGGCAGCGATAGCAATCCGGATAGGCGGGAAGCGAATGCAGGCCGGGCGCGAAGGGGCCATATTTGTTTTTCTGCCCATCACCGAGCAGCCCCATGGTGCCGAGGGTTTTCCCGTGGAATCCGCCCCAGAAGGAAAGGAACTCCCACTTGCCCGTATAGCACTTCGCCAGACGCATGGCGCTTTCCACCGCTTCCGCTCCCGAGGAATAAAGCTGCGTTTGATTGATCTTGCCAGGCGTATGCTTCGCCACCTTTTCCACCAGGCGCGCCCGCGCTTCGGAGGTGAAGGACCCGACGGAAAGCTTCGCCACCTGATCCTGGAGCGCTTTCA
Organism: uncultured Bdellovibrionales bacterium; assembly: GCA_964612065.1. Taxonomy (GTDB): domain Bacteria; phylum Bdellovibrionota; class UBA1018; order CAIPTA01; family CAIPTA01; genus JAKFYM01. The sequence goes on along the minus strand of CAZTCD010000065.1, from coordinate 17,534 downwards.
CATAACGAGGATGCGAGTGGCCGAGGCCGTTCACCCCGATGCCGCCGATGAAGTCCACGTATTCGTTGCCGTCCACATCCGTCATCCAGGAGCCGTGAGCGTGATCCATCACCAGCTCCGCCATCAGAGCGAATCCCTGCAGGCCTGGCGCCAGGTTCTTCTGCTCCCTGGAAAATATCTCTTTGGATTTCGGGCCGGGGATGGAAGTCAGTTTTTTCGGTTTACGCATTCCTAAGCGATCTCCATACAAAGCTACCTACAAAAAAGGCGCCCCCGAGAGGACGCCTTTCGCATCAAACCACAGGCCGGGATCAGTTCCCGATCCGGGAGGCTTCACCCTCGTCATGGCCGTAATAGGTGAGGCCGAGGTGGTTGATCAGCTCTTCTTTGCCCATATAGCGAAGGGTGTTTTCGAGCTTGAGCTTCTGCACCTGAAGATCGTGCTCAGGCTTGAGGCCGGGCATCGTGATCGGGCTCTTCAGGTAGAAGGACAGCCATTCCTGAATGCCCTTGAAGCCAGCGCGCGAAGCAAGATCCATGAACTGGGCGAGATCGAGAACCAACGGAGCTGCCAGGATGGAATCACGGCAGAGGAAGTTGATCTTGATCTGCATGTCGTAGCCCATCCAGCCGAAGATATCGATATTATCCCAGCCCTCTTTATTGTCACCACGGGGCTTGTAGTAGTTGATCTTCACGAGGTGATGAAGATCGCCATAAAGATCGGGATAACGATCCTGCTCAAGAATGGTTTCCAGCACGGAAAGCTTGGAAACTTCCTTGCTCTTGAAGGAATCCGGATCCTGCAATACTTCGCCGTCGCGGTTGCCCAGGATGTTGGTGGAATACCAGCCTGCGATGCCCAGGAGGCGCGCTTTCAAGCCAGGAGCCACGATCGTCTTCATCAGGGTTTGGCCGGTTTTGAAATCCGATCCTGCGATCGGCACGCCTTTGTCTTCCGCAAGCTTCTGCAGGGCAGGAGTTTCCACGGAAAGGTTCGGGGCGCCGTTCACGTAAGGCACGCCTTCCATGATGGCAGCGTAGGTGTAAACCATCGAAGGGGCGATATTGGGCGAATTTTCACGGAGCGCTTTTTCGAAAGCTTCCACCGAGGCGTGCTCAGGAAGGCCGGGAGGAAGATAGCTTTCCGTGGAACCGCACCATACGAGAACCAGGCGCTCGCAATTATTGTTCTTCTTGAAATCGCGCATATCCTGGCGGAGCTGCTCGGCGAGCTCCATCTTGTTCGCGCCCTTTTTCACATTGGGGCCGGAGATGTTTTTCACAAATGCAGAATCAAACACTGCGCTCATCGGGCGAACTTTGGAAAGCTCGTCTTTCACAGCGGCGAGGTGCTCATTGGAAAGCACCTTGGCTTTTGCAGCCGCTTCATAAGCATTGTCGGCATAGATATCCCAACCGCCGAAAGCGATGTCTTCGAGGCGCGCGAAAGGAAGAAATTCGCGGATGAGAGAGTTGCGTTGTTCGGTGCGCTTACCGAGGCGGATATAACCCATCTCGGTAAGAGAGCCGATGGGCTTCGCCACGCCTTTGCGAGCCGCGATCACTCCTGCCATGAAGGTGGTGGATACAGCGCCCATTCCGGGTGTTAGGATTCCAAGACGGCCAGAAGCCGGCTTAACGTTCGGTCTTTGCATCGATTCTCCCTTTGAAATTGTGGTCTGTTCCTACCGCAAAGCAGCAGTTTCGTAAAGGCACGGAGCGAGCGACTAGGGCCCGGAAGGGAATACCGGATCAACCTCGGTGCCTACCGCACGGGACAAAGAGGCCCATGCCATTTGGTGGCGGAAGAGGGCTTCGAAATAGGTTTTTGTGGTTTCAGCGCGAGCTCCATAGGCCTCTACCAGATCTTTGGCGGATCCCAGACCGGAGGAAAAGCCAATGGCCTCCCCTGTCAGCCACTTTTTCCCGGCCTTATAGGCCTCCGTGGCGGCTTTCAGCCTGGCTTCCGCCTCTTCCAGCTCCAGCCAGGCCTTGCGCACCTCGGTTTCAATCCCCTGCTTGGCGTATCCTTCCTTGATCTCCAGCTCCTCGGCCTCGGCGCGAAGTTTGGCGGCCTTGGAGGTTTGCAGCTCCCACTGGAAGTCCCACTTGAAGCCAATTCCGGCAGAAGTGGTTTTATGGTTATAGGGGTCATAGGAAAACACGCCCGGCTGCGGTGTGCGCACATTGGTTTCCGAAGCCTCGTAGCTGGCCATAAAGCCAAGCACGGGATAAAGCGCTTTCTCTTCGGCCTTGGCGAGGCTTCGCTTGGCGAAGATTCCCTCCGTAAGCTGCCGGAACTCGGGGCGGCTCCTCCTGGCCAGGTTCACGTAATAATCAGCCGGCTTCTTCTCTCTCGGCTCCGGCAGAAGCCACTCCTCCTTGGGAACCACCGCTCCACGCACGGCCCCAACCCTGAGGGCGAATCCTTCCAATGCCAGGGCGAGGTACTTTCTCACTTCCGCTTCCCTACCCTCCACTTCCCTGAGAAAAATCTCCAGCTTGAGGCCTTCCTTTTGAGGCTCCTTTTTCTTCGCCTTGCGCTTGTCGATCGCTTTCTGGAGCTCTGCCTTCCCGCCCTCGATGAAATCACGGAGAGAGTTCGCCAGCTGGTATCCGAAGTAGGCTTCTTTCACCTCATAGCGAAGCTGGTTCTCCTGCAAAGTTGCTTCAGCGACTTTCACGTGCATTCCAGCGCGAGCGGCATTTTCGTAATTAGCCTTTCGGCCCCAAGTGTAAAGAGGCTGAACCAGGCTGATCTTCCCGAAAAGCGTGCGGCCCCAAGTGGAGGTATCTTCCCTTACGAAGGTGGCATTTCCTTCCGCTTTCGTGATGGGACCAATCCCCAGCAAGCCCTCGATTCGCGGGCCAAATTCCCCTCTGGCCCTGCCGATCTCTTCGGAAGCCTGATCGATCTGCATACGCTGGGAACGCAGCTCCCCGTTCTGGGAAAGGGCGCGCTCAATGGCCACCGGCAGCGCGAGCTTCTCGGTGGCCGCCAAGGCGGGCATTGCAAGCAGGGATAGGAGAAGAAAGTTCAGCAACGGGATCAGCCTTTTCCGGTTTTGATTTCATGGAGACGCTTGTTCATGGCCTCTTTCAGGCCTTTCCACTTTTTCTTGCGGATCACGTCGCTCACTTGTTCCTGAATGCTCTCCACCCAGCTTTGGCCGGCGATGGAAACATCTACCACTTTCCACCCAGCTTTGCCTTTCGCGAGCTCGTAATCCACGTCGGTGAGATCGGCTTTGTTCTGCACCGTGCTCTTAACCTTGCTCTTATTGCCCTTGGTTTCCACGGAATTGTAAACGATCTTCACTCCTTGTAGGAACTCCGGCGCCTTGGGATAAACCGTGCGGGTGATGATATCCTTCAGAGTATCCCGGAACCAGCGGAAGTCTGCCGCGGAGGCTTTCTTGAATTCCCTGCCGAGAGCCGCTTTGGCCAAGGCTTCGAAATCCACATGCGCGTTGATCTCGCTCTGTTTCGTTTCGCTGGTAGCGGTTTCCGCTTCGGCGGCTTTCGCGAAAATATCCTGAACCACAGCTTTCGCATCCGGCTGCTCGGTACTTTGTTCCGCCACGGGTGCCGGCATCGCTGAAGATGCCGCCTCTTCCGCCTGTGCCATCAAAGGGAACAAAAACGCCAGCGCCAAGATCGTCCTCATACCAACTCTCCCTTCAGCTCCTCGGGCCCTAGGGGGCCGAGAATCTTCACTCTTTTAAACTCATTGGCAGGATGCCTGCCTGGAACCACTACCTTGAAGTAGGAACGGGCATGGCCAAAACTCACCCTCCGCCCCTCTCGGCTGGCGTCCTTGTCTTCCACGAGAATCTCCATAACAGATCCGGTGCGAGCCAAAAGCGCGCCCGAAAGCTTCCTATCACTCAGCCCTCTTAAGCGAGCGGCTCTCTCCCTTACCTTGGCCTCCTTCACTCCCAAGCCAGCTTCCACCAACCGGGCAGCGGCCGTATTTCTTCTTACCGAAAAAGGAAATACGTGAGCGCGTGTCCAGGGAAGGCGTTCGAGCCGGGCGAAAGCCTCCTCGAAATCCTCGTCACTCTCGCCGGGAAATCCCGCGATCAGATCCATTCCTACATACGCATGCGGAAGCCGGCGCGAGATGGTTTCCAGGCGCTCCTCAAGCTTCTCCGCGGAATAGCCCCGCCTCATGGCCGAGAGCACACCGGAGGAAGCACTTTGCACGGAAACATGAAAATGCGGGCAAAGGCGCGGATCCTCCATCATAAGATCGAGAAGCCGATCGGTGATTTCAGCCGGATCCAGGGAGGTGAGCCTCAGGCGCTTCACTTTGGTCTCCTTCAGTATCCGCTCCACCAAACCGGTAAAATCAAGCCCGTGAGAAGCGTAATCCGCCGCGTGGATCGCCGTGAGCACGATCTCTTTCACGCCTGCACGCAGAGCTTCGTTCACTTCGCGAATCACCTGCTCCGCAGGCAGGCTGCGGCTGCGGCCACGAGCCATGGGAATAATGCAATAGGAGCAGAAAGCATTGCAGCCATCCTGAACTTTCAGGAAAGTCCGGGTTCTAGGCGCCGCGCTGGCTTTGCCAATCTCCGTTGCATCGCGATTGTCCAGAAAGGAGGAATGCCAGGCCGCCCTGTTGCCCTGATGGATGGCCGCCTGCTCTTCACGAACTCCATCAAGCCATTCTGAAACAAGAGAGGCGATCTCGCCCTTTGCGCTATTTCTCACCACGCGGAGCTCACGGCCTTTCGTGCCGAATCTCCGGAGCGCCTCGGGGTCCACCTCGGCAAAACATCCCGTGGCCACCGTGAGAGCGGCCTCCGACTTTCGGAGAATCCTTCCCGCCTCGCGATCAGCTTGATCTGTAACGGTGCAGGTATTCAGCAAATGCACGTCACCTTTCTCGCCGTGGGCCGCGGGCGCACCGCCAATGGCCCGGAGCTCAGCCTCCAATGCCTGGGAATCGGTAAGATTGGCTTTGCAACCCATCGAAGTAACGGAATAGGTGAAACGGGGCGACGAACCTCCCGCTGCAGTACTAGGCATCGGCCGTCTCCAGGGTTTTCTCGATCCAGCCTCCGCCCACTACCATTTCTCCCTGGTAGAGAACCACGGCCTGGCCAGGAGTGATGGCCCTTTGCGGCTCCTCAAAACGAATCAGCACCCGGTTGCCGGAAAAGAGGCGTGCAACGGCAGGCGCGCCTTCGTGCCTCGAACGGATCCTGGCCGTAACTTTTTTGTCCTGGGTGAAATCGCCGCCCGCCATCCAATTGAAATCGTGGGCCAGAAAGGCGGAGCGGAACAGGCCTTCATCTTTCGCCATAGAAACAGTGCCCGTTTCAGGATCGATCGCACTCACGAAAACATCGGATCCGTAGCCTAATTTTTGCGCGGCCTGGATCACTTCCGCAGGAAGACCTTTTCGCTGGCCGATCGTATAGTGATGCACGCCTTCGTGGGTGCCGGCCAGTTCCCCTCCGGGAAGCACGAAGTTACCCGGCACGAAAACCCCAGGGCCCACCTTGCGTTCGATGAACTTGGCGTAGCCCTCGGAGCCCACGAAACAGATTTCCTGGGAGTCCGGCTTCTTGGCTACGCGAAGCAGCCCCAGCTCCTGGGCCAGTTTCCGAACTTGTACTTTACGCAAATCACCCAAGGGAAACAGGGTGCGCTTCAGCTGCTCTTGAGTGAGGCCAAAGAGGTAATAGCTCTGGTCTTTCTGCTCGTCCACGGCACGAAGCACGGAATAGCGCCCACTGTCCTGATCGTGCATCACTTTGGCGTAATGGCCGGTAGCCACGAAATCCGCCCCAAGCTCGATCGCTCGTTCCATCAGATAATCAAATTTGATGTAGTTATTGCAGAGCACGCAGGGATTGGGGGTTCGGGCCTGCAGGTACTCCGATACGAAATTATCAATCACCCTGCTTTCAAAAGCGTCCACACCGTTGATCACGAAGAACGGAATACCGAGAGAGTCACAAACTCGCCGGGCGTCGTTCATATCGGAAATGGAGCAACAGGAATCAAAACGATCTTTGTCTTCCTTGGAATTGTCGAAGGTCTGGATCGACATTCCGATCACTTCGTAGCCTTGCAAACGCAGCAATGCCGCTGCCACGGAGGAGTCAACTCCACCACTCATGGCAACCACCACTTTTCCTTTGGATTTCGCTAATGTCCCGGGCATTTGGGTGGGACATTACCTTCGACGACGCCTACCGTCAACAAAAGGAAACGTCGGGCTCACCGCACAATAATGCAATGCGTCACATCGCTCCGCCCCACCGCTCCTTTTAGCGCTCCGGGTCCTGAAGACAACGCTCCGCCATCTCTACCAAGCCCTGGGTCGTGAACGGTTTTTCCAATAGATGCATCGAATCGGGACGGAATCCCTTCCCCTCCAGCTCTTCGCTGGAGTAACCGGTGATAAAAAGAACGCCTTTCCCTTTGAGCAGCCCCTCGCTGGAAAGATCTTTTACCAGGGCTGGCCCGCTTTGGCCGGGCATCATTACGTCGGTAACCAGCAAAGCCACTTCGGGATGGGCTTTCAGCAAAGCCCGGGCCTCGGCCCCATTCTGGGCCTCCAGCACGGTGAATCCTTCAAAATCGAGTTGGCGGGCCGTAATCAACCGGAGCAGCTCCTCGTCTTCCACGATCAGTACCGTGGTATTTCTGCGAGCCCTCGCTCCTTTGGAAGCTTCCGAAAGAGCGGATGCCCCCGGTCTGCCGGGCGAGGTTTCGGCCTCTGAGGACACCGGAAAATAGAGCCGAATCCTGCATCCCTTCCCAGGCGCAGTGTCCACGAACAAGCCGCCCTTGCTTTCCTGCATGATCCCAAAAACAGTGGATAGTCCCAGGCCGCTTCCCTGGGTGCGATCTTTCGTGGTGAAGAATGGATCGAAGGCACGCTCCAGAACTTCACGTGTCATACCGTGCCCATCGTCCGCCACTTCCAGGAAAGCATATTCACCAGCCAGGCATTCCAAAACCCAACCGGCGCGCGATCCACCTACGGTCTCGAGCCCTGTACTCACCTTGATCGTCCCCTCTTGGCCCACGGCCTGGCGCGAATTCAGGCAGAGATTGACCAGTGCCTGCTCCACGCTATTGGGGTCGGCCGTTACCAGGCAGGGACGGGCATCAGGAAACGATCGGAATTGCGTGCTTTCCCCGGTGAATTTCGCCAGAAGGTAAGACAGATCCCCTACGATCTTGTTCAGATCCACCGCCTGGGGCCGGATGGGCAATCGCCTTCCGAACGCAAGAAGCTGGCGCACCATTGCCGACGCACGCTCCACGGACTGCTTGATCTGCTCCAAATCACGCAAAGCCGAAGAATCGGTGCCGGAGAGACGATTGCTGACAGATTCCGTGCTGAGAAGAATCATTCCAAGAAGATTATTGTAGTCGTGAGCGATGCCTCCCGCCAACAGCCCCAGGCTTTCCATTCTCCGCGCCCGGGAAAGCTCCTTCTCCAGGCTTTTGATATTGGAAATATCCGTGGAAATCCCGCACATCCCATAGATTTTCCCGTCTCCGTCAAAGAGAGGAAATTTGTGGGAGATATAATCGTGCCAAGTACCGTCGGGATGCTGTAGCGACTCATCCACCTCGAGGTAAGGGCGCCCATCCATTGCCTTCAGATCGTTCGAACGAAAATGGGCCGCGATCTCTGGAGTATGAACCTCTTCCACCAATTTGCCGATTAACGAGGAAGGCTCCTTACCCACCACGCGCCCGTATTGGTCGTTCACCAGCAGAAGACGGCCTTCCAAATCTTTCGCGTAAACCACGGCCCTCATACCATTCATCAATCGGTCGATCAGGGCATTGGCATCCCGCAACTTGCGAGTGGCTTCGAGCTTTTCCTGCTCGAGCTGAAATTCCTGCGTTACATCACGGAAGAAAAACACCACATACTTAACCTTGAGAGCGGAATCCCGGATGGGTACAAGAACGGTCTCGATCGCTACCCGACGCCCCCCTTCGGTGCGGGCGTGCCGCACCTCCCGGGGATCGTACCAATGCACAGGCATCTTGGTTACTTTTCCCTCAAAAGCCTCCCGAATGATGGAATCCACGCCGTTACGCACGGCATTTTCATCCCGCAGAACCGAATACTCAGGAGGAGGAGCGGAGTGAAAAATCTGCATGAACGCTTCATTCACGAAAAGGGACTGGCCTTCCCGGCTGTAAAGCTGCACTCCAATGGGGGAATGCACGAAAAGGCCCTCAAGAAGAGTGAGGGGATCGTCCACCTTTCCCAGAATACTTCTGGCCGCCTGAATATCGAACATCGGGGCCACTATAGACTGGCAGGAAGCTTCAGGCCAGAGGCGATCTTAAGGCGACGCGGCTCGATTCGCTTGCCCTGATCCGCCCCACCACCCGCTCCAAAGAAGAAACAAACAGGGATATCTCTTCCCTGGTATTCTCCGGCCCGAGAGAAACTCTCACCGCCGACTGGGCCGCGCTCTTATCGAGCCCCATGGCCAGGAGGACATGGGAAGGGAGAATCGAACCCGAGTTGCAAGCCGAACCGGACGACACGGCAAACCCTTCGAGATCCAACCCCATCAGCAAGGATTCTCCCCTCACCGCATCAAACAGAAAGTTCGAAGTATTTACCAGGCGGGCGGCGCCTTCTCCTTGAATGTGCGTACCAGGGATCCTGCTCTTCACTTCCTTTTCCAGGAATGCGCGCAGAGCATCCATCTCCGACAAATCCCTGGAAGCCAAAGCCTCCGCAGCTGCCGCAAAAGAAACAATCCCGCTGACATTCACCGTGCCGGCTCGCCTCTTCCGCTCCTGGGCTCCACCGTGCATCAGGCTTTCGAGCTTCACTCCCCTGCGCACCACCAAGGCACCAACGCCTTTCGGGCCACCGATTTTATGAGCGGAAAGGGAAACCAGATCAGCCGACGATTGCGCCAGCGTAAAACCAGGGATCTTGCCGGGGGCCTGCACGGCATCCAGATGAAAAAGGGCCTTAAACCGCGCGGCCAGTTTGCCAGCTTCCTCCCAGGGGAAAATCACCCCGGTTTCGTTATTGGCAGCCATGAGAGAAACCATCGCCGGCCCGGCGGCCTTCTCAAGAGCGGATTCCAGATGCTGCAGCGAGAGCTCTCCCCTCTCATTCACGGGAAGCAGCTGTACCTCAGCACCAAGGCTCTGCAAAAACCTCAAGGTTTCGAGCGTGGCCTCATGCTCCACTTCGGAGCTAATATAAGTGGCGCGATTTCCCCCTGCCTGGCAATGAAAGTAAAAGCCCTTGAGCGCAGTATTGATGGATTCCGTGGCTGAAGCGGTAAAACAGATTTCGTCGGAGTCTTCTATCCCAAAGGCGATAGCGATCGAATCCCGGGCTCCATCCAGGGCGCTCTTCGCCTTGCGTCCAGCCCAGTGCACGGAGGAAGGGTTGCCAAAATTCGGAGGAGATTCGGAGTCGATAGAAAGAGAATGGAGCAGAGCGCGACTAGCACCCTGCTCCATCATCGTGGTCGCATTGTGATCAAGATAGATCGGTTTCAACGCGCTTGTTCAAATCGGCCTGAGGAGCGCCGATGGTAGCGGTGCCTGCGGCAGGCTGGGCCGTTTTGGCTTCGCCGCGAGCTTTACGGATAAGATCACCCAGAGTGGTGGTCTCAAGGTATTCCTGCATCAGAACCGCGAGGTTCTCGAAGTAGGTCTTGGTGAGTACGAACTCAACCGTAGACTCCTTCATATCGGCAGGACCTACGATGTCACGAGCAGGGTTGATGTTCTCACCCACAGAGAGGAGAACGTCCTTCACCGCGATATCATCCATGGAACGGGCCAGCAGATAACCGCCACCGGGTCCGCGAACGCTCTTCACCACATTGCCTTTACGAAGGCGGCGGAAAAGTTGTTCCAGATAGTGGAGCGAGATCTTCTGGCGCTCGCTGATTTCTTGCAAGCGAACAGGTTTGCCGTTCGAGTTGAACGTCAAATCCAGAATCGCACGCACTGCGTATCTTCCTTTTGATGTAAGTCTCATATTGTTACCCCCTAGGCACTTTAGCCCTTCATGCTTTCAATCAGATTTTTACCATATCCGTACATCGCGCATCAACTAATTGGGCATGGCCAATTAACGCATGCGATGCAACGCATCATAAATAGTATATCCGCTAACGGAACAAGGTTGTCAACAACCAATATTGAATTGGTCCACAATTTGCCAATCACCCGAAAGCACGGCTTCTCGGCCCACTGCATCATCCTGAAGATCCACGCCCAGCAAGCGATTCGGGATACCAGATAAAACTGATTCCACTCGCTCTGGCCATTCAATCAGATACAATTTTTGTTCCGAAAAAAACTCGGCGCCGCCGAAATCCTCCATTCCGGAATTGTTTGGTAACCTATAGAAATCGCAGTGAATTACCTCAAGCGACTCAGCGCAATAATGATGAACGAGTGAAAAAGTCGGGCTATGAACGGCGCCTATTTTCCCCCCCAATCCTGACACAATGCCTCTTACTAAAGTGGTCTTCCCGGCCCCCAACGGTCCTGTAATTTTTACAATGTCGCCCGCCCGAAAAAAAGTAGAAAGCCAGGCCCCGAAGGCCTCGGTTTCCACCTCTGACTTAAGTTGTTTCTTTAAAACGGGGCTCATGACGCAGAGGTTTTAGCTCAATTTCTCAGAAAAGAGCACCCCAACCTGAGCCACCGCCGCTTTAGTGCGCCAGACGCTCTCTATGCTCTCTCAGCTCGAGAAAGGAGTCTCCCAAATGGGAGATGATGTCCGAGGCGGTCATCGACCGATGGCCGAGGCGTCGGGCAGCGAAATCGCCGGCCAAAGAATGCATGAACACGCCAAGGCAAGCCGCGTCTTTCGGGTCCATTTTCTGTTGCCCTACGATTCCACCGATCATTCCCGCCAGCACGTCGCCGGAACCAGCCGTAGCCATTCCGTCGTTGGGATAATGATTGAGATAAACGTGCCCGTCACCGGCACAGATAAAAGTGGTAGCGCCTTTCAGCAACACCACCGCATTGGTGGCTTCGGCGGCACGTTCCACCATCTCCTTGGGATTATCCACCACGTCGTTTTTGGGAAGATTCAGCAGGCGGGAAAGCTCGCCTGGATGAGGAGTAAGGATGGTGGGGCCTTTGCGGCCATGCAATTTCTTTCGGATCTCATCGTTCGCGAGAATAGAAATTCCGTCGGCATCGATTACGAGGGGGCCACGGTAATAATCAATGAAATCGCCCAGCACTTTCTGAGCGCGCTCTCCTGTGCCCATCCCAGGGCCCACCACCACGGAAGAGAACTGATGCACGTCTTCCTTGTACTCGGCATAGCGAGCTTCTTCGAGCTTCAGCGGATAGCACATGATCTCATCGTCTGTGCGGGCCAGAAGCTGCTCGTAAGCGTCTTCCCAGGTGCAAACCGTTACGAGACCGGTGCCCACTCTCAGGCAGGCCCGCGATGCCATGGAAATCGCGCCAAGCTGCCCTTTCTTGCCTCCAAAAAGCAAAGTGTGGCCGAAAGAATTCTTGTGCCCGTAGCGATCCCGCCTGCGCAGCAGAGGCGCAACCGTATCCTTGGTGATCGCGTGAATGGATCCTTCCCGCCGAAAGGTGGTGGGAAGAGAGATATCGGCGATCTGCAATTCGCCCCTATGAATGGCTCCCGGCGCGATATAATGGCCGATCTTCGCGAAGCCGAAGGCGATCGTCATATCGGCATGCACGGCCTGGCCAATCACCTGCCCGGTAGTGGCATCTACGCCGCTCGGAATATCGAGAGCAATCACATAGGCGGCTTTAGCGTTTACGATGTCCACCACATCGGCGAATAGGCCTGCCAGCGGGCCCTTGAATCCAATGCCAAGCAAACCGTCTACACAGAGAAACGGGCCGCCGGCGGAGCCAAAAAACTCCTCCAGTGGCTGCACATTGTCGAGAACGATGGGACGATTCTTCTGCTCGAGAAGAATCTCGAGATTCTGCTTGCTCTCGTCTTTGTAAACCTCGAAGCCGTGCAGCAGAAACACCCGCACCCGCTTGCCCATGGCTACCAGCTGCCGGGCCACCACGAGAGCATCACCGCCATTTTTGCCTTTTCCCGCGAACACCAGGATCTCGGTTCCGTAACCGAGGTCTTCGTGTTTTTTCGCGATGAGTTCAGCGGCTCTCAAGCCTGCATTTTCCATCAATACAATGGACGGAATCTTGAACTTGCGAATCGCAAGTTCGTCAATGTCCCGCATTTCTCTGGCGGTAACTACGCGCATCAGTGAACCTCCCCGGAAAGCCTCCACATCATAACAAGAGACGCCTGGAATTGCTGGCGCTTTTCCTTTTTCGAACCCCAATCGCCTCGCAAAATTATTTCTCCCGGAGAAAAAGTACCAGGGCCAAAAATGCACCGCGGCGCTCTAAGCCCCCCTTGCCATGGGCTTATTCGGCGTGTCATAAGAGGCCCGCTCTTTGCAATAACAGGAATAAAGGGGCCAATGGATGGCTCCGAGGGATGGGGTTATGGGTAAGTTCGCGCTTTGCGTGGCAGGATGGCTTTTGTTTTCAGGCACAATCGAAGGGAAAGCCGTGGCTGCCGACGGCCGACATTCTCAAGTTTCGGCTTCTCCTCAAATGGCGAAGAAAAGGATTAAGAGAAGCAAAAAATCCACACGTGCCAAAAGAAATTTTCAGGCCCTTTCCCAAAAAGAACTGGTGAACCTCGCGCGCGAGCTGGATCAGGATCTCGGCGATACCAACAAAAAGTTTCTCGCCAGCAGCGTTCGCTACGCTGCATCTTCCGCTCCCGTTCCCGAAAGCTACGACTGCAACACTGAGCAGGAAGAGCAAAAACGGCTCGAGGCGGAAGCCGATGCCATGGCCAAATGTGAAGCCAGTGGAGAGAAATTCTGCCGCGTATATCGCTCCTCCATAGTGAAAAGAGGAGCTCTTCGCTGTGGCGACGTGCCAGGCCGCAGCTGCAAAAAAGAACATATTCGGGGCTGCGTTGCTAGGGCTGTTGTGGTGAGCGGGCAGGCACCCGAAGCACAAGCAGGTATCTTTTAGTTAAGATCAGCCAAGCTCGTACACAAAGGCCACCTCGGGATAGCTTTGGCCACCAAAGGAAAAGCTAGAGGCGGAACGATTGCTGCCGCCGCACTTTTTGTAGAAAGCCCGGGAATGCTGGTTCGTGGCCAGGGTTTTCACTACCATGCGGCGATAGCCTTTCTCCTTGAGGCAGGCCTTCATCTTCTCGAGAAGCCGCTGCCCTAGCCCGCCTCTCTGAATCCCCGGCCTCACATAGAGGGCGAAAAGCTCGCCTTCTTCGGGAAAATGAGAATCCCTTGACGCACCACCGGCGGCATAGCCCTGAATTTTGCCCTCGATTTCGGCCACGAGAGTGATCAGGCAGGGGTCACCAAATGCCTTTTTCCTACGGGCAAGCCACTCTTCCCTTTGAATGGCGTCGAGCGCTGCATCTTCCACCATTCCGCGATAAGCACTTTGCCAGCAAGCCACCTGAATATCGGCCACAGCCTCAAGATCGCCTTCGCCGGCTTCGCGCACCTGGATCACTTAATCCCCCGATTTCTCCACGATCACGGAGGCGATCGCGAAATCCCCTTCATGAGAGAGGGAGAGATGAATGCTCGCATTGCCACACTGTTTGCGGAAGATTTCCAGCGCACTTCCGCTCAGACGAATGGAAGGCCGGCCATCGTTGGCATTCACCACTTCGATCTCAGCGAATTCACCGCTCGGCCCCAACCCCAATCCAAGCGCCTTTCCATAAGCCTCCTTGGCGGCGAAACGGGCCGCGAAATGAGCCATAGGATCTTTCCTGGCCCGGCAATAGGCTCGCTCTCCTTCGGAAAAAACTCTTTTTTCGAAATGATCGCTATCTTTGCTCAGAATTGCGCGAATCCGGGATACGGAAACGAGATCCACTCCGTGCCCTATGATGCTCACTTACTCGGATCCACGCCCACGGCCCGGACAAAGGCTGCGGCGATTTTCTTCGCATGCCCCCGGATCATTGCCAGATCCTCTCCTTCCATCATCACCCGCACCAAAGGCTCGGTGCCCGAATAACGAACGAACACTCTTCCTTTGCCCTGCAGTTCCTCTTCCGCCACCTTGATGAGGTCTTTTACTTCAGGCAGTTCGTCGATCGATTTTTTTTCTCTCACTCGCACGTCTTCACGCACCTGGGGAAAGAGCGGCACTTCCTTCTTCAGCTCGGAAAGCGGCTTGCCCGTGCGCTCCATGACTTCCAGCACCTTAAGAGAGGCCAGCAGGCCATCTCCGGCCATGCCGTGTTGGGAGAAAATCAAGTGCCCGCTCTGCTCACCGCCGAACGTATAGCCGTTCTTGCGCATCTCCTCGAGCACGTAGCGATCGCCCACATTGGCCCGCACCAGGCGGATGCCCTGGCTCTTGAGATAAACTTCGAGCCCCATATTGCTCATGGGAGTGGAAACCACGGTGTCCTTGAAAAGAAGCCCCTGCTTCTTCATATCCACCGCGCAGATTCCCATAATCTGATCGCCATTCACGATGGCTCCCGTTTCATCAGAAAGAATCAGCCGGTCGGCGTCTCCGTCGAGGGAAATTCCGATTTTCGCGCCAAACTCCACCACGGCTCCCGCGGCCACTTCCGGGAAAAGAGCGCCCACGCCTTTGTTGATGTTCGTGCCGTCGGGCTCGCAGCCTCGGGTGATCACCTTGGCGCCGAGTTCCTTGAAGAGAAGCGGGCCCACCTTATAGGCCGCCCCATTGGCGCAATCCACCACTACCACCATATCCTGCAGGTGGAAGCCGAGGGGCACAGCATGCTTGAGGTTCACAAGGTAGCGGCCGCCAGCATCCTCGATCCTCTTCGCGCGGCCGATTTCCGCGTTGATAGGATGCCCGTTCACGGGATTCTCCGCGATCCGGGGGCCATTCTCGATGGAGTCCCAAACGATGGCTTCGATCTCATTCTCGATATCGTCGGGAAGCTTGAAACCCAGGTGATCGAAAATCTTGATGCCGTTGTCACTGAAGGAATTATGGGAAGCGCTCACCACGATCCCCGCATCGGCGCGCATATTCTGCACGAGAAAAGAAATCGCGGGGGTGGGCATGGGGCCTGTTAGAATCACATCCGCCCCCATGGAGCAAATGCCCGAAGTGAGCGCCTGCTCGATCATATAGCAGGAAAGGCGGGTGTCTTTGCCGATGATGATACGCGGCTTGGGAAAGTGAGTGCGTTTGGCGCCCCCGGCCCGGGCCAGAAGCACTCTCGCGGTGGCAGCTCCCACTTGAAGCGCCACTTCAGCATTCATAGGAAAACGGTTCGCCAGGCCGCGAATTCCGTCGGTTCCAAATAATTTATGACGCTTCGGAGAACTCATCGCCTATCCAACCCAAATCCTAAGTTCACTTCCAGCCAGCCTAATCCAGGATCACCTGCACCCGATCGGGCACCACTCTCACCAGCTTCACTCCCTGCGGAAGATCCACCTTTACCTCGCGAACATAGGTACCACTCTTTGTTTCCGGCACCTCCACATAAGCTTTCACCCGGTCCGGGGTCAAGGTGCGGATCAGATTTGGAGGACAATTCACATAGAGAGCCGCTTTATCCGGCTTGAGAGAGGAGGCCTTGGTGCCGGTAACCCGGATCGGCACCCCGGCCACCCGGAAATTGGAGCCGGTGGGCTCCACTTCAGCGATGATGCGGGGCTCGGAATCCTCGTCGAAAAACACATTCGGATGGCCGGTGCGGAGAGGAATCTCCCACTTCAACGAAGAGGGAATATCGGAAAGGTCCACGGGATCTGATCGGATCTCCGAAATCTTATCAATCGTATTCCGGGGCCCTTTAATCCTCACATTCTTGGGAGAAGCGTAGAGCTTCACAAGACGATAGCCGTTCGGAACATCATTCTTCTTCACCACATCAACCGGCACGGTGCGGCGATCGAGGTGCTCGAGAACCGGATTGATGGTGCTGGGACTGATCGAAAGCACCCTTACGCCAATAGGAAGATGCAGGGAGTCTTTCTCGATACGATAGAAAGCCGGCCCGGCTTTGGCCTTGGTAAGATCCACGTGAATCGTGTCGAGTGAGTTAGCCAGTGTGCGGAGAAAGAACTTCGAACCGGAAAGGCGGAATGAAACTCTGTCTGGAATTTCATTCGCCACGGTGAGGCCCGAGGGCACCTCGAGGCTCAGGTTCACCTCTTTGGTGATCTCGATCGAATTGGAGCTCATCACCACGAACCAGATCCCGAAAGCCACCAGAACAGAAAGGATCTTCCAGGCGAGGTTGTGAAAGAGCAGGCCCATTTAATCCGCCCCCTTGGCCGGTGCAGCAGAGGAACCACGCCCGAAATCGGTGAGCTCCAGGATCACGGCCAGCGAGTTAGAAAGCTCATCTTCGGTGAGCCGGGAGGAAATCCGCCCGCCCTTCACCAGATAAGCGGCCCCCTGCTCTTCCGAAACCAGAACCACTACGGCATCCGTATCTTCCGTGAGCCCGATCGCTGCCCTATGGCGCGTGCCGTAGCCCTTATCCACATTGGGATTTTTCGTGAGCGGCAGGAAGCACCCAGCAGCCGCGATCTTGCCATCTTTGATGATCACAGCGCCATCATGAATGGGAGAGCTCGGAATGAAGATCGAATAGAGCAGCTCGGATCGAACCGCTGCTTCGAGACGGGCACCAGTATCGATGAAGTTCTTGAGGCCGGTTTCCCTCTCGATCACCATGAGAGCTCCCATGCGATCTTTCGCCATTTGCAGAGCGGCCTTTGCCACTTCTTCCACCACGATGCGATCGAGTTGTTCGGCCTTGTTGCTCACAAAGGGATTCTTTCCCACATAAGCCAGCGCGCGGCGGAGATCATCCTGGAAGAGCACGATCACGATGATGAAGAGATAATCGAAGAAATGGCGAAGGATCCAGTTCACAGTGAAGAGCTCGAAATAGGAGCTCAGGAAAAAGAATACACCGAGGAAAAGCAGCCCCGTGATCATCTGAATGGCGTGGGTGCCCCGGAGGATCATGAACACTCGATAGACCACGAAGGCTACCAAGGCGATGTCCACCAGATCGTGCGGACGGAAGCCCGTGAGAATATTTTGAAAGAGAACGTTCATGGCTGTGAGGCTGCTTCCGTTATCGAATCTGCGTTAAAAATACGCGTACTTCTAGATTCTCTCAGACCCCGACACCAGAACGCAACCACGGCACCGGGAGGAAACCCCAAGCTTCCCTGCCCGGGAGAAATTCGACACTAAACCGGATTAGGGGCCGTGGAAGCGCCAGGCACCAGCCCGCCCTCGTTGGTAGCGGGTGCGGTACCGGAACCAGGGCTGGAGCCCGAACCGGTTGTGGACTTGGCGCTCTTCGGAGGAAGCTTCACTCCCTTCATCAGGAGATCAATTTCTTCCTTATCGAGAGTTTCATGATCGAGAAGAGCCTGGGCCATCGAGTGCAGGATTTCGATGTTCGAGATCAGCAGCTCCTTGGCGCGGCGGTAGTTCTTTTCCACGATCTCACGAAC
>CAZTCD010000064.1:0-22986 GCA_964612065.1 uncultured Bdellovibrionales bacterium | reverse complement strand
GCTCGGGAATCTCTCCGCTAACTGAAGCAAGGCACGCCTTCAATACTCTCAGATGGAGCCGGTAGAGGGGCTTGAACCCACGACCTACGCTTTACAAAAGCGTTGCTCTACCAACTGAGCTATACCGGCGGCGCGCCGTACTACATATTCGCTATTCGCAAACTCATTGCACTATAGTCGGCAGGTCAAATATTGCAAGATTTACAGCGACATAAATCATCTCTCACGCCGACAAAATCGATGCATCGCACAAAACAACAGGGGGCGCCACAGGATCAAAAACCAAAGGCAATCCACCTCATTGAATTCAAGGGCTTTGGAGACTTTCTAGGGTTGAAAGAAGCCACCATAGACGACTTCATCACCGCATGATGCCTCCCTCCTCGAACAGACAACTCTCCCTTTTTCCCAGCAAACGCATTGCGCCATTATTTTTAAGTCACCAAACCACGGGGACTAGGCCAATACCGTAAAAACGCTGAACTGGGAGCCGGCGTACCTTCCTTTGCGAACCCCCTCTTCCTTCTTCTCCTGTTTAGTGAAGCCCAACGGCACCACAGCGCATGTAAACTTATTTCAGTTATATCAGCGACCACTTTTCACGAAGGAATCTTGCAACAATCCAGGATTCAATGAATCGAACTTATTTCTTCCGCCGAATTTCACGAACCAGAGCCAGCGTAACCGCGGTTGCGGTTGCGGCATTCAGAGAGATCAGCGGTCCATGCCCAGGAAGGCTCAAGGTATAATCGCAGGTCTTTTCTGTAAGTTGCCTCATTCCCGTTTCTTCATTGCCGATTACAATGGCTAGCGGCGAATCGAATCGCGCGGTGTGAAACTTTTCAGTGGCATGCTCAGACAATCCTACCACCCAAAAACCCTCTTCCTTGGCTTCCTCCAATGCCCGAACAAGATTCGGTACTCTAACCAACGGTACATGAACAAAACCGCCCGATGATATCTTTACGGAGGCCGCCGTTAGAGGGCTGGAACGAGACTCGGTAAGTACCAATCCCGACACTCCGAAAAAAGCACCGCTTCGAAGTATAGACCCGAGATTCTGGGGATCAGTAACCGAATCCAAATAGATAATAATAGGATTCTCTTCCCGCTCCTTCGCAGCTCGCAAGGCATCCAGATGCTCGATCGGCTTGGGCTCCGAAATTTCAGCGAAAATTCCCTGAGATGACTCCAATTCACCTCCAGAACCGCCGGCTCGCTTAAATTCCGATTCAAAACGGGCCTTATCCTTAGAAGTGTATTCGCGCCAGTTTACTTTTTTTTCAGACGCTAAGTTTCGGAGCATGCCGGAGCGCGAGTTGTCCTGCCGCTGCAAGCAGTGAATTCCTTTAATCGGATAGCCGGATGAAAGAAGTGCCTCAATCGCGTGAAAGCCAATCACGATCATAATTCACTCATTACTCTTTCCAGAGCTGCACAAGGATCAGCTGCCCCTGTAATGGGCCGTCCTATTACCAAGCAATGAGCCCCGGCCAAGGTGGCCTCCTTTGGGGTCATCACACGTTTCTGATCATCGGCTCCGCTCCAGCTTGGCCTTATACCAGGAACCATGGTTACAAAAGAATCGCCGGCAACCTGTTTAACCAAAGGAAGTTCCTGGGCAGAACAAACCACTCCGTCAAGACCAGCCTCAATGGACAGATCAACGAAATGCTTTACTTGCTGAGATGCCGAGCGAGGAAAACCTATCTCTTGAACTGCAAGATCATCCAAACTAGTCAGTACGGTGACGCCCAAAAGAACCGGCTTTTTCGGAACTGCCGCCTCATTTCGGGCTCTAACAGCAGCTTCCAACATTGATCGCCCGCCACCGCAATGCACATTGATATAAGAAGCGCCTAACTTGGCAGAAGATCGTACGGCGCCTGCAACGGTATTTGGAATGTCGTGAAATTTCAGATCTAAAAAAATCTCTGCCCCCAGGCTGGCAAGCCGTCCCACGATGGACGGGCCTTCAGCAACGAACAACTCCAGCCCCACCTTAAATCCAGGGCCGAGTGGCAAAAGTCGTTTGCACATCTCGATGGCAGAATCCGCATCGGCACAATCTAGAGGAACAAAGATCTTCGGCTTCGAATTCAAGGCAACCATGATGCTGTTCTAATACGACCTGGCAAACAGCACTCGCTGCGTGGAGGGCTTCCCGGTCCGGATACACTTCCCGTCCTCCGCTGGGTTATTGAGAGGAATGCAACGAATAGTGGCCTTGGTCTCTTCCTTAATCAATTTTTCGGTTTCCATGGAACCATCCCAATGGGCTCGCACGAAACCGCCTTTTTCATCCAGAACCCGCTTAAACTCCTCATAATCGTTCACATCACGAACGCTTGAGTTCCGAAACTCCAGAGCCTTTTTGAACAGATTGTCCTGAATGTCAGCAAGCAGCTCCAGCGCCTTAGCTGGAATATCAGTAAAAGTAGCTGTCGTCTTTTCACTCGTATCTCTGCGGGCTATTACCGCTTGGCCTTTTGCCAGATCTTTAGGGCCGAGTTCGATACGCACAGGAACTCCCTGCACTTCCCATTCCGCGAATTTCCAGCCCGGGCTTTTGGTATCGTCCAGATCGATATGAACCGAAATCGGGCCCCCAAGCTGAGCCTTTTGTGTGGGCCAGGCTTTCAATGCATCCGCGATCAATTTTGCCCGGCTAAGGACATCTTCTTTTTCTTCCGGGGTTTTATAGATTGGAACAATCACCACATGAAGCGGAGCCAGACGAGGCGGCATCACCAGACCCTTATCGTCTGAGTGGGTCATAATCAAACCACCAATCAAACGGGTGGAAACCCCCCAGCTGGTCTGCCAGGCAAAGTCCCGCTCACCATTTCTGGTTTGAAACTCAGTGCCGAAAGCTCTGGCAAAATTCTGGCCGAGACTATGAGACGTTCCAGCCTGAAGAGCCTTTCCATCCTGCATCAGCGCCTCGATACAATAGGTGCGCAAAGCGCCGGCGAACTTTTCAGCATCCGACTTCCTGCCACAGAATACCGGCATAGCCATGAAGTCTTCCGCGAAGGTGCGATACACTTCAAGCATTCTGAGCACTTCTTCTTCTGCATCGGCTTCCGTTTCATGGCAGGTATGGCCTTCCTGCCAAAGGAATTCAGCGGTTCGAAGAAACGGGCGAGTACGCATCTCCCATCGAACTACATTGCACCATTGGTTAATAAGAAGCGGCAGATCCCTATAGCTTTGGATCCACTTGGCGAACATTGAGTTGATTATGGTTTCGGAAGTAGGCCGCACCACCAATGGCTCTTCCAGCTTTTTGCCACCGGCCATCGTTACAACAGCGAGTTCCGGGGCAAAGCCTTCCACATGCTGAGCTTCTTTTTTTATAAAACTTTCTGGAATGAACATCGGGAAATAGGCGTTCTTATGGCCTGTCTCTTTGAATTTACCGTCCAATACTCTCTGCATCTTTTCCCAGATGCTGTAACCATTCGGGCGGATCACCATACAGCCCTTGACGGGTGAGTAATCAGCCAGTTTCGCGTGCTGGATAATATCCAGATACCACTGGGAAAAATCTTTAGTTCGCGGAGTGATTTTTTCGGCCATTTTCGTTCCTGATCGAGGCTGACGCAGCCTGTTAGCTCTCTTTTGCCTCGGAGATCTTAAGATTCTTTATCTTGCGATGCAAATGTGCCCTCTCAATACCAAGAACCTGGGCAGTACGGGAAATATTCCATTCATTCTCTTTCAACTTACGAATGATAAATTCCCGTTCGAACTGGTTTTTCGCTTCCTTTAGGCCAGCAGAGTCAGACATCAAGAATCCTCCACCGGACTCCTGGGCTGAAGACTGGTCTTCCACAGAAGGCGCGTTCGCAACTGCGTCCAAGATCTCCGCAGGCAGATCAGAGGGCGCAACTGTATCCGCCCGGCACATGATGCTGAGGCGCTCCACGAGATTTTTCAGCTCTCTTACGTTTCCAGGCCAGGCGTAGTGGCGAAGGAGCTGAAGAGCGTCTTCCGAGATTTTTTTCGGATCTCTACCCTGCTCATGGGCAAAAACCTCAAAATAGTGCCGCAGAAGCGGTCCGATATCGTCTGCCCGCTGCCTCAATGGGGGCACTACAATCGGGATTACAGCCAAACGGTAGTAAAGGTCCTCACGAAACTGATTCTGCTTGATGGATTCGACCAGGTTCTTATTCGTGGCGGCAATTACTCTCACATCCACTTCTATGGTTTGATTCCCCCCCACCCGTTCAAACTTCTGCTCCTGCAGGATACGAAGAACTTTAGCCTGGGTCTTCAGGCTCATATCTCCGATTTCATCCAGAAAGAGAGTGCCTCCGCTTGCTTGGTCGAATTTTCCTCTCTTCATCTGAGTAGCGCCGGTAAATGCCCCTTTTTCGTGACCAAAAAGCTCACTCTCAATCAGCTCTTCAGGAATGGCTGCACAATTCACTGCGACGAAGGGCAAATCCATCCGCTTGCTATCAGCATGGATTTCACGGGCCACGAGTTCTTTACCTGTACCATTTTCGCCGGTGATCAACACCCAGGACGCCAAGGGAGCCACTGTAGCGATCTGCTCTTTCAGAGCCAGCATTTTCGGAGATGCGCCTATCATCTGCGGCGCCTTGAAAACCTCAGAGCGGAGAACTTTATTTTCTCCCTTCAGCTCCTGGAACTGAAAGGCATTACGCAAAGTTACGAGCAGCTTCTCCAGCGATAGAGGTTTCTCGATAAAATCGTAGGCACCGAGCTTAGTGGCTTTCACAGCAGTTTCCACATTGCCATGCCCGCTCATAATTATAACAACTTGCTCCGGTGAGGAGGCTTTGATTCTCTTGAGCGTCTCCAGTCCATCAATTCCAGGCATCCAGACATCCAGAAGAACGGAGTCGTAGGTACCATTCCTGGTATACGACAGGCCCTCCTCTCCCGAGCCGGCAGTCATTACCTCATAACCTTCATCTTTAAGGGCACCGGAAAGAGACTGACGGATGGCGGCTTCGTCATCAATGATCAGAATACTACGGGGCATACTGCAGTACCTCTGTAGAACGGTTCACTGGAAGTTCGATGGTAAAACATGTGCTGAACTTCCCATCCTTCCGGTTCGATGACACGCGAATATACCCATCGTGGTCGTTAATAATACGCTTGGCAATGGCGAGACCAAGCCCTGTACCCTCTTTTTTTGTCGAAAAATAGGGCTCAAAAAGCATCGGCAATACCTCTTCGGGAATGCCAGGTCCAGAGTCAGATACGGTCAAGGTGACCAATCCCGAATCAGAGTTATAATCAGTTGTTACTCGCACAATCCCCGAATCCTGATCTCTCATGGCTGCTACGGCATTATCGAGAAGATTGAGCACAGCCCGCTTGATTTGATCGCGATCAAAGGAAAAAATCGGCACATTCGAATCCGGCAGAAACTCAAACACCACGTTTCGATGCGCTTGGCGAAAGAGGCCCACTGATTCGGCCAAAGCAGAGTTCAGCTCATTGGGAAGAGGATTAGCCGCAGGAAAACGAGCGAATTGGGAGAACTCATTCACCATCTGCTTTAGTTCGTCTACCTGATTGATAATGGTGTCGGTGCACTCTTTGAAAATCTCATTTTCGTCCAAGCGGCCGAGATATCGCTTCTGAAGCCGCTGGGCGGAAAGTTTAATCGGAGTAAGAGGATTTTTAATCTCGTGAGCGATTCTTCGGGCCACCTCGCGCCAAGCCACCTCTCTCTGAGCCTTGATCAGATGGGAGATATCGTCGAGCACAAGCACCAATCCGAGATACTTGTTATCCGAATCGTAAAGAGGAGTGATGGTGACCAACAAAGAAAGCGGGCGCCCCTCGAGTCCGGCGATGTTCAGATACTTGAATATTGTTTCTTTTCCGCCGGCATCCAAAACCTGGGTGATGGAAACCAAAAGTTCGTCGTACTCACCCACGAGAACATTCTCCAGATCCATCCCAAGAACGGCTTCACTGTTAACCCCGAGGAGATTAGCCGCCGATTTATTAATCGTGGTTATCGTTGAGTCAGCAGCAACCGAGCATACGCCGGCACTTACGTTTGAAAGAATCGCTTCGAGATAGCGTCTCTTTTCATTCAATTCGTCGTTAGTGCTCGCCAGAGTAGAATAAGCACTGGTCAGGCGATCTCTATTTTCTTTGAGGTCGGCTGTCATCTGATTGAATGCCATCGATACAGTCGCGATTTCATCGTCCCCGGGATTCCGAATTTCCACATCGAGATTTCCGCTGCCCACTTCAACCACGGCATGAGCTAGACGTTCGAGCGGCATGGTCATCTGGCGAGCCAGATAAAACCCCACCCAAATTGCGGCAAATATCACCAGAAGCGTGATCAAAATGAGGATCGCGAAATAAATGGTTTTCACTGGGTATTTCAGAGGATTTACATCCCTGAAATCAGCGTAAGTGGAAGATATTTCATCCACCTTATTAACGAGGCTAACTGGAAGGTGATAGCTAACGGCCAATGCCCCGACCACTTTCCGCCCGCCCCTTTCCCGCAAAGGAATCACGGATCGCAGAACGTCACCAGTCCCTACGTGCTGCACCAGCGCCGAAGAATGGCCATCAATGGCCCCCTGAACCGTTTCGATCGGCAACCTAGGAAAGAGTTCCGGATTTAATTCAGGCTTTACTACCAAGGTGCGAGGATCGAGGGGATGCCAGTAAATCTCCACGCTATCCAAAGCATATTTTGCCCGCAGTAAAGTGAGCTCCCTTGGGATCCGTACTCTGGCATAGCGATCCCGCAGATTCATTCGATCGGCCACTTCTGCCTGCACTCGCTCGGCAAAGTGCTGCGCACTACTCTGCATGTTCTTATAATAGGCGTCAGTGATCTCAAGTGACGCCTGTAACGTATTGCCTACCTTTACACTGAACCATTTGTCGAAAGTGGAGTTTATATAGAGAGACGAGATAAGAAAGAGCACTACAGTAGGAACGATAGAGAGGGTGAGGAAGCTGAGCACCAGCTTTGACTTGAGCTTGGACCCCAGAAGGCCGCGTCTTCGATCTATGAAAAGTTTGGATAAATTACGAAAGATCAGGAAAACTAGGGCCGCCAACAGAATCAAATTCAGATTGATGATTCCGAAAAAGAAGATCGAGTTAACAAACGGCAGGGTGCTGGAAAGCTTGGCTAAACGAAGCGCAAGACTGGAAAGAAAGAAGATAGCAAGGAGCACCAGTACGATGGTGATCCTCTCCCTCCTTCGCTTTCGCCTCTCCCCTTTATCCAGGGAGGAGCCTTCGTTTCCAAAGAACGTTGGCACAGTGCACTCCATTGACTTGGGGGCGGACTCCCACTATACCTATTTCTAGTATTCCTAGAGATCCGCTTTCCACGGCCCCCCCAAATGCGGGCCGAAATCCTAAACAAAGACCTTTGAGCTATATAGCTTAAGCAATTGCTGCATTCTATCGCAGCCTAAGCGAGGACGCTATGCCTTCAGAACTAGTGATTAACGCAACCCTGCCTGAAATCAGGGTAGCCCTTCTGGAAGACGGGGAAATTTCCGACCTTTCCATTGAATACGAAAAAAACAAGAGCATCGTTGGTAACGTTTACAAAGGAAGGATCGTTCGCGTGCTGCCTGGAATGCAGGCAGCCTTCGTGGATATCGGACTCGAACGCGCTGCTTTCCTTTATGTGGGCGACATCGTTTACGAAGCCGATGAGGACGACGAGGACGATAGAGACGACCGCAGAAACCGCTCTTCCCGGAGAGTGCCGGAAGAACAACCTGTTCAGGAAGAAGCAGCCGAAGAAGCCCAGGAGTCTCAAGCGGAGGAAACCCAGGAAGTAGGCTTGGATTTTGAACCGGCCGAGATTCTGGCGGAGAAAACCCTCTCCCCGATAGAAGATATCGATAATAAAACCGTGCCCCCAGAAGACACTGGGGCCGAAGGAGAGGATCAGGGCGAAGAATCCGCTCTGGAAGCCTCTGAAGGCGCTTCTGGAGAAGAAGAAAGTGGCCGGAGACACTCTCGCGGAAGAGAGCGGGAGCGTGGCAGAGGAGTGAGAGGCCGAGGCCGTGACCGCGGCAGGGGCCGCTCACGTGAACGCCGGCCCAGATTGAATATTCAGGATGTAGTAAAAGAAGGACAGGATGTGGTTGTTCAAGTGGCCAAAGAGCCCATGGGCACCAAAGGCGCACGCTTGACTTGCCACATTTCCCTCCCGGGACGCCACGTTGTGCTTATGCCTACGGTAGATCACGTGGGTGTTTCCCGAAAAATCGAGAGCAGCGAAGAAAGAAGACGCCTTCGCAGCATCGTGGATGAACTCAGGCCACCCGGCATGGGCATTATTGTTCGCACTGTGGCTGCAGAGCAAACTAACGAGCAGCTCACGAACGAGATCAATTACCTGCTAAATCTTTGGGCCAGCATTAAAAAGAAAACCGAAACCCATAAAGCGCCCTATTGCCTCTATGAAGATTTGAACGTGGTGCTTAAGACAGTTCGGGATTTCTTTACGGACGACATCCACCGACTGGTAGTGGACTCCCCAAGAGTTCATTCTTACGTGGTGGAATTTGCTGAACAGTTTGCCCCTCACCTGGTGAATCGCGTGGTGAAGTATACGGGGAAAGACCCGATCTTTGACGCCTACGGCATCGAAAGTGAAATCACACGGGCCTTGAACCGCAAGGTATGGCTTCGCAGCGGCGGTTATTTGATCATCGATCAAACCGAAGCCCTGACCGTAATTGACGTAAACACAGGTAAGTTCACCGGGAAAAAGAACCTCGAGGAAACGATCCTGAAAACCAATATGGAAGCCGTGAAAGAAGTTGCTTACCAGCTCCGGCTTCGGAACGTAGGTGGCATTATCATTATCGACTTGATCGATATGGAGAAAGGCCAGCACCGAGAAAAAGTTTACCGCGCATTGGAAGAGGCCCTGAAGAAGGACAAGTCCAAAACGAATATTCTCCGAATTTCCGAATTAGGTCTGATTCAAATGACCAGGAAAAGAACCCGGGAATCTTTGAATCACGTTCTTTGCGAGCCCTGCCCCTACTGCAATGGAAAAGGCTTCAGCAAGAACCTTCGCACCGTTTGCTATGACGTCTTCCGGGAACTCGAACGTGCAGCCTTGGAAGGGGGCACGGTAGGAGCCAGAGTAATGGCTCACCCTGAGGTGGTGGACACTCTCTTCCAGGATGAAAGAGACACCCTGGATCGCCTCGAAGAGCGATTCGGGATGAAGGTGTCGATCAAAGGCGATTCCACGTTGCATATCGAAGACTTCCGTGTGGAAGGCGAGAAACTCAGCCTGGCTGCACCCCGAAGGTCCCAGAAAGAACCGCAAGAAGAACCCACTCCCGAAGCTTAAAGCTTAGGCCAGGCCGAGTTTTTCAGTATGCCTAGCCAGGCTGCTCACGATCTGAGTAGCCTGGCTTTCACTTACACCGGGCCCGGAGGGCAAGCACACTGCTCTCATAAAGAACTCCTGCAGCTCCCTCCCATCAATACAAAGAGAATCACGATACATGGCGCAATCTGTGACGGCAGGAAAGGCGGGCCGTATTTGAAAGCCGTCACTCGCCATCTTAGTGGCTAGCTCTTGCAGAGCGGCTCGACTGGACACTGCCTTCGGCAAAAGCACTACGTTTAACCAGGCGGGAAAGTCGGGAAGGTCGGCTCCGACTATTGTGAATTCGCTCTTCACAAGAGAGGAACGATAAATGGACCGGATCTTACGTTTATTTTCCAGTATCTCAGGCAGCCTCTTCACTTGCGCGAGGCCCAATGCACCGAGAACGTTCGACATCAACAAGTTGTAACCAGACTCATCGTAGAAAAAATCAAACGGATCAGAACGAGACTGATGCCTGAGCCGCTTGGCAGTGGCAAGCAGTTGATCATCTTGCGCAACCAATAAGCCACCTGTTCCAGTAGAAATCGTCTTGTTTCCGTTGAAACTGAAAACCCCAACGGTACCCAAGGTACCGAGCCATTTGCCACTGTGCTTTACTCCCAGCGATTGGGAAGCATCCTCCAACAGAAAGAGCCCTCGCTCCCGAAAGAGCGCACAGATTTTTTCGAAATGCCTGTCAACCAGCCCATAGGGCTGGTTGTAAATCATTCCTTTAAAAGGGCGCCCCGTTCGCTTGAAGCAACCGTTACCATCCACTTCATTTTTTAAAAACCGCTCTACTTGGGAAAAGGTAACAACAGGAAAATCACCTTTTTCAGGCCCGAGGAATACCGGTTCGGCTCCTGCATAGCGAACGCAATTGGCAGAGGCTACGAAACCGTACGCAGACACAAGAACATGATCACCGGGGTTAACATTCAAAGCTCTCATCGCAAGCTGAAGAGCGCCTGTTCCATTCACCGTGGCAAGAGGAAGAAGTGACGATCCCAAAAAATCTCTCATGGCCTCTTCAAAGGCGGAAGTCTTCGAACCTCCGCCCGAGATCCAATTGGACCTAAGGGCTTCGAGCACTTCCTGCTCTTCCTCATTTCCAATTAGAGGGTCGTGAATACCGATCATGTTTGAATTTGTTTAGAAACGAACGCTGGCCAGTGGGGACCAGAGTACTGCCCCTCGGGGTCCCGTAGACGCTAATTTGCGGGTAGTCGTGCTCAATTCCGCACGGAGCCTAAGCTCGGGAGACTCGTTAATAGCCAAGGAGCTTGGCTTCCTCCCCCCTTTATAGAGCAAGGCTTCCTCCTCCTCACTATAGTCGGGTCCGTCTTGCACTCCAGCGTAGGCAGAGATGATTACTCCAATTACAGCACCTATAGCGGCACCATAAAAAATATTCTTGGTGTGGTCTCCCGGGTCTTCATAGAAGGGAAGCGTAGATGCGCCAAGAACCGCCCCGCCAACCGTGGAGTATGCGATAACCAATGCGGAATCGCCCAAGGTAGTTTCGGCTTTTGCATCCGGAATAGAGATGATTAGCGAAAACGAAAAAACAATAAGTGTAGAGACAAAACGGGTTAGCTTCACGGAACGTAATCTTTCAGCAGAGTGATCATCCGCTCACATGGCTTGCCATTGAGGGATTTGCGCTCGGTCACATAAGACTTCGAGCGCCTACTCCAATAAGAGATCTCGGCATCACAGGATTTGCCACTGGCTACACTGCGCCCCTCACCCTTCGTGACCGCGAAGGTAAGGGGGTTCTCAGCTTGGCCTTCGGCGGCGAACGCAAAGCGCTCGCCGTCGTCGATCTTGGTTTGAACCATCTGATATTGCATACCGTTTACTTCCACATAGAAGTGGTTAGTTCTCGGCAAAAAGCTGAAGTTCCAGTCCTTCTGCTTCAGCAATACCTCATGCTTGCTTTGATTCGCGATGGCTCGCTTGCTGGTATCGGCAGCGACACGTCCGATATCGGCTTCCACCTCATTCAACCAGGTAAAATCGCCCTTCATAGAAGCAGGCTCACGCCCATCATACTTGCCAGGCCGGTCCCCGGTTTCCTCTTCCTCTTTAACGGAAGAAGGCTCACGTTCCATATTTGCGTTTTTTGTGGTCGCACAGGCAGAAACGCCAAGCGCCAAGATGAACATTGCCCCGATTTTGATCTGTTTGCAGTACTTCCTGTACTTCATAACCCGATCCTCCTACCAAAAGTGTAGCATTTTGAGCGGTGCGTGCAAGCAATGCTTTATCTGACCTAAATAGCTGTAAGAACCGAGCTTTCTTTGATATCTCCGCAGCACGAAAGCCTCCGATTTTGAGGAAAGCCGCCCGATGACACCAACTCTTTACCTGGCCTCCCGATCCCCACGCCGGAAACAGCTATTAGCTGAAGCCGGAATCCGTTTCCGGGTATACGTTCCTTCAGAAGATGAATTGAACGCTCCGAAGCTAAAAGGCACAAGATCTGCCCGGCATATTGTGAAACAAATTTCCTTGGCCAAGGCTGAAGCTGCCAAACGGGAGCTCTTGGAAAAGGGTGTGAAATCAGGTGTGATTCTTTCGGCTGATACTCTCGTTTTTCTGGATAATAAAGTACTGAGCAAGCCGCGAAACAAAAACGAGGCAGCCAAAATGCTTCGATCTCTTTCCGGGCGCTGGCACGATGTTTTTACCGGGGTAGCGTTAGTAAGCATTGACTCCGGGGAAGGCTCTCGCTTCCTTCAGCAAGTCAGAACCAGGGTTAATTTCTCTGATCTCTCAAAGAAAATGATTGAGTGGTATCTTTCAACAGGCGAACCCTTCGACAAAGCGGGAGCCTACGGGATTCAGGGACATGGAGCCGCTCTTGTGAGGGAAATTCGGGGCTCATATACCAATGTAGTGGGCTTGCCTGTGTGCCAAACATTGCAGCTGATTGAGAGAGCCCGTTCCATGCGACAGACTAAGAAACCCAAGAAGAAGGAACGCTGAGATGGGCGAAGAATTTCGAATGCGCCTGGAGGAAGTTCGGACAAAAATTCGTTCGGCCTGCCGAGCTTCAGGCCGAAAAGAAAGCGATGTAACGTTGGTGGCCGTGAGCAAAACCAAGCCTTGGCAAGACATTGAAGCCTTCGCACGCCTCGGCATTCTGAACTTCGGTGAAAATTATGTTCAAGAAGCATTGAAAAAGCGCGAAATGGCTCAAGATGCTGGCCTAAATCAGCTCAGATGGCATCTGATCGGCACGCTGCAATCGAATAAAGCCAAGTTCATTCCAGGAAATTTCTCGGTATTCCATGCGCTTGATTCGATTAACTTGGCGAAAAAGCTGAATCAGGCAGCATTGCAAGAGGGAGTTATTCAGGAATGCTTCCTGGAGGTAAACGTGGATGAAGAATCCACAAAGGGCGGATTCGCTGAGGCAACTCTTCCGGAATCTTTGGAAAAAGCCAATGAGCTTACGAGCCTCTCGATCACCGGATTAATGTGCATTCCGGCTCCGAGAGATACGCGCAAAGCATTCGAGAAATTGCGAAACCTGCTCGACTCCCTCAATGATAGAGGAGCATACCATTCGACTCTCAAAAATCTGTCGATGGGCATGAGCGCTGACTTTGAGTCAGCTATTTTAGAAGGTTCTACTCACATCAGAGTGGGGTCTACTCTCTTCGGTAAAAGAGAGAAAGCTTGAGGTGAAGTAAGATGCTAGACAGGATTATCACCGAAGAAGAGGGATTTATGGTGGTAGATAAGCCCGCCGGCGTGCTTTCCCAGAAGGACAAGAGCGGGGATCCTGACCTTGCAGATCTAATCAAAGCTGAGTCACTGAGTTCGGGAAAAAAATATCCCTTCCTAGCCCCAGTGCACAGGCTAGATCGAAACACCTCGGGACTTATTCTCCTCGCGAAAACCCCTCAATCGGCAAAGTTTCTTACCTCTGCCATTCAATTGGGAAAAATCAAACGCACGTATATCGCCATCGCCAAGGGTGATCCTGGCGAATCAGGACGATATGATTTTCCTCTAAAAAAAAATGAGCGGACCAACGAAGTATTTGTGGATTCCAAGGGCGATGAAGCTATCACCTACTTTCACCGAATCCGGAACCTCGGAAACTCCAGCCTAATGCGAGTGCGCCTTCAAACCGGACGATCCCACCAAATTAGAGTCCATTTTTCTCATGCGGGCCATGCTTTGCTTGGAGACAAAAAATACGCAAAAAAACCTTGGTCAGAAATCTATTCCAGACCGGCACTGCATGCCGCGGAAATCGAGTTTCCCATAGAAAATGTTGGAAAAGTTTTTCATCTTAGCGCCCCACCTCCGCAAGACTTTCTTGATCTTTTAACCAAGCTGAGCGGAAGCGCGGCTCTTAGTTAGAGCCTTTCCGTGCAGCCTGCAGCGACTGCAGGAGATTTCTCATGTCTGGATCCATGGGACATTCGATCTCTATTTTTTTTCCGGAAAAAGGATGCTGAAATCGCAATGAACGGGCGTGCAAGCAAAGGCGCTGGGAAGGAAAGAAACTCAGGATTTCCGTTTTCCAAGTGGCCTCCCAATAGTTTTCATCAAACATTACGGGATGCCCGAGCACTCTAAGATGAATTCGAATTTGATGCAGCCGCCCGGTTAACGGTTTCGCTTCTAGCCAGCTGACCCGTTCAAATCGCTCCTTAACCTGGAACTCAGTGGTAGCTTCTTTGCCTTTTTGCAAATCGACGAGGCCCCGCCCCCGGCCCTTCTTACCCTCGGCCCGACTCAACGGGACCTTGCATACCAGCTTATCCCATATGGGCACACCGCAGGCTAAGGTCCAATACACCTTCTCCACCTCACGGCCCTCAAACATCTTGGACAATCGCCGGTGAGCTTCATGGTGTTTAGCAAAAAGAACCACTCCACTGGTATCACGGTCCAAGCGGTGCACTGGATAAAGGTCACGCCCTGTTTCGTCCGGCTTGTGCCCCTTATCTCTTAAATAGGCTCCCAACCGATGCAATAGTGGGTTCTTTTCGAGGCCAAAACGATCGGCCACCACAAGCTGGCCAGCCTGTTTGCGTACCGCAATCAGATCTTCATCTTCAGTTAAGAGTAGGTTTTCCACCGCCGCCAGTATTGTCGGACTCGTCGTCGAAGTCCACTATTGGATCGCCTGTTGGAATATTACGATCGATCTGAAAGATCATCGAGAAAGCATCCTCCCCATCGGGATAGAAACGGGGAATAGAATGAATCACAATGAAACCAAGGCTCTGGTATAGTTGTACCGCCGGAATATTTCCTTTCCGGACCTCCAGAACCACACTTGCTCCCCCCCGTCTCATTACATACGTGATGAGGCGACGAATTAAATAGATGCCCAAACCGGCCCTACGGTAGTCAGGATGCACGGCGAAGGTTACTAAATGGGCTTGCTCCGCCGGAAAGTGAAACACCGCATAGGCCAACACCTTTTCGTCACTTGCGTCATCAGTAACTACCCAGAATCTGGTGGTAGGTTTATCTAGCTCAGCAGCAAACGCAGCCCTGGTCCACGGTGGAGAAATAGAGCTTTTTTCTATTTCGACGACCTGGTCCAGATCTGATTCCGAGGCAGGGCGAGGAGAATAATGAAGTTTTTTCATTCCAAATAGGTCTTTATCGGATAACGCAATCCTGCTTCCCGTTTCCAGAGCTCAAAATCAGGAATGGATTCCTTTTGGCGAAACCGGAGAATCAGGACTCTTTTTTCCAATTCCCGCACCAAGTGCCCCTCCCCTTCACGAGGCCGTGAAGTCGTGCGATAGATCCTTGAATATCGTTCACCCAAGCTAATCCAACGCTTTCGGCAATCTTCTTTACCCATGATCGTTTGAACGGCCAATTGGATTTTCCCTTCAGTCTGGATTTTCTTAATCCTGGCCTCCTGGTACTGGAGCTCTTCATCAATATAAGCGGAAAGTAGAGCCTTTTTCTCGCTAGGCAAAGACGGCTCTCTTTGAATCAGTCCAGCGCAAACCAGAACCCTATCCACATCGGCAAAGCGCCTTAAATCTGATACAAGCACTGCCTCTCTGCCCACCTTGGCTACGAGAGCGTCCAGTTCTGTTCCAGAAGGCTCGGCGGCGAAAGCCGCTCCTCCCTGCGGTATCAGTCCCAGAAAAATGAAGAAAAGTAGTGGTTGCACTTACTCATTATAAGACTCTACGAAGCGGTATCGTCACCACTTTTTCCTCGGGCACAAAAGCTCCCCCGTCTACTACGACTCTTCCTGCTTGATCTCTTGCCTCAAAAGTAATCCGGTCACCTTCCCGAGGCTTCCATTCGATTTTTTTCCCGCTCTCCCAGGCCTCTTCCGCCGAATTTCCGTTCTGATCCTGCCAACGAAGCTTTCTCTCCGAAGTTCCCATCCAAAATAACTCAGGGTTTTCTCCCTCCGGAATCTTCAGAACCACCTGAAGTCGACTGTCGGCGCCGCGCGTCAACCCATTGCCACAACACTGAAGCGTGACCAAAACCGTGGCTGCGAAAACAAGGAAAACGCCCCACCGGTAAAATTCTTGTACCGACTGTCCAATCAAATGAAAATTCATTCATCTCTCCGTCCGCTTTTCGCCAATGGGTCCCTGCCCAAAAATCAGGCCGTCGCATTCGCAATTTCGAGGCCATGAATCCGATTAGTTTTGCTATGATTTGAGCCTATGCAGCCAAGCCAAGAATCTGAGATTCAGGACCTCATTCGACAGAAAAGCGCCACGATGGCGGAGATTTTGAAAGAGTGTGAGAAGGTAGTGGTGGGCCAAAGGGCAATGATGGAGAAAATCCTCATGGCCTTTCTGTGTGACGGACACATTCTCCTGGAGGGACTGCCAGGATTAGCGAAAACGCTGGCCGTGAAAACCTTCGCCAGTGTGATGGATCTTACCTTCAATCGAATTCAGTTCACTCCGGATCTGCTGCCTTCCGATCTGGTTGGTTCGATGGTCTACAACCAAAAAACCGGAGAGTTCTCTGCCAAGCGAGGCCCCATATTCGCCAACATTGTTCTGGCGGACGAGATCAATCGTGCGCCGGCCAAAGTGCAGAGCGCGCTTCTGGAAAGCATGGCCGAAAGGCAGGTAACCTTAGGAGAGCAAACGCATCAGCTGCCGGACCCATTTATCGTACTGGCCACGATGAACCCGATCGAGCAAGAAGGAACCTATCAACTGCCTGAAGCTCAGTTGGACCGATTTCTATTTAAAGTGAAAGTGCACTACCCAACCCAACCAGAAGAAAAATCCATCTTAGATCGCATGAGCACGTTGGAGGCTCCTCGCATTTCCAAAAAGGTTTTGCCGAAAGCCCTTCTCGAATCAAAAGCTCTGGCGGCCAAAGTGTATTTAGATGAGAAGCTGAAAGACTATATTTTAAATATCATCTTCACTTCACGCTTTCCTGAAAAGAAAGGCCTGACGGATTTGAAGAGCTTTATTCAGGTGGGTGCGTCTCCGCGTGCAACCATCGGCCTGGCCAAAGCCGCACGCGCTTCAGCATTTCTGATGGGGAGATCCTATGTAAGCCCCGATGACGTAAAAGCGGTATGTTACGATATTTTACGCCATCGCTTGGTGCTTACCTACGAAGCAGAAGCCAACGACGTAACCAGCGAGGCTGTGATCAGGAAAATCCTGGATGTGGTGGAAGTTCCTTAAGCGCAAAACCGGTTCCGCATCAGCGGAAACTGATCGTGACGCCGAGGAGATCCGCACGGCTGGACGGGCCCCCCTTTCCGATATTGCCAAAAAGGTGAAAGAGGTGGAGCTGATCACCCGCAGAAAGAGCGCGGCCATGCTCTCCGGGGAATATAAAAGCCGCTTTAAAGGCCAGGGGATGCAGTTCTCGGACTCGCGCCTATATCAATATGGAGATGACATCCGCCATATCGACTGGCGTACCACTGCCCGCATGCAGGAGGCTTACGTCAAGACGTTTGAGGAAGAGCGCGAACTGAACATTATTTTTGCCGTTGATGTGAGCGCCTCCGGCGGATTCGGCAGCACCGGGCTCAGCAAACGCGAGAATTTGGCGATCGGCCTAGCGTCTTTGGGCTTCTCAGCTATTTCCCATAACGACAGAGTTGGTTTACTGCTGTTTTCAGACAGGGTGGAAAGGTACGTGCCACCGAAAAAGGGGCGCAAGCACGTCCTTCGCCTGATAGACGAGCTCCTGACCTATGTACCGGCTTCCAAGACCAGCAACCTCGACCCTGCACTTACCTTTCTAAGCGCAACGCTGAAACACGGGAGTGTGATTATCTTTGCCTCCGACTTTTTCGCTGAATTCGATAGGAAAAAGCTCCAGATTCTGGCGAAAAAACATGACTTTATCTGCATGCGGGCAACTGATCCCCGTGATGCCGAACTTCCAGATGTGGGCCTCTTGAGGGTAGAGGACCCGGAGACCGGCGAATCTGTGCTGCTTGCCACGTCCTCGCCCACAGTTAGAAAATCCTATGCTGATTCTCAAAGAAAGCTTTCCACGAAAACTGCAGAGCTGATCAAAAAGTCCGGAGCATCTCTTCTGGATATACCTACCCAGTCGGATCCCGTGAGTGCATTACGGCAGTTCTTTCACCCCAGAAAGCGAGGAAAGAGCCGATGAATATCGTCGTGACTCTTTCGCCCGGGACCTCAAGCGAAAAGCTCGAGATCGGTGACATTATCAAGCTCCAGGTGTTCCTGGATGAACGGATCGGAAGCTCGGGAGATGGCTGGGAAGTAGTGAGCGAATCGGGAGAAGGATGGGTACCCGCCGGGAACATTACGGCATCAGCTGCTTCGGTGCGCTCTCTCCCGACAGACGGAAATGCCACCAAGCTGGAATTCGAAGCGATGGTGCACCAGAAAGGCCCCTTATTAGTAGGCCCCTTTCTCCTCAGGAACCAGGTGACCAAAGATGAGATTGAAGTGGGCCCTTTTGCTGTATCCGGTGCCGAGATTAAAGAGGAAACTCAGGTTCCAAAAGATCTCCCTTGGGTACTTACTGGAAATTCATTTGGGAGCTGGGACTGGACCGTGATCAGTCTTCTTCTTCTTGCCATCCTGGTAGTGGGTGGAATTGGGGTGCGTTATGGCTTGCAGCGCCTCAAGGAGCACTTGACCAGAAACCTGACGAATACCGAAAAGGCACTGCATGCTCTGGCAAATTTGCAAAAATACTCCCGATCAAAAAAGCCTCTCCAGCTGGAGGAGTGGAAAAAATTCTCGTTTGAGCTGGCTGGCATACTGAGAAAGTATTCTGACATCAACTTCGAGATTGACTCCAGAGATATGACAGACCGGGAGTTTCTTATCGAACTTCGAGCAAAACAGCACGCCGCTGCTTTCGTGAATTTGATTGACGGAATTCTCGCCACGATCACAGAAGTTCGATACGGAAGAAAAGAGCTGGATGCTTCGGTGGTACCCGGACTCTTGCTTGACGCGAGACGATTCGTGGAAAGCACATCAGTGGAGCCTAAGCCTGCAGAGGGCCCGAAATGAACCTCCGTTATCCACTTCTGCTTGCCCTTATTCCGATTGTGATATGGCTTCTGACACTCGCGGCAAGAAATCGGGTTACTCTAAAGGTATTGCATTTTCCTATTGCACATCGAGGACTGTCGGTCAGCTCTCACCTTCGCCTTCCGGTTTGGTTGCCGTTCATCATGAGAGCGCTCGCCTTCTCCCTTGCAATTCTCGCACTCGCACGTCCGCAGACCGCCACATCAACCACAAAGCGAAGCTCCGAAGGAATAGATATAATGTTCGCTTTCGACGTTTCCCAAAGCATGCTGATACAGGACATGGGAAACGGCAAAAATCGCCTGAATACCGCCAAGGAGACTGTGCATAAATTTATAGAAGGCCGAAATGACGATAGAATCGGATTCAGTGTGTTTTCTGGTGAGGCGATTACGCTTTGCCCGCCCACTCTGGATTACGAGTTTCTTCATTCGGCAGTGAATCTCGCCGATGTGAATCAACTAAGGGACGGAACCGCAATCGGCGATGGACTGGCAACCGCTCTAAATCGCTTAAAAGAGAGCACAGCAAAAACACGTGTGGTGATCCTAATTACAGACGGCGACAACAACATGGGGGCCATCGCTCCTTTAACAGCGGGGGACATCGCTGTCGGTTACGGGGTGAAAATCTATGCAATCGCTCTTGGAAGCGAAGGAGTGGTTAACATCCCCGCGATGAATCGGTTCGGGCAACAGGTGATCACCCAGGTGGTCAGTACGATTAATCCTGCGCTTTTACAAAAGATAGCTGACTCCACTGGAGGAAAATTTTACCGAGCGAGCGATCCAGGTTCGTTAAACCGCATTTTTGGAGATATCGACAAGCTGGAGCGCTCTAAGGTGGAAAAAAAGGAGAGAGTAACTTACCAGGAACATTTTCAGCCCATTCTACTTCTTGCGCTGATGTTCTTTGCGATCGAATTGATTCTTAGATCCACTGTTTTCCGGGTGCTTCCAGAATGAATGACTTTCGCTTTTACAGCCCGGAAATTCTCCTCTTTCTGCTGGCCTTGCCCTTACTCAAATTTGCATTGGCACGATTAGACCAAGGGGCCCGGAATCGTCTCTTGAAGTTCGTGGCCGATGAAAACCTATCCCGCCTTCTTATCTCAAAAGGGAGATTGAAGGATAAAGGAAAGCTCTTCGCATACTGGATCGGCTTGGCGCTACTGATCGTTGCTGCCGCACGCCCACAGGCCAATCCCAAAGTAGAAGAAGTACAAAGCACCGGTCTCGATATCTACGTATTAATTGATGTTTCCCGTAGCATGGACGCGGAAGATGTGGCCCCAAGCCGTCTGATGAAAGCAAAAAAGACGGTGCAACACCTCACCTCGCGCCTTTCGGGAGATCGAGTGGGAATCATAGCCTACGCAAACTCGGCCATACTGATCACCCCTCTTACGTCCGATTACTCGATCATCGACAGCTATCTGAAAAACCTGGATTCCAGCCTGATTCCATCGCAGGGGACCAATCTTCAATCAGCACTGGAGGTGGCAAAAGAAGCCATGGCCAGAGGAGCCGCAAAGAGCGGCGAAAATGAACGCTCGAATGTATTTATCGTAATGAGCGACGGGGAAACCCATGGTGAGTCTGACCTACAAGTAGTTGATGAAATTCGCGCTTCCGGAGGAATCATTTTTTCCATTGCTATAGGAACGGAGAGAGGGGCGCCGATTCCCTTACGTGACGAAAAGGGAGAGCTAAGAGGATTTAAAACAGATCTGAGCAAAAACACGGTTGTTTCTCCCATGAATCCAGTGGTGCTGCAGGAATTAGCCACCCGAGGCGGAGGCCACTTTTATTTCTCCACCCTGGATGAGGCGGAAGTAGAGGATATTCTGGCTCGCGTGGGGGATGCCCAACGCGGCAACTTCGCACTGATACGTACAACGGTTTACGAAGAACTTTTCTTATTTGTGCTTTCCCCTGGAGTACTGTTGCTGCTCTTTTCGTATCTTACGATTCAGAACGCTCTCCTCCCCCTGCGCACGATTTTCCGAATTAGGAAGTCAGCGAAGCGGAAGTCAAAAACAGCAGCTTCTTTGGCACTTTTTATCCTCTCATCAGGGTCCGCCGATGCCGGAGCTCTCTCGTTTTTGAAAACAAAAGAAAAGGTGGTCAGCGAAGAGAGCCAAAAGCTTGAAAAGGAAAAGAAGTTTGACCAAGCGGTAGATTTACTAAAGGGCCTTCAGGCAGAAAATCCCGACAGCGCTGATTTAAATTACAACATTGGCACCTATCAGGTGCTTGAAAACAAACACAGTCAAGGCCGGGAGCAACTGAACCGGCTACGCTCGGCAGATCCAAAGTTGCGCCTGCAGGGATTATTCAACATTGGCGGATCTTATGCTTTGGAAGGCAAAAAGGAAGAGGCTCGGTCGGCTTATGCTGAACTGATCAGCCTGCTTAGAAAGAAAGAAAAGCTATCGAACAAGGAGGCCGAACTTCTCGATTTGGCAAAGAAGAATGTAAACCGGCTCGCCGATCCAGCACAGCAACCAAATCCACAACAGGACAAATCCGAGAATCAGAACAAGAAAGAAGGCAGCCAGAAATCCCCTCAGGAAAATAAGGGCGACTCCAAGCAGGAAGATAAAAACTCTGGAAACGGAGATGGCCAGAAGAAAGATCCAGATAAACAGGGAGACCCTAAAAAAGAAGGCGATGGAGATTCGAAAAAAGACGCCAATCCAGAAGAAAAGAAGGGCGATAGAGATAGCAAACAGGAACGGCCTGAAAGTAAAGATGACTCGACGTCAAAAGGGGATCAAGAACAAGAGGGGGGCAATGCCCCCCCCCGGAGAGGCGGGCAGCCCTTCCGAGAGCGTGATAGCATGGGAGAAGATGAGGCCAGAAGAATCTTGGGGGCGCTTAAAGAACGCGAGGGAAATCTGCAAAAGAAGTTCTTAAAAGACAAGGTAAAGGGAGGTAAAGTCAACGTAGATGATGCCGCTCAGGATTGGTAAATCAGTATGGCTTTCCGCGGCTTTGAGTCTCGTTTCTGCGCTTGCTTTGGCTCAGGAATCAAAGATTACAGCTTCCATCAGCCCAAATCCGGTTTCGGAATCGGAGAGCACGAAGCTACAAATTGAAGTCCAGGCTTCTATTTCCGATTTAGTACCCACGCCTACGTTCGATGCCCCCGACTTTACCTTAATAGGAGCTGCAGGCCTTAAATTCACTCCAATGCCTGGACCGACCGGACCAAATACCTGGAAAAAGTTGGAATTTTCTTTCATTTTAAATCCCAAAAGGAGTGGAGATTTCCGAATCCGCAATATAAAGGCAACTATCGGAAAGAGTGGAATACGCGAGGCACAAGACATCCGCGTGACTGTAACTCCACGTGTGTTACCAAATAGACGGGAGGAAACCACCAATCCGGCTGCTCCGGGTTATCGCCCGCCACCCGTTGGACACTCGGCCCATCAGCCGGGTGCAACTCCGCCGATTGCATCCTCTGAATCGCTCAATGTACCCACCCGCTTCAATAGTGACTTCACTGTTCATGTAGTTCTCAACAAGCAAAGAGCCTATGTAGGCGAACCTATTGTGGCTGAATATTATCTGTATGACTTCGGCAATGTACGGCAGGTAGACGTATTGAAGTGGCCGACCTTTGATGGATTCTGGAAGGAAGATCTTCATCTGATCACCCAACCTCAGTTCGAAGACATTTACCTTCAGAATCAGGAGATGCGCCGTGCTTTCATCGCCAGATATGCTCTCTATGGGATTAAGCCCGGCAAACTTCCCGTAGACCGACTCCGAATCAAAGGCAAATACATCAGCGATGAGGCCCTGGCTCAAGGGCTGGTTTTTGGATTCGACATGCGAACCGGCGATCATTCCAGCCAAGAGACAAGCGTAGAGATTTTGCCTCTCCCTGAAGCGGGACGACCTGCCGCATACGGGGGAGCCGTTGGACAATTCTCTCTAAAATTGGAAGCCAATCGCACATCCTTACCTCAGAACTCGCCGATCAATTTCACCCTGACCTTGAGCGGTACCGGAAATTTCCAGGCCATTGATTCGATCAAGGTACCTCTGCCTCCGGACTTCGAAGTAT
>CAZTCD010000063.1:0-23903 GCA_964612065.1 uncultured Bdellovibrionales bacterium | reverse complement strand
AGCGTGCTCCAGGAAGACAAAGCCAATTCCAAGCTGAGCCTGCAGCAGCGCGTGGCATACCTCTTGCTATCTTTGCTGGATAAACAGCCAGCCACCGAAACCAGCAGGCTACCCATACCTCTCACGCGGCAGGAGATCGCCGATTCCGTGGGGTCGAGCGTGGAATCGGTGATCCGCTGCATGAGCGACCTGTCTCAGCAGGGACTCATCCATACCGAGGATAAGCAGATTGAGATTCTCCGCACAGACAAGATCGTCGAGCTTCTCAAGAACCCCTGACGCAAGTCATAATCGATTCGCCCTCCACGCTGTTAACGTCTGTATAAGGCGTAAAAGTGCTTTTGTTTAATCACGCACGAAGGAAGAACATATGAAAACCACCGCTTTGTTCCTTGCCTCTTTCCTCCTCATCGCCGGCGCCGCGAGGGCCGACATCAAAGGCGAGGAGGTGGCCAAGCTCACCTCCCCCCCGGAAGTGCCACCGGCCATCACCCGTTCCCATAATACCAAGGTGATCGTGAAGCTCGAGGTGATCGAGAAGAACATGAAGATCGCCGATGGCGTGGACTATACCTTCTGGACCTTCGGCGGCACCGTGCCCGGCAGTTTCATCCGGGTGAAGGAAGGCGACCTGGTGGAGTTCCACCTGATGAACCATCCTTCCAGCAAGATGCCCCACAATATCGACCTGCACGCCGTGACCGGCCCGGGCGGCGGCGCGGCCTCCTCCTTCACGGCTCCCGGCCACAGCACGGTGTTCTCGTTCAAGACGCTGAATCCAGGCCTCTACGTTTACCACTGCGCCACGGCTCCCGTGGGCATGCACGTGGCTAACGGCATGTATGGCCTGATCCTCGTGGAGCCCAAAGGCGGCCTCCCGAAAGTGGACAAAGAATACTACGTGATGCAAGGCGACTTCTATACCAAGGGCCCCTACGGCAAACAGGGCTACCAGCCTTTCAGCATGGAAAAAGCCATCGACGAAAAGCCCACCTACGTGGTGTTCAACGGCAAAGTGAACGCCCTCACCGGCGACGCCGCGCTCACCGCGAAAACGGGTGAGACCGTGCGCCTCTACGTGGGCAACGGCGGCCCGAACCTCGTTTCGTCCTTCCACGTGATCGGGGAGATCTTCGACAAAGTTTACGTGGAGGGCGGCACGAAGACCATCAACGAGAACGTGCAGACCACGCTCGTTCCCGCCGGCGGATCGGCCATCGTGGAGTATAAGGTGGACGTTCCCGGAACTTATATCCTCGTGGACCACTCTCTTTTCCGCGCGTTCAACAAGGGCGCCATCGGGATGATGAAAGTGACCGGCGACGAGGACAAGGTGGTTTACTCCGGGAAGCTGCGCGACGATATCTACCTGCCCGAAGGCAGCGCGATCCGCCAGGACACCGCCGACAAGGCCGTGGTGAAGGTGGCGAAGAGCCTCGACGACCAGATCGCCATGGGTAAGAACACCTATAACCAGAACTGCGCGGCCTGCCACCAGCCTAACGGCCAGGGCGTGCCCTCCGCGTTCCCCCCTCTGGCCAACTCCGACTACCTGAATGCCGACAAGACGCGCGCCATCAGCGCCGTGAAGAACGGCCTCGCGGGCGCGATCACGGTGAACAAAGAGAAGTACAACAGCATCATGCCCTCGCTCGGCCTGAGCGACGAGGACATCGCCAACGTGCTCACCTACGTTTACCACAACTGGGGCAACAGCAAGAAAAGGGTAACCGCGGCGGAAGTGAAGGCCGTGAAGAAAACCACGGGCAACGGCGAAGCCCACTAGAGGAGAATGGATCGTGGCAATTCAAGCCTGGCCAGGAAAGTGTTCACGCAGCTCTTCGAGCGCGCGGCTCGCCGCCCTGGCCATGCTTTGCCTGATCCCCTGCTCGGCCGCGATGGCCCGCCCGCCCGCCATGGTGAAGGTGCCGGGCGGCGCCCTCGAGCCCTTCTGGATCGCGCAAGCGGAGAAGGGAAAAGAAGCGGAGAAGCCGGTGCCCATTCCGGTGCCCGCACTGGAGTCCCAGCCCACCGCCGTAACCAACGCTGAATTTCTCGTCTTCCTTCGGAATCGCCCCGAATGGAGGAAGAGCCGCGTTTCCCCCCTCTTCGCCGATGAGAGCTACCTTTCCCAGTTCTCCGGCGATCTCCGCCTTAAAAAAGGCATCAGCCCGGGCGCGCCAGTCACGTTCGTTTCCTGGTTCGCCGCGCTCGCTTATTGCGAGCATCTCGGCCTCCGGCTCCCCACCGTGAACGAATGGGAATATATGGCCGCGGCCAGCGAAACCACCGCGGACGCCAACCGCGATCCCGCCTTTCTCTCCCGCATACTCGAATGGTATGGAAAGCCCAAAAAAGGCGAGCTGCCCAAGGTACGCTCCACTTACAAAAACGTTTACGGCCTTTACGATATGCACGGCCTGATCTGGGAATGGGTGGAGGATTTCAACTCCACCTTCATCACCGGCGAGAGCCGCGAAGACTCCTCCCTGAACCGCGATTTATTCTGCGGCTCGGGCAATCTGTTCGGAGGCAACAAGGAAAACTACGCCGCGTTCATGCGGTTCGCGTTCCGCTCGAGCCTCAAAGGAAAGGGAAGTGTATGGAATCTCGGTTTTCGCTGCGCTCGCTGAGCCTTCTGCTGCCGCTGCTTTTCTGCGCGCCGGCCACGGCGGCCGCGCCGGCCAAGGATTCGCTCTACCAGACCAAATCCCAGTGGGTGGATCCCAGCGGCAAGACAATGAAGCTCGAGGAGCTTCGCGGCAAGCCGGTGGTGATCACCATGGTTTATACGCGCTGCCAATATACCTGCCCGCTCATCGTGAAGAAGCTGAAAGACATCGAGAAGACGCTCGCCGACAAGCCCGACCTGCGCTTCGTGATGGTTTCCTTCGACCA
Organism: uncultured Bdellovibrionales bacterium; assembly: GCA_964612065.1. GTDB lineage: Bacteria > Bdellovibrionota > UBA1018 > CAIPTA01 > CAIPTA01 > JAKFYM01. Next base: position 21,005 of record CAZTCD010000063.1, on the reverse strand, counting down.
CAAAAACGACACGCCCGCCGTGCTCCGTAAGTTCATGGAAGAAAAAGAGCTCGACGCAAAAAAGTGGACCGTGATTGCCGGCAAGACCTCGGGCTCCGTGCGCGAGCTGGCCGCTCTCCTCGACATCTCCTACAAGCAGGAAAAGAACGGCGAGTATTCCCACTCCAACGTGGTTGCGCTCCTGGATAAGGAAGGCGTGAAGCGCGCCTCGGTGAACGGCATCTCCGCCGACCACGCCCCGCTCGCGAAGGTGGCACGGGAGCTGCCTTGAGCACGGAAAACGCCTACCGCTACCTCTTCCCGATCGGCTGCCTCAACGGAATGCTCGGAGCCTTTCTCTGGATCGCCTTTCGCCTCCAGTGGATCGAGATCTATCCCGTGGTGAGCCACGCCAACCTCATGATCGGCGGCTTCCTCTTCAGCTACGCGCTCGGCTTTCTCTGGACCGCCGTGCCCCGCTTCCTGCAGGCTCCCGACCCGGGCCGCGGCGAGCTCACCTTCCTCGTATGCGTGATGGCCCTCACCCCGGTGCTCGGCCTGCTCTCGGATCCCACGCTGTTCTACGCCGCCATGCTGCTCGGGCTCCTGCGCACGGCCCACTTCGGCCGCCGGCGCTTCCTGCTCCGGAAAGTGAACCCGCCGCCTTCCTTCGTATTCCTGATGGCGGGGCTGGTGCTGGCGATCTTATCCCTTTTCGTGCTGATGCTGGCGCCGCATACGGAGCTGCCCGGCCCGCTCGTGGCGGTAGCCCGCACCTTCTTCCTGAAAGGCTTCATGCTCTGCCTCGTGCTCGGGGTGGGCATCAAGCTTCTGCCCGCGCTGCTGGGCTGGACTCCCCCGCCTTCTCCCGGCGGCCCGAAGAAACCCTTTCGCTTCGATCCGGCCACGGTTCCGCTGCTCGCGCTTCTCCTCGGCGGCGTGGTGCTCGAAGGGCTCGGCGAGGTGAGGTTGGCCGGCTTCGCGTATACGGGCTCGCTCGCGGGCGGGGCCCTTCTGCGCATGCGCCTCGGCCGCCCGCCCAAGACCCGCAGCGCCCTCGCGGTCGGCGTATGGGTCTCGGGGCTCGCGGTAGCCTTCTCCCCGCTTTCGCTCGCTTACGATCATGGCTTCGCCGTGCACTTCTGGCACCTCGTTTTCATCTCGGGCATGGGGCTGCTTACGATCTTCGTTTCGGTGCGGGTGGTGCTGGCGCATTCGGGTCAGGAGTATCTCTACTGGGAAAAGCGCCCGGCCCTTTATCTCCTGGGCGCGCTGGTGCTGCTCGCCTCCCTCACCCGGGTATCAGCCCCGATGCTGCCGCCCCAGCACCTGTTCAGCCATTACGCCTACGCCGCCGGCACCTGGATCGCCGCGCTGGTGGTATGGGCCTGGTATTTCCTTCGTTTCACCCCGCTCGGTTTTCCCCGCGCGGCCCGTGGGCCTTAATGTCCTGCCGCCTCCGCCATTTTGTCTCCCGGGCCGGCCGAAGACGCGATGGGGCGCGGATCCGCGCCTTTCCGGGCGGCGCGGTCTTTGCACTTACGCCAGGAGATGTCAGTGTCGCTTCTGAAAGACTCCCTTCACCGGAGCCATTTTCTCGATCAAGTGATCGAAACGTTACCCGACGCCCTCGTGCTCACGGATGAAACGGGCCTCGTGATTTCCTGCAATCTCGCCGTGCGCATGTTCGGCTACGCGCCTTCCGAAGCCGAAGGCGGCAGCCTGGGACTCCTCTTGCGGCCGGCCGACTGGAACCAGATCGCGGGCCTGCTCGCAGCCAGCATGAATTCCGATCAATCCGAGGAGCTGCGCACCGGCCGCCGGATCACGGGAGTAAACAAAACCGGTGGCACCTTCCCGATCAGCGTGAACATCACGGAGTGCTTTCTCGGCGAGAAGAAATTATTCGCCTTCGTGATCCGCGACATCACGGCCATCCTCAATACCGAAAGCGAGCTCGAGCGCTCCAACGAGGAGCTCCAGCATTTCGCCGCCGTAGCCTCGCACGACCTCCAGGCTCCCCTGCGCACCATTTCCACCTTCGCGAGCTCGCTGCTCTCGCAGCACGCCGGCTCCGACCCCGACGCCCGCCAGAAGCTAGAGCGCATCGTAAGCGCCTGCCAGAGAATGCGCGATCTCACCGACAGCCTTCTCGAGCTGGCTCGGATCAGCCGAAAAGCCCGGGCCTTCGACTCGGTGGACACGAGCAAAGTATTCGACGACGTGACGAAGGACCTGAGCGCGCTGATCGCGGAAGCCGGCGCCACGGTGACCCGCTCCGAGCTGCCCCGCGTGCAGGGCAACGAAGCGCAGATCCGCCAGGTATTCCAGAATCTGATAACCAACGGGCTGAAGTTCCGGCGGAAAGAAGCCGCGCCGGTGGTGAGGGTAGTGGCCGCCGAAGCCGGAGCCGGCTTCCAGGAATTCAGGGTGTCCGATAACGGGATCGGCATCGAGAACGCCTATTACTCAAGGATCTTCGAGCTTTTCCAGCGCCTGCACGGGAAGAGCCAATACGCGGGCTCGGGCATCGGCCTGGCGCAGGTAAAAAAGATCGTGGAGCGCCACGGAGGCAGGATCGGCGTGGAATCGCGGGTGGGCGAAGGCTCCTGCTTTTTCTTCACGCTGAAAGGCGCGGAAAAAAAGGCGGAGGCGGCGTCACAAAGCAGGCTTCCGCCTCGTAATATCAGGAAAGGAGAGCCGGGCCGCAATTCCGCGGCCCCACCGTATCCATGAATGTAGTGTGTAACAAAAGTCTTTTCTATTTCTGCGCCTAGCACCAGGCTCGCTGCCTCCCTGCACGAAAGGGAGAATCAATGGCGAGGGTGCTTTAGCCCGGAAGAACGCGAACAGATCCTGAAAGATTGCGAGGCCTCGGGGCTTGCAATCAAAGACTATTGCGAAGAGCAAGGCCTGGCCTACAGCACCGTGCTGGGTTGGAAGACCCAGAAGACCGAGGGGCGGCTCAAGAGCACGCGGAGCAAGCAGGGCCCGGTGGATCCTCGAAGCCGCATTGCGGCCGTAGAGGCATTCCTGGGAATCTCCAATGCCGCTTGCAAAGATGTGGCGGTTTCTTCTGCCTCCGCAGGCCGGTCGAGAATCATGAGCCTCACCGGATTCGCAAGCGCACCGCAAATCTCGGCTTGCCGTTCGTAGATTTCCAACTCTATCGACTTCTTCTTCATGTTCATTAGTCTATTAGTTCATATTTTTATATTCTAACGCCCAAGACATCGACCGTCAAGGATCGCGGCGCTACCCCTTGATTTCACGCAGAAAGCTTCAAACTCGAACTGGATTAGTTAACTAGCTTCTAGTCGAAGACGAAAAATTAGCCTTGGCCTTCCAAAGGAAATACACCACTGGGTAAATCAGCAACTCCATCAAGAATGAAGTGACCAAGCCGCCGATCATTGGCGGAGCGATCCGCTTCATCACGTCAGCCCCCGCTCCGAGCGACCACATGATGGGCACAAGCTCCATGAAGAGCGCCGCAACAGTCATGAGCTTGGGCCGGATTCGGTGCGCGGCCCCCTCGACGACGGCCGCTTCCAGATCGGCGAGACTCCGCATCTCTCCCTTCTTTACCCGCTCGTCGAATGCGAGATCGAGGTACATCAGCATGAACACTCCGGTCTCGGCGTCCAGCCCGAGAAGAGCGATCATCCCTACCCATGCCGTGATCGAAAGGTTGTAGCCGAGGAATACGAGAAGCCAAACGGCGCCGATGAGGGAGAACGGGACTGCGAGCAACACAATCAAGGCTTTCACCCAGGAACGCGTATTGAAGTAGAGCAGAAAGATGATCAGCACGATGGTGATCGGAATCACGACCTTGAGGCGCTCTTTCACTCGCTCCATGTTCTCGAACTGGCCGCTCCACGCCACGAGATATCCCGTGGGCACAGAGACCTTCTCGCTGACAATTCTCTTCGCGTGCTCCACGTAGGTACCCACGTCGATTTTCCCGGGATCAATGTACACGTAGCCCACGAGCTGGGCATTCTCGTCGCGAATCATCGAGGGACCATCGCGGAAATGAACGTGAGCCACTTCGGCCAGCGGGATCTGGGCCCCCGTTGGCGTCGTAAGGAGCACGCGCGCAATCGCACGTTCATCCTGGCGGAACACCGGGGCGAAGCGGCGGCTCATCCGGCGCTTGCTGGAGAACCTGTTCTATACCAGCGAAGGGCTTCATGCCTACTACGTGACCGCCAACGAGCGGATCACCGTTCAGCCCACCCCACCAACGAAAATGACCCCGGAGAATTCTTCCGGGGCCACTTCCCAAAACATTCATTACCTTAACGGCTACCGTACCCCACCAGCCCGATTAACTGCGGACGGTGGCGTGCTTAGCCTACGAGATGGTGGAGTCGCGACATTTCCCGGCGTTACTTATCGTTTCGCGACGTTAGCCTAGTATGTGGCAGCGTTGGGTTTCAAAGACGCAGAATCGAAACCAGAATTAAAAACTCCGCATAGAATCGAACCCGGACGAAAGTCTCGAAGCCTATGCCGAGAGAAACCAAGCGTGCATGATCGCGGTCACTTCACCGAAGCGGTGCTTCCTGCGGAGAGTGTTAGTGGGATCGACTATTCGAGGTCTGATTCGCGGGAGCAAACGCCCCACGTTCGTATTGAGAACCGCGTGAGCAGGACATGCCCAGAGGCAGCCTGAGTTAAATCCCGGCAGCCTTCGCTTTCTTAAGCTCTTTCAGCTTATTTCTGTGCCCGAAAACCCAGATCACGTCTCCTGGTTGAATCACTTCAGAGCTCTCAGGGTTCAGGATCCTCGTGGCTCCTCGCTCGATGCCGACGATTAGAGCTCCGAACTCCTCGCTTAGCCCGACCTCGCGTATGGACTTGTTCTCGTAAGGGGAGCCGTTGCCAAGCAGTACAGATTCAAGATTATAGGACTCGTCGTATCCGGATACCCCAGTAATATCTTGTGATTCGACCAGCCTTTGCGCTGCAATGAGCTGCTCCTCGGTGCCGATTAAGAAGAGCTCATCATTTGGTAGCAGCCTAACCGATCGATTGGGTGCAAAGATTCTTTTGCTGCCGCGATCAATCATCGCGACGGTCGCGCCTGTTTTAGTTCGGAATGTACTTTCTTCTAGTGAAAGACCCGCGATCTGGGATTCCGACGACACCGTGACCTGCATCAGGCTGGCATCCCACGGGGCGAGAGCCGGCATGTTTTGCTGATCCTCGGCTTCACTCGCTTCCTTCGCATTCAGGTTGCGCAAAAAGCGGCTCTCGACGGCAGAATAAAAGCGGTCGATATAGTTTCTAAAGAAGTAAATGAGGATAGGGGTGGCAATCAAGACCAGCAATGGCAGCGTTCGAGTCCTAGCAAATTGATTGATGATCACTTCGACCAGGACCAAGCCTAAAATCGCGCGGAAAATGATAATTCCAAACTGAAGCCCACGAAGCCGCTGAATGCTTTGAGCGCCTTCCGCAGAGATCGTTTTGGGGGCCTTCAGCACAATCGCGAAAAGGAAGGGCGAGCATGCCACAAGGGTCGCTATGCAGGCCGATGCTCTGGCCCATGGCGAGTCACCAAAGGCAGCCAAGATTGCCGGTAGAGCAAACTTCGCGCTGCCCAGACCGATGGCCAGAACCACGACGATATTCAGCGCGATCAGCAGACCATAATTTCGGCCGATTAGCTTTAGTGCGTTCTCTTTGCCCGGAGCCATCATGGCGCGCTCGTAGGCGCTTATCCGATCAAGCATCTTTTGCGGTAGGCGGGCTTCGAGCCAGGTGTAGATCCGGTCGGAGCTCCGGATCATATACGGAGTGGTAAAAGTAGTGACCGCCGAAACCGCGATCACAATAGGATAAAGGAAGTCGCTCACCACCTTCAGGCTCACCCCGAGCGTGGCGATGATGAACGAGAACTCCCCGATCTGGGCGAGGCTCATCCCGGCTTGAGTAGAGTGCCTCAAGCTTCTGCCTGAAAGGACAGCACCGAAGCCGGAGCCCAAAAGCTTTCCGACGACTGTCAGGACTGTAATCAAGAGAACGACGACGAAGTGTTCGCGAAGAATTCCGGGGTCAATCATCATTCCGACCGATACGAAGAACACGGCGGCGAAAAGATCCTTTACCGAGGCCAGCAAATGCTCGATCCGCTCGCCTTCGTCGGTTTCGGCCAGGATCGATCCCATCACGAAGGCGCCTAGCGCAGCCGAAAAGTCTGTCTTAGTAGCGAGTACGACCATCAAAAAACAGAGGGCGATCGACACCAGGAGCATGATCTCATTGCTCAGATGGCTTCGGATCTTCTTCAATACTGACGGGACCACGTAAATTCCCACCAGAAACCAAATCATGAGGAAGAAAACCAGCCTGCCGGACAGAAACGCGAGGTTAGAGGCGGAAAACGACCCCGGAACGCTGATGGCGGAAAGGATCACCATGAGCAAAATCGCCATCAGGTCTTCCACGATCAGGATCCCAAATACCAGACTCGCGAAGGCCCTCCCTTTCAACCCTGCCTCATCAAAGGCTCGGATGATGATCGTGGTTGACGACATGGAAAGGATGGCACCAAGGAAGATGCTGTCCATCGTGGTCCAGCCGAGCGCCCGGCCGAACAGATAACCAGCCGCGCTCATCGTGATGATCTCGAAACTGGCCGCGATAAACGCGCTTTTTCCTACTTTAGCGAGCTTCTTGAAGCTGAATTCCAGGCCCAGCCCAAAGAGGAGAAAGATAACGCCGATTTCGGCCCAGAGCTTTACACCTTCCGTATCGACAACCGTGGGCCAGAGCGGAAAGTAGGGCCCGACCGCGAAGCCCGCGATGAGATAACCAAGTACGATTGGCTGCTTGAGCCTGCTGAAGATAAGAGTGCTCACGGCCGCCGCGGCCAGAATCATGGCTAGGTCGACGATCATGGGCGGCAGGTGATGCATTAAACTCTCCGGGTTTCTGGGCCTATGTGACGATATTGCGCGCCACAAAAAGCATGCCAGATCGTGAAAACCCGGCGTCCTCTTTTAGCACAGAACACAAGGATTTAGGGGCTTGGCGCAGGGTAGAGTTTCGTCGAATCTGTGCTATACTAGGGAAAATGCCGTACGCGATTCAAAAATCCATCCCCGATCGCTCCTTCCAGAGCAGCAATCCGTCTGCGGCTTCCATTCTTATCTTCCTCTCTTAAGGAGCAGGCTCTCTAGGAGCTTGCTCATTCGCTTCACCTAATCAACATCGGCCTTGTCTTGGGGCGATTTGCCGCTCCATTTCACGCTGATCCCAAACCCAAATAGGGAGAAATACTCGTGCTTACGAAAGCGCCCAAGCTTGTTTTGTCCAAAGAAGACTTCCAAAAACTATCGGCCCTGGTGGCTTCCCAAACGGCTGCCGTAGCCGAAGGGCTGGAAGAAGAGATCAGCCGAGCGGTTGTTTTGCCGGAATCCGAAGTGCCCGAAGATGTCGTTTCCATGGACTCTCTGGTGCGGGTTCGGGACCTCGACTCCGGGCTCGAGCACGACTACCAGCTAGTCTTTCCTCATGAGGCGAATGCCGGTGAGGGCAGGATCTCGGTTCTAGCTCCTCTAGGCGCGGCGCTGATCGGCCTTCGTGCGAGCGATGAATACGAGTTTTTCGCCCCGAATGAACGCTTGAAGCGGTTCCAGGTTCTTTCGATCTTTTCCAACAGAACTCGAAAAGTACGGGAGCGGTACCTGGAATGAAAGACAGGAACAAGTTTCACCGCTGGGTTCACCTCATCCATCTCACGGAGGAAATGTGCATCTTGATAAAACACGATCACGTTTCGCTCGATCAAATGCGGACCTACCTCGCAAGCGTTGACGAGGCTTTTAAAGACGCAGAGGATCCTGTCGCCGAGTTTCCGTCGTTCGCGTTGATGAGGTTCTGCAAAGAGCTTTCGAGGTGCCTTGAGATCGTTCAAGCGAAGAGATCGGCGGAGACCTGGAGCGAATGAGCGGCGGTTCAAAGCTTGCTTGATCGGAAAGAGTGCCCAACTTTTAGATGGCGAGACTATGAGAAGTAGAAAACGTTTCGAAAACCTGCTTTGTAAGGTGCTCGGCTTAAGGCCCAGCATTCATCCAATCTTTCCTGCCTGAGCGGGCTCGGCGCTTCTGTTCCTTTTCCAAAGGGACAGGCGCCTGGAGTCCGGCCATCAGATAATTGAGGCAAACTCGTTCGGCAAATCGCCGGCGGCGTTGCTTCGCGTTTCGTTTACCCATTTTGCAGGAGAAATGATGAAAACAGCAATAGTGGCGATAACGCCAACTTTAACTGAAGAACCAGAAAAGCTTGAACGTCTCTGCCGTCAAATCGGCGAGCTCCAAAAGCTTGGTTTACTGAAATCGGTCTCGGTCGCATCCGTGATGCATCCGGACCTATACCCTTTTCCAGCCAGCTACTACCAGCTCGTTAGGTTCGGCCTTACTCACCAAAATAAAAAGCAATTGGAGGATTTCATGAGGAACAAGTTCGAGTTCAAGAAGATGCACATGCTTTCCACGCCAAGCTCGGAAAATCTTACATTGGCAGAAAAACTTTCCGAGTTCGGGGAGCGGCAACGCGCAGACCTGCTGGTGGTTAACCAAACCAGGAACGCAGGCTGGTTCAAAAGCCTGGTTCATCGTGTTGCTGAGGTAACGGCGTTTTCCGCTGCTTTGCCGGTCCTCGTACTTCATTCGGATAGTGAGGAAGCTCGGGGCGGCTTCGAGGCGAGGATTCTACTAGCGGTCGATCCGCGACACCTTCCGTCCGAGTCCGAGCTTGAGTATGTTGCCAACGCCGCCAGACTGATGGGGGCGGAGGTCCATATCGTGCACGTGCGACCGGCGAATCGATCCTTCTCAAAACCTTTGAATCTGCGCCTGCCGCCGAGCCTCGTCATGCGTAAGCTCGGGCGGCTCGAGACCTACTTCGCCAGGAAGTGCATCAGCGCCCGCTCAGCTATGGTGGAGGAGGACGAATCGATCGCGGCGGCGATCGAGCAGTACGCTGAGGCCCACCGCGTGTGCATGTCGGTCGTAACCTTACCGGTTCGCCCTTACCTCAGGAGGCTCCTGCTCGGATCCACGGCAAAACGGCTGCTGCGGATCAGTAAGCGGCCCGTGTTTGTGCTGCGGCCAAATCCATCGAAAACGCAGGTACGCGCTTTAGCTCCGGAAGCAAAGGCTCTTTCTTTCGATCGGCGAAACCTCGACGGAACGATCGGGGAGATTGAAATCTTAGCCAAGGAGGCTGAGACGAGGCAGAATTCTACCGGGCGGGGCATTCTTGCCTAGATCGCAGCACGCCGTAGGCCGAACCGGGTACGGAAATCGCAGGCCTCTTTCTTCGTTAGGTAAACAAAGGTGGCCTGTGATGAACCTGAATTACTTACATCTGCATCATTTCTACGCGATCGCCAGGGAAGGCGGTCACCTTGATGAGGTCGAAGCGAACATCCAACACTCACTCGGGTCCGAAAGCAAAGACCTCCTCCTGCTCCGGGATTCCGCCAATCGCGACCTAGTCGGGATCGACAAGGACATTGAAAATGCGTTTAAGCTTCACGGCCAGATGGAAGGCAACCCGGATGTCCTGAAGATGATCAAAGAAAAATTGGAGCAACTGTCTGAGCGCAAGCGGGCTCTAGTCGCGCAACGCGAGCGGGTCCTGGCGAAGATTGATGAATGCTCGGACATTAAAGAGACGCGCCATTCAATCGAGGAGAACGCAATGAGCCTCCGGAAAGGTTGGTCCAAAGCCTCCCCGTCCATGAGGAAAAGACTGGTTCGCCGCCTGGTGGATCGGTTGGTCTATACGTCCGATGGGCTCCACGCCTACTACAATCGGACCGCCAAAATTCAACTTCCCGTCTCCGCGAAATCCGCGAAAGAGACCTCGGAGAATCCCTCCGAGGTCTCCCCCTCAAACATTTACTGGCTCCAGAAAAAGAAAAGCCGTCCGGGTGGACAGCTTTTGGACGCTTGTGCGTCTGTTGTTACAAGTGGTGGAGGTGGAGCAACGACAGACGCACAAGCGCAGGTCACCCCCGTACCCCATGATACTATTCGATTTTCTCCAAAATCCAAAGAGCGCATTTTCGATGTTTGCCAGCCGCTTTACAGCGCTGGATGCTCTTTACGCGAGATAGAGCAGAAGACCGGCTTCGCAAAAACATCCATACGCGAGGCGCTCACTTCTCGCGGCTACACCCTTAGACAAGCCGCCAAAGTACCTCAGAAAAAATCGCAGCGGTCCGCCCAGATGCGGTCGCCGGTCCTCCCCTTCGGATATGAATGGCTCGATGGGAAGCTCGTCATCGACCCTAAAGAGTACCGGGTCGTCCAAAAAATCTTGCGGCTTTGGCGGGACGGCAAAAGCGCCAGACTCATTGCCGACTTCTTGAATCAACAGAACATCCCAACCCGCATGGGCAAGCGGTGGTTCCACAGCTCCGTCAATGCAGTGATCAAACGTCATCAACAATCGAAAACTCAGACCTGAGGAGGTCAAAATGGTGTCACGCAAACTTGTAGAAGCAGCACTCTTCGTCGTTCTTTTGGCCGCCGCAGCCGGGCAGCTACCGCGCCTGAATCATGCGATTCGCGTGGCGCAGATCCAGCTCCTAAAGGACTCACAGTCCTCGAAGTGGGGCCGGGCAATGCTGTTGCCCGTTCATTGAACCTCTTCAGCGAACTAATTTTCTGGACTGTCTCTTGATTCGCCACCTATCACTCGGTATCTCGAGATTCCAACTTCTTGTGTTTCACCACCCACTGAGCGGTCATGCACATCACAAGATCCCCCATGACATTGATCACGGTACATCCCATGTCCACTAGCCTATCCACTCCTAGAATGAGTGGAATTCCGGTAGAAGGAACGCCAACGCTTTTTAACGTGGAAGTCAGAACACCGAGTCCCGCGCCGGGAACTCCCGGTGTGCCGATGGATGCTCCCACCGAAAGGGCGACTACTAACAAAATAGAAGAAAAGTGCAGCTCACTTCCGAATGCCTGGGCCAGGAACAAAGTTGCCGAGGTTTGCCAAACAGCTGAGCCAGCCATATTGATGGTTGTTCCAAGTGGAATCAAGAGCTGTGATAATTCATCGTCCAGCTTAAGGCGTTCATGCGCCACCTTTAATGTGGTCGGCATTGTGGCGGCCGAACTGGAAAGAGAAAATGCCATCAAAAGTGCTTCCCTCGAATCACTCACGAATCGAAATGGATTGCTTCTAAGAAATAGTGCGAGCCAGAGCCCATAAAGGGAAGCCATGCAAAGAAATCCCAAAAACACACAAAGCAGATAGCCGAACATGCCAAAGAGCACACTCGATCCCGTATTTACCACCGCCCTCACCATCAATCCGAAAACGGCATAGGGGGCGATCATCATTGCCAATGCAATTATCCGTAGGCAAATTCCCTGCGTGCCTGCGAGAAATTCTTTTAGAGGAGAGACTAACCTCTCTTCCATCTGCGACATCACAATGCCGAAAATAAGGCTTATAATCAGCACCTCAAGAAGATCACCCTTGAGCAGCGATGCGAGCGGGTTGGTGGGAATAAACTTCATCACTGTTTCAGGAGAAAAAACAAATTTGTCGCGGCTAATGATATCTCCGGAAGCCAAACCAAGATCCATCGCTTCCCTGACTGAGCTTCCTGGCTCTAATAGACCCGTTACAAAAACTCCGATAAAGGCGGCGATAATGGTGGAAACCACCACAAACATAACAGCTATCACCCCTAAGGTTTTTGCATTGGTATTTTTACTGATGCCTGAAAGCGCCAGAATGATGGATGTGAGAACCAATGGCACTATTATCATCTGAATCGCGGCCAGAAAGATGGAACCTGGCAATGCTACCCAATCCGCCAGCGGCCTTACCCAGCTACCGCTATCTTCGGATTCAAAAAAGAGAAGGCCATAGCCACACAATACGCCGAAAACAAGTGCGAAAAGCAGCTGTGCCCATAGGTGGGTCCGAAGCAGCTTTTCAAAGCCCTTCGGTGCCAGTAAGCCATAGAATAGATTTTCTTTAGACATCGCGTCCTATCGTAACATGATCCTTTTGTGAATTTGGCTCTTGTAATCTAGTGAGTTCTTTAGCCTTTGACTCTTTGAAAACTACGAGGCAACCCGGGCTTGCCCAAAGAGATTCGTCAACGCCTCAAGATTACTTGGTCGAGCAAGCGCCCATATTTTGTCATTTGCCGATATAACGGTATCGCCCTTCGGAATCAAATAGCGTTGGTTGCGCTCTAGACTGGTCAAAAGCACCCCGGCTGGCAGCGTAACATCCACAATCCTCTTATTTTCTACGGCTGCGCCCTGCTGAACTTCAATTTCTACTGTAATGAATCCTGCCGGCAATAAGCCGGCCGAGAGTTCCATCGCAGGTCCTTCCCGCATCGGCTCGGTAACTCCGACCTTATCGGCTACCCAGGGAATCGTGATTCCCTGGAACACGACCGAAAGCAGAACGACGAAAAAGACGAGATTGAAGTAATACTCGGCGTTCGGAAGCCCTACTCCCAATGGGAGCGTCGCCAGGATAACGGGGGCCGCACCACGAAGCCCCACCCAAGACACGAACAGTCTTTCGTTCCTCGCAAGCGCACGCCCGGGGGCCGCAAAGAAAACACTTAAAGGACGCGCCACAAGCATCATGAACAGAGCGAGAACGATCCCCTCCTTCCATACGGGAAAAAGCTGGGAGGGGAAAACCAGCAACCCAAGAGTGAGGAACACGAGGATCTGCGAGATCCACGCAATCCCATCGAGGAACCGGATGATACTTCCCTTGTGAAGAAGATCGGCATTTCCTACGTATAGACCCGCGACGTAGACGGCGAGAAACCCGCTCCCGCCAATGGAGGAAGTAAGGGCAAAGAGACAGAGGACGAGGCCCAGAAGCAGCACGCCGTAGAGTCCTTCGAACTCGATCCCCACGTGATTCACAAGCCATTTAATGGCCCATCCACCAAGCCAGCCCAAGGCAAGTCCGAAACCCGCCTGCAACAAAAAGAGCTTAGCGAGCGCGAAAAACCCACTGCCTTCGGCCGTCGCGATCATTAGCATGCCCACGGTCAGAAAAATGGCGACCGGATCGTTGCTTCCGGCCTCAAATTCGAGAGTCTGCTTCAGTGTCCCTTTAAGGGAGAGGCTTCGCGCTCTCAGAATACTGAAAACAGCGGCGGCATCGGTCGAAGAAACAATCGCGCCGAGAAGCAGGCCTTCCACCCAGGTCAACCCGAAAGCAAAATGAGCAAATGTTCCCGTCGCCAAACCTGTCACCACAGTGCCGACAAAGGAGAGGGAAATGCCTAATGGAAGAATCGGACGGACACTCCTCCACGAAGTGCGCGCTCCGCCATCGAAAATAATAAGTGCGAGACAAACGCTTCCGATCGCGAATGCCAACGGATAATCGTCGAACGAGATTTTTCCCACTCCTTCCGAGCCCGCGAGCATCCCAATTCCAAGGAATAAGAGAAGGGCCGGCACTCCGAACGTTGACGAAATTCGGCTCGCCAGTACCGAAACGACCAAGAGGATTGAAGCCGCAAGCAGTATGAATTCTAGGGAGTAGCCTTGAAACTGAAAGGTAGGCACCGGGTTTAACCTATGCGCAGGCTGAGAAAGGGCCGCTCAGTCAAAGAGAGAATACGCCTTGCCGTGGAACCAAGGAGAAGCTTTCTCAGGGATGATCGCTCCGCGCTTATGGTGATCGTTAGCCATGCTTTCCGAACTTCCGCCAGACCAACAATCGTGTGCGCGATGGATTTCGACTCGCTTAAGATCTCAACTGTGCTTTGAACCCCCGCCTTGCGAAGCTCATGCGAGATCCCCTTCATGATCCCTTCGGCGAGGTTTTTGGGTTGCCGCTTCTGAAGTGAGTCAACCAAGGGGCGTGGGCGTGGCTCGACGTAGACAAGATGAACGTGGGCACTGGCGCTTTTTGCCAGCTTTCCGATCCACTGTAGCGCTTTTTTAGAGGGTGGAGCCGCAGCGTCGACTGTGACCACGATGCGTGCTTCACTTGGGAAATCTACCTCCGTAAGATGGGGCTTGATCACAAGCACGGGCATCGCGGCCGTAAGCGCCGCCGTTTCAGAAAAACTTCCCAGAATCCAATGCGGAAGGCCGGTTCTCTCGTTACTGGAAACCACGAGTAGATCGTGCCCGCCACGTCGGCCGTAACTTGCCAACCTCGACACCAGCCCTTCATTCGAAGACACATCGGACTGAAGCACTCTGGCGCCATCAAAGTCAAAATGCCCGGTACACGCCTTTTCAATGGCTTCGAGAGCCTCCTTGGCAAACTTCCCCTTCATTTCGCGGTACCAGCTAAAAGGCACGGCATAAAGGGAGGCGTGGATTGCGGATACGATCGAGGTCCTGGAGAGAATTTCCTTTTGCTGAAAAAGACGCACTACGGCCGAGAAGCGGTCGAAGCTTTTTCCCTTTTCGGAGGTTGGATCTACTGCCACCAGTGCGGAAATCATTGGCGGAAGATACAGAAAAAGACCAGTTTCTTCAAGCGCTTAAAGCCGATACTCGGCTCTCAATTCATTCGGGATCAGACCAAGGTGAAAATGGCGCCAAGAAAAGTCGCTGTGTTCAGAGCGGCGCCGGTACGGTGCAGCGCACGAAGATCCAAATCAGCCCGCTTTCGTTTCACGACCCATGCGACGGCCCATAATGCCGCGGCGACTTTAAGGGACAAAAGCAAAATCTGGACGCTAACGGGAAACGCCGAGTCGACCGGCTGAAGCCTCGCGACTCGCTCCAAGTGAACTCCGTAGAACAATCCCACGGCAATCGCTGATGTGAGTCCAAGGTAGAGAAGATGCTGCTGACGGAAGCCCTTACTCCAACGCTTTACGATGATCACGAGCCACGAAAAACCAGTGACGAGAAGAAAAGCGATCAGAAGTGGTTCATAGACTCCAATAACTAATGCACCCATAACGTCCTAAGGAAGCTTTGCATTGCGCTTTACTTTACGAACTGGGTAGAGGGACTTGCCTAGCGTTTTCCGGCTTCGCTCCGACTTTTCGCTATCACGGCGAAGAATAGTCTCCATGGCGTCGGCTGCATCACTTAAGGCCGAACGAAAATCCGAGCTCCTTTTCTTTGCAACAAATGGCGTTTTGGACTTGGGTACTTTCACCAAGAGTTCTGCTTCGAAGGACTTCGGCTTGCCGTCCGATTTACGCCCCAGCACCGAACCACGAAGAGTAATCGTGGGACTCTCGAAACGAGCGTCAAGCCGGCGCTGAAGAGTCTTCAAGCGACGCTCGATATACTTATCGATTGAGGCCGTGTTTGAAAAATCTGGAAACTGGATGAAAAGTTGCATAAATCCTCCAAAAAGCAGATTCCTTGTTAGTTCGGGGCGGTAATTATAGCAAGGCGCACCACAAAAAGCGGACGCTCCTTTGATCGATGGCCGAGAACGGTTCGACGATCAATATTTTGCAAATTGAACACCAGAACTTAAAAGGGAGGAGCGACATGAAAATTCAGTTCCTCGGGGCTTCTGGCACTGTCACCGGATCCCGATATCTGCTCTCGCACGGGGAGACAAAAATCTTGCTCGACTGCGGGCTTTTCCAGGGATTCAAGAATCTTCGCCTGAAGAACCGGGACCCGTTCCCCGTAAACCTTGAAAAGCTTGATGCAGTTGTCCTGACCCATGCCCATATCGACCACAGCGGCTACGTTCCGCTTCTGGTGAAGAACGGATATCGAAGACCGATATTTACCACGCCGCCCACCGCGGATCTTTGCGAGATCATGCTTCCGGATTCTGGCTTCCTTCAGGAGGAGGAGGCGAGGTTCGCCAACCTGCACGGTTTTTCCAAGCATCATCCCGCACTTCCGCTCTATACGATGGACGATGCAAAAGAGTCGCTGAAGTATTTTAAGTCCGTTCCTTGGGGGGCGGTCACTCAAGTCTCAAAAGGTGGTCTCGGCACTTTCGAGTTTCAGTTCTTTCCTGCCGGGCATTTGTTGGGGGCGGCGAGCGTTCGCGTAAAGACAGAAGGGGGCTCAATCATCTTCTCGGGCGACCTGGGTCGCAGTAATGATCCGATGGTTCGCGATCCCGAAATTCCGAACGCCGCCGACGAACTCGTTGTCGAATCCACTTATGGAAATAGAAAACATCCCGATCGCGATCCGCAAGAAGAGCTGAGGGAGATCATCACTCGCACGATTCAACGGAAAGGAATCGTCTTGATCCCATCGTTTGCCGTCGGCCGCGCGCAACTCATTCTCTACTACGTCCATCGCCTGAAAGAAGCGGGACAGATCCCGCGCGACTTGCCGGTTTATCTCAATAGCCCCATGGCCGCAGAGGCAAACAAAGCCTTCGCGGCACATATGGATGAGCTGAAAATCAGCGAGGCGGAGCTGAACTCCCTCTGGAAATCCGTTCGAGTCGTGGGCACTCCAGAGGAATCCAAAGCGCTAAACGCCAGAACCGAGCCTGCGGTTATTATCGCGGCGAGCGGTATGGCCACGGGCGGAAGAGTTCTCCATCACTTGAAATCGATTGCGCCGGACCCGAAAAACACGATCCTGTTCGTGGGATTTCAGGCGGGGGGAACTCGCGGAGACCTCATGGTGCGCGGAGCGGAACAGGTTAAGATCCACGGCCAGTATTGGCCGATAAGGGCGGAGCTCGTAAATCTCGAGACGTTTTCGGCCCACGCGGATGCGGACGGGATTCTTAAATGGATTTCGGCCTTGAAGCGCAAGCCGAAGAGAGTTTTCGTAACCCATGGCGAGCCGGAAGCGGCCGATGCCCTTCGCCATCGCATCGAAGAGGAGCTGGGTCTGCGAGCCTTAGTCCCTGAACATGGGCAGGAATTTCATCTGCACTAAACTGCTTTAATATTGGTATGCTCCGCGCTCGCGGCAAAGAGAGGATCTTAGCTCATGACAGTTTCAAAATTCAGTTTCAAGAAATACCAACCCCTCTGTCTTCGGCTCTGGCACTGGTCAAATTTTGTAGTGATCTTGGCACTCCTGGCAACCGTACTCATTAGAAAGACATTCCTGAGTTGGCGCATAAATTCCGTTTTGATTGAAGAAAAATTAGGGGCGGCTGGAATCCAGATTACTCCCGGATTGGCGAAGGAAATCGCTGTTGCCATCCGTAACCCTTTATGGGAATGGCATATTTACTTGGGATACATTCTAAGCGCTCTATTGCTAGCAAGAGTGCTGATCGCACTATTTATTGAAAGACAGTTCCCAAGCGTTTCCGCCATAAAGAGCGCCCTGGGCATCAAACGCATTCCGATTCAGGAACGAGGTGAGGCACTCCATTTCGCTTTTGTTAAGATCGGATACGCAGTTTTCTATATCGTGACGATGCTAATGGTTGTTACGGGCATTCTGATGACTTTCAAAACAGAAATCGGGTTATCAAGTGACTTTGGCGGTACAATTAAGAGTATTCATGAATTCATGATGTGGTTCTTTGTCGTCTTTATTGCTGGTCATATCATCGGAATCGTAATTGCGGAAAATTGCAAGGATCAGGGGATCATTTCAGATATGATCCACGGCGGAAAATCTGAAGATTAAGCGGCGCCTTGCCTGATGCCTTACGCCCCTTTCAAGATCTCCTTCCAAAGATCTCTGAAGACCTGCTTAACAGAGGGGTTCACTTGAACACGAGGCGCTTCGCCCCCTCTCTTGCGTTTCCAACCCCCTTCAAGAGAAACCTGAATCGCGGTCAGAAAAGCTACCCAGATTCCAAACACACCCAAAAAAATTGCTATCAGCATACTGCTCGCTCCTCAGGAGATGGGCGGCGGGGGGCCACGGCCCCCCGCATTCGATTTCACTTTTTTGTCACGATGCTCCCGTCCACGGGATTGAAATAGATCTCGACATCGTTTCCGTCTTTGTCAGTTCCGTAGATTTCGTAGCAAGTGCCGGGTTGCTTGAACTTTCTGATCTTATAACCCTCGTCCGTGACCTTCTTCTTGAAGGCCTCCTCAGTCATCCACTTGGATTTGGGCTCATCCGTGCAGGACTTTTTGGCGAATGCCGGAGCACTCATCAAAAGCGGCAGGGCGGTCAGTATTGTTACGATTCTCATAGAACACTCCTTGGTTGATTGGGGCACCGTTGCCCTTTCACTAAAGATGCTTCCGAAGGCTCGATTTGGCCATTGGGCATAAGCCTTAAGGCATTGTTTTTACTAGCCATTGGGCATTTGCCCCATAGCCAAAACCTTGGGTGAGACCCATTATTGAGACATGTAAAGGGAGGCCTCATGGACAAAGCAAAAGTTTACGATCTACCTACAAGACTCTTTCACTGGCTGTTTGCCGGACTCTTCATCGCTGCCTTTGCGATCACAAAGCTGATCGATGATGAATCCCCATGGTTTTCTCAGCATATGCTGTTGGGAATGACCCTATTCGTCACAACACTGCTTCGTGTGGTTTGGGGAATCATTGGATCTCGCTATGCCCGCTTTTCATCGTTCCCACTAAACCCCTTGCGGCTAATTGAGTACTTCCGCGAAATCTTTAGCACGAAAGGGCGAACGTACTTCGCACACAACCCGGCGTCGGCCTGGGCGGCGGTCGTAATGATCGGTCTCGCGCTCGGGCTTGGCGTCACCGGCTACCTCATGGCGTCCGGCCAAAAAGAGGCCTTTGAAGACATCCATGAGCTGATGGCGAATGCCTTCGCTTTTGTCGCGGTTGCGCACGTCGCAGGCGTCGTTCTGCATAGCCTTCGTCACCGAGATGGAATCGCCCTCAGTATGATCAATGGAAAGAAGGACAACGAAGAGGGAGCGTCACCGATAGCGAGCTCCCACCGATGGGTTGCTATGGGAATGATGGGAATCATTGGCCTATTTGCCTTTCACATCTATAAGAACTACGATGCCGCCCAGGCAACGACCAATGTCTTTGGTGTAGAACTCCAGCTCGGAGAGAGTGATTCCGCGGACCATCAGGGAACCACAAAGGAAGGTGCCGAGCACGAGGATGACGACGATTAGAAAGGCGGCTGCATGAAAAACCGAGAACGCTGGGTTATAATAGCCATCCTCACGGGAACCGCCATCTTTGTCGGAACGGACTTGATCACTGACTCCAGGGAGGGCGCTCCTTGGTGGCATCTGGCTTCGGAAGGGTTCGTCGCGCTGGCCGCGCTCGCGGGCGTCGTTTTCCTGCTGAGAGGCTCGTTCGCGCTGAAGCGATCCTTGACGGCGGAAGTTCTCAAATCGGGCCGCCTCCGGGCGGAGGCCGAACAGTGGCGACAACAAGCCAGAGTCTACATTGAAGGCCTCTCCCAAGAAATCGAAAGGCAGCTGGTCTCGTGGAAGCTCACATCGTCTGAGAAAGAGGTCGCATTTCTTCTCTTGAAAGGATTGAGCCTTAAAGAAATCGCGGAGATCCGAAAGACATCAGAAAAGACCTCGCGGGCGCAGTCCACGGCCATCTACGAGAAGTCGAACTTATCCGGCAGGTCGGAACTCGCGGCATTTTTCCTGGAAGATCTTCTGGGCCCTAGCGAGGCCAGGATCGATCTTGAAAAAGAGAATCTTTAAGCGAACTTGAAAACTAGAAATTAAATATAATTTGTTTATTTTAATGCTCCTTTGAATTCCTTTTTCCGCACTCGCGAACACCAATATGCGATCCCCACCCAAATCAGGGTTCGAAGCGGCATCGCAATCAAGGTTCGGACCTCATGCCGTCCGCCAAAAGCCACAAAAATCAAAAACGCCGCCAAAACCAGAAAAGAAAGCGCCGCCACCACAGCAGAAACACTGAACGACCACTTCGCATTCCTGAAAAGAGCCACTCCTACCGTCACCAACGCAATGCCCGTCAGAAAATTGAACCATAGAACAAAGGGCACAAAGGCTCCTGCCTCTTGCCTGGCAATTCCGTCAAAAAACAAAACGGAACCGCCCTCTCTAAGAGTCATAAAGCCAAATAAAACGATGAAACCCGGAATCAGATATTTAATCATTGCGAATTTTTTCCGTTTAATCCGGGGGGTGTCGGCATATCCCAGCGATGAAACGCAAATTGTGCAGTAAGCCCGTCGAACTTCGGAGTGATAGAACCAAGCCGGTTTGTCTCATGGCAAGCGATACATCTGTTTGTGATCTGATGCATTTTTACCAGAACCTGAGGCACAGTCGCGCCCTTTTTGATTTCGGAGGAAAGTTCATCAAATGCCTTGTGAGTGCCCATTCCCAGTTCTTTAAAATCCAATGGCAACTTCGCCATCAATATCGGACTGGTGTCTACGGCCATCGCCATTCCTGCCGAAGTAGCGGCCTCAGCGGCCTTGCTCATATCACCATCGCTCAAAGCCCCTAGCATGCCGTTAATTGCTTTAAGCATTGTGCGCATTTCACCTAGAACAAGATCCTTCTCGACTGGAGACAAATTCACGGATCTTCTTTGATCGGTACTAACTGACGTTGTTCCCCTTACGAAAAAAAACGCGAATACTCCGACTGTTAAAAGCCAAAGCACCAAAGAAACTAGGCCCAATTTATTTTTCATGCGCGGTCCCCTGCGTTCTGTTTCATGACCGACTTTGAATTGAAGTAGGTTTCTTCCATATAAGCCCTTTCTCAACCATTCCGGTGCTTAAAGAGAGCAAAGCCATACAAAACCATCGCCAACGTCATGCTTACGGCTCCCAGAAGAACAAAAACCGGAGAGCTTCCAAGCACGACTTCCCCAAGGATTCCCACAGGCATCAAAATGCCGCCCAAGCTCAACCACGATACGATCTTTGTTCCGCGAGCGCATACTGGGAGCTGATACAGCAAGAATCCAATCACGATATTCAGAAATCCGAAAAGTGTCCCATGAACATGGGCCAAGCGAGTTTCAAAATGCTTCCCGATTCCGTACTGCGCAGCCCATTCTGCAGCATTTGGTGCGAAGTCTCGCAAGTAGACGAGAACGAATCCGAGAAACATGAATGCCCCCATCGTCCATAGGCCTACGATGAGATTCTTCATTC
>CAZTCD010000062.1:0-24263 GCA_964612065.1 uncultured Bdellovibrionales bacterium | reverse complement strand
GCCGCCTGAGATTCCAAGCCCTTACCTGGTGTCGTTTCCATTTGAGGCAATACGATACGATACGTACGCACCAGCCACCTGGGCATTATAGATCAAGGAGATAGCCGAGCGGGGAACCGCTACTTCTGGATCATAGGCCGGAACCCACCCCAGAACATTCGCATTCCGTCGAAGGGAAGCGCTTCGGGGTCCATCATCATCTCCAGGCGCTTATCGGCGAATACCTTTTTCATCACCCGGTCCCGATGGGCCTTCGATCTATAGGTGGCCCAGGAAAAGATCACCACCTCACCCTTCTTTAGCTTCACCGCCTGAGGAAACGATGTCACCTTGCCCGCCTTAACATCGTGGGAAACCGCTTCCACGTAATCTATCGCGCCATGGTCCTTCCATACCTTAGCGGCGATCAGGGCGAGCTTTTTGTATTTAGCGAGCTTCTTGCGGGGCACAGGAAGCACAAAGCCATCCACATATCCAAATTTCTTTGCCACTTTCGGTTCTCCTCTCAAATCTTTTTCAAGAGATCTTCCAACTGGTCGGCGCATATGGCCCAACCATCGTGGAATCCCATTTTTTCGTGATTGTCGCGATCCTCTTTGGTCCAGTGTTTTGCTCGGGCGGTGTATTTTGTTCTCCCCCCTTCATTCTCGAAAGTGACTACGCCCACGAAGAAGGGCTTGGCGCTCGGCTCCCAGGCCCTGGTAAAAGCGTCGGTGAATACCAGCTTTCTATTCGGCACCACCTCGAGATAAATCCCTGGGCAGGGCATTTCCTGCCCCTCCGGGCTTTTCATTACTGTAAGGTTTCTTCCTCCCGGCCTCACATCAAGTTCAACCCTCGAGATCGTCCAGGGCCTAGGGCAGTTCCATTCCTTGATCAGCTTTGGGTCGGTCCATGCTTGATACACTTTCTCTGGTGGTGCATCGATCAAGCGGCAAATCGCAAGCTCCAGGTCCGATTCAGGTGTCACATCTAGTTTCTGGCTCATACCCTCTCCTTTACTTTCGTTAAACGGGGAAAACTAAGGTCCAGATATCGTCGAAGATGGCGCAGGCTTTCTGCCGCCACGGCGGGATCGCCACTTGCCTTCGCCAGCACAAAGGCGCCCTGGATCACCGACTGCATATAAAGCGCGAGGCTACCCCCGGTAAAAGGCGCTCCCGGACTATGGATCCGAATGGCCTCATCGATATCGCTCGCAAGCTTCTCGGCGTGCCCGAAAATGCTCTGCTCGCAGGCTTGCCTGATGAGCGGGTGAGTATCGAATACCTCTTGCACCATCGTGCCCACCAGACAGGTAAACTCAGGCGTTGTTCCCTGAAGGAGATCAATCCGAAAATCCACATAGGCGAGGACTCTATCGAGAGGATCAGAGTGCCGGTGGTAGGAGGCGTTTTCAAAAAGCCCCCCCGTCCACTCCGACCAGAAGTTCGCTGCCGCCACGGCTAATTCTTCCTTGCTAGCAAAGTGATGAAAGAAGGCACCTTTGGTTACGCCGGCCGCTTCACATAAATCATCCACAGTGGTGGCGGTGTATCCCTTGCTGCGGATCAGGGAAAGCGCGGCCACTAGTAGCTTCTCCCTGGCATTTTTTTTGGGGTGATTCCGGCTCACTCACTCATTATACCAACTAGTTGGTATGTTTAAAAGGGTCTCTCTAAATGATTGAAAATAATGCATTTTTACTGATTTAAGGGTCTGCCGTTAAAGCTTTGCGCCGGAGAGCAGGAAGTTCTCGATGCGGTAGATTTTCTTCACCGCCTGCGCTTCCTTGGTGGAGCAATTGGAGTGATAAAAAACCAGCCAGGCTTCCGGGAAGTTCTTCTCGAATACATGGAAATTCGCCGGCTCATTATCAAACAGCGCCACGGCATTTCCGCCCACCCGCAGCTCCCGCAAGGCCTCGTCTTTGAATTCGGCATCATCCAGGCCGGCATTCGGCTTCAGGATGAATTCAGCCACCGAAGGCTGCACGGGAAAGCCCCAATGTTCCAGCATCGAGATCGTGCCTCGGCCCATTCCAGGCCAATCCCGGCCAGTGAGATAAACAGCCTTTGCGCCTGCGTCCACCACCCGGTTCACGTAATCCACGGCCCCAGGAGTGGGGTGGTCCATCGTCACATAGTGGTGAGTGAAAAAACGGGCCATCCAGTAACGAAAGGCTTCCTTCAGATATTCTCGCGCCTTTTCCTCGGAGCCGGGGATCTGGTTCGCCCGCGCGCTTTCTTCCATCGTATAGAGCAGCTTGAATCCGGGAAGGGCCAGCGACCACTCGGCGATCTCAGGAGAAATCTCGTGGGCTCTTGCTGTTTGCGCAAATTCTTTAAGAATGCGAAGCGAGCGTGGTTTAACGTCGAAAATCGTGGAATCGAGATCAAAAATCACCTTCACCGGTTTGCCGCCGCCGCGGATCCTCGCCCGGCTTTCGTGCCGAACCTGATCCAGAATTCCCTGAAGCACCTCTTGCTGAGATTCAGGCTCAAACTTGGCGTTTTCGATCCAGGGATGGGTGCTTTTGGCTGACTGGTTGGTGATCATGAAAAACCCGCCTTAAACTATTTTCGGTAGAGGAGAAATAATGCTTTCGGCGCCCATAGCCAAGAACTTTCTGGCTTCGGCCGGGTCTTCCACGGTCCAGATCGCAAAAGGCACTTTCCGGTGGGAAAAGGAGCTGGCCAGCTCGGGAGTGAGAAAGCGGCCGTCGTAATTCAACATATGCGGTCGCGCGAGGAAGGCCAGATACATCCTACGCAAATAAAATTTATTTTCAGGATCAGTTTCGCCCGTGGCCAGCAAGGCTCTTGGCACCATAGGAAGCAGCCGAGAGGCCGCCCGGAGAAGCAGCGGATTGAAGCTGGAAAAGATCACCCGATGCTGAGCCGCCGCCTCCACTACCGCAGCGCTTGCCGCCGCCGCCAGCTCCTTGTTCTGGCCGGGGCAATGCTTGAGCTCGATATTCACCTGCAGCCCCGCGCATTCCGGATCACGGAGCACCTCGAGCAGGGTGGGCGCTTTGGCCTTTACTCCAAGCTCAGTGGCGCTGAGATCTCTCACTTTGCCTTTTTGCCCGCCGGCCACGCGATCGATGGTGTCATCATGAATCACCACGGCCAGGCCATCCCGGGAAAGACGCACGTCGAGCTCCACCATAGCGGCGCCAGCCTTGGCCGCAGCCCGAAACGCTTCCAAAGTGTTTTCCTGGGCCTTCTCGTGGAATCCCCTGTGGCATTGCGAGGCAGGCAACTTCATCGCGCCAGCCGGCCAAGGCAGAGTTTCCCATTCGGCCACCACCTTCCAGGCCCAGATCAGACCAGAAACCATAATAGCTCCGGTGAAGAGATGCATTCCGGTGTGAAGGCTTCCCGTTTTTACGGAAACCGCTCCCACCAGGGTAGGCGAAATTGCATCTCCCAAAATGTGAATAGCGAATATCGCGAGAGCATTCGCTGTGGATCTGATCTTGGGAGAAACACAGTTCACGATCTGGGCGTTCACCGGGCTGGTTGACAAGAAAAACAAGAACTCGAGCGCAAAGGTGAACACACAAAAGAGAATGAAGCTCTTCACTCCCAGCACCAAAAAGTAAACAGGAACCGCGGCCAGCATCGAAAGCGCGGAAAGCTTCAGATAGGCATCAGCGGATCTGGCCTGCCAGCGATCAGCCCAGGCTCCTCCCACCACAGTTCCGAGGAAACCGGCCACCACGGTGATGCCTCCGAACACGATATTTCCTTCAGCAGCAGGCACGCCAAGAAAGCGCACGATATAGTGGGGAATCCAAACCGCAATTCCACCTACCACGAAGGTGTAAGCGGTGTAGCCGGCCACCGTGAGGGTGTATTCCTTGTTTCTCCAGAGGGAGAGCAGCATCGCCTTCAGCGGCTGATGAGGCTCCTCTCCATAATCCTCATCATGAGCCCCTCTTTTCGGCTCCCGCAGAAAGAGCAGCCCCAGGGCAAGCAATACTCCAGGAAGTCCGGCCACAAAGAAGGCCGAGCGCCAGCCGATTGTCTTCTCCAGCACTCCCCCAAGAAGAAAGCCCAAGGCCGATCCCACGGGAATTGCCATGAAGAAAATGGAGAAAACTTTCCCGCTGATCTCTTTGGGGAAGAGGTCTCTCAGCACCGAAGGGCTGATCGAGCCATAAGCCGCCTCCCCGGCCCCCACGAAAATCCGGGCCCCAATGAGCTGGTTCGCCGTACGCCCAAGGCCGCAAAGGGCCGTGGCCAGGCTCCACACCCCCACCCCAACGCTCATCAGCCGGAGGCGATGGTAGCGGTCGCCCAGGAGCCCAAAAAGGGGCGATAAGAGGAAATAAGACACCAGGAAGGTGGAAGCCAGTGCTCCCATCTTGATGTCGTCGAAGCCGAGCTCTTTTTGGATGGCCGGCCCAAGCGCCAGCAGGATGTAGCGGTCTAGATAGTTGAAAAGATTGATGAGAGTGAGAAAAAGAAGAACGGAGCGGCCGGCCTTGAGGGCGGAGGAGCGAGAGCTCATTTAGAGGCTAGCCCATCGGCCACCTTGGCCAGGGCGAAATCCCGAGAGGAAAGCCCGTCGCAATCATGGGTGCTTAGCCGCAAGGTCACCTTGGAATACTGCACCAGGATATCGGGATGGTGGTCGGCCTTTTCAGCCGCCACGGCGATGGCGTTCACAAAACCGATCGATTCCAGAAAGTTCCGGAACTCGAACTTTCGCACGATCTCCTTCCCTTCCCGGGCCCAGAGCGGCGCATTTTTCATTTCCTGTGCAATTTCACTCTCGTTCAATGCGCGAATCGCCATACCTTTTCCTCATCTACCCTCCCGCTAGGGGGGGATTTGTGCTACAGAAAAACCTGATTCCCTAAGCGTTGCAAGCCTAATGATGGGCCTAATGCATTGCGCTAGTTCAGGTGGTTTGTAGATGGCTTTTAAAGATTTTGAGCTTCACCCAACTCTGCTCAATAACCTCGCCGAAATGGGATACGAAAATCCCACCGACATTCAATCCCAGATCATGCCTCTCGCTCTCGGCGGGCAGGACGTATCCGGCCTTTCCCGCACTGGCACCGGCAAAACCGCTGCCTTCCTGATTCCCACCCTTCACCGCCTCACCACTCTTCCTCCCGATCGCATCGCCCTCTGCCTGGCTCCCACCCGAGAGCTGGCCTTGCAGATCGAACAGGAAGCAAAAAAAATCGCCAAAGACCTCGGCATCACCACCGTAAGCGTGGTGGGTGGAATGAGCTCCGAAGACCAGATCGCCGCGCTGAAAAATGGCGCCCGCCTGATTACCGGCACCCCCGGCCGCGTGATCGATCTCTTCAAAGAGAAAGCGCTTCCGCTCCAGAACGTGGACCTCTTGATTTTCGACGAAGCCGATCGCATGTTCGACATGGGCTTCATCGACGATATGCACTACGTGCTCAAGAAGGTGAACCCGAAGCGCCAGATCCTTCTCTTCAGCGCCACGATGAACTTCTCCGTGCTGAACATGGTTTACGAATACGGAGCCAATCCGCAGGAAATCAACGTTTCCCGCGATATGCTCACGGCCGACAAGATCAAGCAGGTGCTCTACCACGTGGGCGACCGCGAAAAAGCACCGGCTCTGCTGGCAGTATGCAAGCGCTACGCAGGCGAAGAAGGCACGATCATCGTGTTCGTGAATTACAAAGAGCGGGTGCCCTGGGTGGCTGCGCTTCTTTCCCGGAACGGCATTCCGGCCCAAGGCCTTTCTTCGATGCTCCGGCAGGAGAGGCGCAATAAAATCATTTCAGGCTTCAAGCAGGGCAAGTTCCGCGCCCTCGTGGCCACCGATGTGGCCTCCCGCGGCCTCGATGTGGACAATATCTCGCTCGTAGTGAACTGGCACCTTCCTGAGGAAGCCGCCACCTATGTGCACCGGATCGGCCGCACGGCCCGCGCAGGCAAAGACGGCATCGCCGTGGCTATCTGCTCCTCCGAAGACGCTTACAACCAGATGAGGATCGAGGAATTCCTGGGAGACAAAATCCCGGTGGAATGGCTCGAGGAGAACGAATTGCCCAAAGACATCAAGATACCCGGCCGCAATGACGAACGCGAATTTTCCGACGAAGAGGAAGGCGCTGAAGCCGGAAGCTCCAGCGGGCGTGGTGAGCGCGGCCGAAGAGACCGCGGCGGACGCGATCGTGGAGGCCGTGACCGCGGCCCCAGAGGCGATAGAGGCGATCGTGGAGCTAGATCCGAGCGTGGCCCTCGAGGCCCGCGGCCTCCACGCGAAGCCCGTGGCGAACAAGAGCCGGCGCCTTTAGCTCATGACGAATCCACTGCGAGCAGCGAAGCGGCCATTCCCTCAGAATCCGCCCGCGAAGACCGCGGCGTAGGTGTGCAGGAAGAGCGCAACGACCCCCCCGAACGCCATTCCCGCCCCGAGCGAGGCGAGCGCGGTGACCGCGGCCCTAGAGGAGATCGTGGCGATAGAGGCGATCGTGATCGCGGAAGAGGCCGCGGCAGAGATCGAGATCGTGGCCATGGACGAAGAGGCGGCAGAGACGATCATCGCGAGCCGAGGGAACCTGCAGTGGATCCTTCCACCCTACCCTCGCCTCTCGTGGGCAATCCGGTGATCTACGATATGCGCACTGGCAAGCCCAAGAACCGCACCGAAGCGGAGTTCCGCCAGGTGATGAGCGAATACAACGGCAAGGTTTCTTCGGCCGACGGCAAATCCCGCGATAAAAAAGCGGCCCCGGCTATCATCAAAAAGATCAGCTCCAAGGTTACGGCTCTCTTCGGCAAGCGCGGAGAGTAAATACACGCTAATCGAATGATCAGAATGAGCCAAAAAGCTCGCTCACCCTCTTGATCTTCGACGACAATCTACCGAACAGAAGGCGATGCACCACGGCTCGCCCCTCATTTCCGTCTTGTACGTGTTTGCGGCCGCGCTCGTTAGCGCCACGCTGCTTGCACGCCTCAAGCAGCCCAACATCATCGGATACCTGCTAGGAGGAATGCTGATCGGTCCCTCCGGCCTGCAGCTGGTGCCCTACGAGAACGTGGAACTGCTGGCCGAGATCGGGATCGGTCTTCTGATGTTTACGATCGGCGTGGAACTTTCCGTAGCCCAGCTGATGCGGGTGAAAAATGTGGCTATTTTCGGAGGCTCGCTCGCCGTGGCAGCCACCACCACGCTCTGCCTCGCGCTGGCAGGCGTGTTCAAATGGTCGATTCCGGAAGCCACAGTATGGGGGCTGGTAACCGGGCTCTCTTCCACTGTGGTGGTGCTCAAAATGCTGGCAGACCGGGGCGAAGTAGGATCCCCCCATGGAAATGTGAGCACAGGGATCCTGTTGTTTCAGGATTTGATTTCAATCCCTATTCTTGTGCTGCTGCCCCTTCTCGCCGCGCACGGAGTGGAAACATCCACAAGCGATCGCTTAGGTGAGATTGCGCTGCTACTCGGCCGCCTTTTTGGATTCTTCGCGGCCCTCTACCTGCTCGGGCGCTTCCTGGTGCCCCACCTGCTGCGCTTCGTAGCCCATACGCACAACAAAGAGCTTTTCTCCCTCTCCGTGCTCTCGATCACGCTCGCCATCGCCGCCATCACGGGAAAGGCTGGCCTTTCTCTCGCGCTGGGCGCCTTCCTCGCCGGCCTGATCGTGAGTGAAAGCGATTTCGGCCATCAGGCTGCCACGGAAGTGCTGCCGCTCAAAGATTCTTTCAGCGCCGTGTTCTTCGTGAGCGTGGGCATGCTCCTGAACTTCAGCTATTTCCTGGAGAAGTGGAATGTGTTCACTCTCGGTTTGGCGCTCGTGATCGTGGTGAAGTTTTTCGTGATCCTGGGGCTCTGCTTTCTGTTCCGATATCCGAATAAAATATCTGTTTATGTCGCACTTTCTCTCGCGCAGATCAGCGAATTCGGATTCCTGATCCTGGTGGCGGCGAAGAAACACAACATCATGTCGGATTCCTCTTACCAACGCCTTCTCGGCATCTCGATCCTCTCGATCATCGCCACGCCTTATCTTCTGAAGCTGTATCCGCGCCTGAAGAAAGCTTTCGCCTTCGTGAACAAAAGCAGATGGGTGGTGCGCGAGGCAAGCAAGGCTTCTGCAGGATCACACTTGGATCAGGGCGGAGAGAGCCTTCTGGAAAAACACGTAATCCTTTGCGGCTATGGCCCCACGGGCGCGATCGTTTCGAAAAGAGTGCAGGAGCTTGGGCACAATGTGGTGATTGTGGATTTGAATTACCGCCAGGTGCAGGCGCTGAAAGCGCAGAAGCAACATGCTGTATATGGCGATTCTTCCTCTACCATCGTGCTTGAGGCCGCGGGACTCCAGAATGCCGCGATGTTAATCGTGACCATTCCTGATCCTCAGGCGATCCGGGCACTGGTGCGCAAAGTGAAGCGGGAACGGCCTTCGCTCCCCATCGTGCTTCGCGTGCGCTACCAGAGCGATCGCGATTCGCTGGTGGCCTTGGGTGCCGACGAAGTAGTTTGGGAAGAGCAAGAGGCTGGAGAGGCCGTGGCAAAACGGGCGCTTAAGGTGCTTGGGGCCGAGGCGGCCTGAATGGAACGGAACTCGAGGCTCCATTACTGGCCCAAAGACTTCATTCTCTGCTCTACATCCTCACCAGCGCGCTTCATGGCTCTCATGCATACTGCTTTTTTCTGATGGATCAGTCCTAGGGCCCGAAACGCAGTTATGGATTCTTTGATGGCCCTTTCCGCAAAATGGTAGTGGTTTATTAGAGCCATCATCGAGCCTTTTACAGTGCTTTTCTCCACGCTTTGGCGCTTGATCATTTTTTGAAATGATATCCTGTTTTCTTCAAGCTTCCATCGCCCACGCTCAAGATTTCCCAGATAGGTATTCTTCTGAGCCCGGCCGGCGAGCTTCGCTCCATCGGAAGTGCTTCCGATTCGACTCGTCGAAATCTGAAGTTCTGCGTCCGCGCCCACATCAGCGGAGGTCTGTAAGGCTCGAAAAAAATTCGGAGAATTGGTCTCTTTGGCCACCTTCGCCCCCTCTTGGGCGAAGTTCCCACTCCTGCCCGCAGCCACGAACTTTCCGGCCACCATCTTATCTTGAAAGTATTCCTTTATATTGTCCGAAACTGATCCCTGCTCATTAGGATCAATCTCTTGGTCATACTGCTTCACAAAGTATCCATTGATAACGAGATTATAATCATTCCTTTCGGAATCAGGCTGCGCACTGAGGCGATCCAGTTCAGGCACGGCCCCCTTCAGCGAGCTCTTAACTTTCTGAAACTTGCGGTGGTCGTCCCGTGCGAGTTTATCGATCTTTTTGAGCTTATCTACCCAACTCGTGTCTTCCTTGAACAGCTTGGGCAACTCCTCATTGCAGTAATCCAGCTGGGAATCTCCCTGGGCAGTAGCCGTACCGCCTAAAGCCAGGACCATGGATAAAAAAAGATACTTCATTTGCCCTCACATCTGATCTGAAAACAATGCATCTGCGAATCGAAAGCGCAACAGCACTATTTCCTGAGTGAACCCCCATCGCCCAAACCACTAGATCTATTTAATTTGATCACGAAAGCCCTTTCCCGTCCCTGAGAATTCAAGCCTTTAGTGCAAAAGTCGAGTCCTTGAACGATTTTATTCCTTATTACTTTCAGGCACTTGCCCACCCTCACCAAGAGGTCCAAATCGCTCCACCGGCCCTCAACTTCCTCCGTCTCCCGGCCGATACATAAGGGTCATGAATGATACTCCCTCCAACGAACGAATTGAGCGCTGGAAACCGATTCTCGAGAAGCTCAACGATATACCCACCCTGCCCATCGTGGCCACGCGGGTAACTGAGCTTATCAACGATCCCAACTCCAGCTCCGGCGATATCGCCGAGGTGCTGAAAAAGGATCAAGTGCTCACCGCGAAGGTGCTGAAGCTCATCAACTCGCCCTACTACGGAATCCCGGGCGAAGTTACCGATGTGAAACGCGCCCTTGCTTACCTCGGCTTCAACACCCTTGCCCAACTCGTACTCAGCATCTCTGTGATCTCCGCCTTCGAGGGCAGCAAGAACACCCGCTTCTCACTCCAGGCCTTCTGGAAGCACGCCCTCGGCACCGCTGTTACCAGCGAAGTGATCGCCAAGAAAATCGGCTACAAGAAGCCCGAGGAATGCTTCACCTGCGGCCTTCTCCACGACATCGGCAAGATCGTGCTCCTGCGAATCGCGCCCGATGAATTCTTTCGCGTGGTGGAGTTTGCCGAGAAAAACAAAATGAGCTTTTACGAAGCCGAACGCCGCCTCGAGGTTCCAACCCACGGCTACCTGGGTGAATTCATCGCCGACAAATGGCGCCTGCCGATGGTGATCCGCATGAGCGTTCGCTACCACCACGTGGATGTTTCGAAGATGGAAACCATCCTCGACTCCATCAAGCCCGTAGTGCAAACCGTGGCTCTCGCCAATCAGATCGTGGTGAAAGAAAACATCGGATATTCCGGCGATGCCTCCGGCGGAAACGTGAACGAAGACATTCTGAAGCCCCTTGGCCTCACCGAAAACGATATCCCCAATCTCGTGGAGCGCGCGCAGAAAAATATCGACGACGCCTCCGCCTTCCTGAGGAGCGCGGCATGACGGCAGCCAAGAAGCTCGCTCAGAAACCCGCTCTCACACTGATCGAGGGCGAAAAAGGCTCTGCGCCTTCTGTGGCGGCCGGCCAGGAAACTTTTTTCGAGCTGCTTTTCGAAGAAGCGAACGACGGCATTCTGCTCGTGGATCGCGATTCCGGAAAAATCCTCTCAGCCAATCGCAGGCTGCAGGAGCTAACTGGCTACCTCCGTTCCGAACTGGACGGCACCGAGGTATCTCGACTGTTCCCGGATCCCTCC
Source organism: uncultured Bdellovibrionales bacterium (assembly GCA_964612065.1). Taxonomy (GTDB): domain Bacteria; phylum Bdellovibrionota; class UBA1018; order CAIPTA01; family CAIPTA01; genus JAKFYM01. The sequence continues at coordinate 13,418 of CAZTCD010000062.1, read as the reverse complement.
GAAAGCCGCGCCCAGAAAGTGCGCTCTGCTTTCTTTTCTCTGGAGATGCTCACCCATTCCGGCTTCTACGAAGACATGGCCCTTCTAAAAAAAGACGGCTACCTTGCCTTCGCCACGCTCTCTGTAAAAACCATCGAAGCCGCCCGCACCCGCGCCGGCAACGTGGCCTTCTGCATTCTCCACGATATGGGCGCCAAGAAGAGCATGGAGCGCGATCTCCTCGCCAAGCACTGGGAGCTGAAATCCGCCTATGAAGAGCTCGAACGCGCCCATATGGAGCTCAAGAGCGCGCAGGAAGCCCTGGTGCAAGCGGGCAAGCTCGCGGCTTTGGGTGAGCTGGCTGCCGGAGTGGCTCATGAACTGAACCAGCCTCTCACCGGGCTTATGGGATTCGGCCAGGAGCTCGAACGCATCATCAAGGAAAAATTTCCTGATCCCGAGGCTCTCGATTTCGTGAAAGAGGTTACCCACAATGCCGTGCGGATGAAGAAAATCATCCAGCAGCTGCGAGAGTTCACCCGCAGATCGGTAGAAGATTTTCAGGATATCGAAGTGCAGGGCGTGATCGAGGAGTCGCTCAAGCTGCTGGATCAGCAGTTCAAGAGCCGGGGCATCGAAGTTTCCATTCAAGTGGAAGAGAACATGCCCAAGATTTACTGCAATCCCTTCCAGCTCGAGCAAGTGTTTATCAACCTGGCCACCAACGCCCGCGATGCCATAGAGGCAACCGCCCGCGGCTCCGGCAAGATCGAAATCAACCTGCGCCGCAAATCGAGCGATAGAAACCGCTTCATCGAGGTGGGCTTCCGCGATGATGGCGTGGGCATGAGCAACGAGACCAAGAGTAAGGCGCTAGAGCCTTTCTACACCACCAAGGAAGTGGGCAAGGGAACCGGTCTCGGCTTGAGCGTTTCCTACGGAATTCTTTCCAAGATACACGGTTCCATGATGATCGAGAGCGCACCGGGCAAAGGCGCCTCTTTTCTCTTAACTTTGCCCGTAGATTACCGAACTTTGCATACCCAGGGGTCCGAACAGAAAGAGGGATAAAGAAGATGGCCAAAGTACTCATTGTTGACGACGAAGAAACAATACGTAAACTCCTCAGCTCCTCGCTCCAAAGGCAGGGACACGAGGTGGTTTGCGTGGAAGACGGATATCGCGCATGCGATGTTTTCCCTGTTTTCCAGCCTGCCGTGATCATCTCCGACATCAAGATGCCGCGCATGACCGGTTTCCAGATGTGGGAACAGCTCAAGGCCAAGCATAAGGATCTCCCTCCGATCATCTACATAACCGGACACGGAGAAAAGAGCGCCGCCATTGAGTCCCTCCGCATGGGCGCCTTCGACTATCTCGAGAAGCCCTTCGATATGAATGATTTCAACCACCGCTTCGAAGCCGCGATCAAAAGCAGCGCAATGCAGGCGGAAAACCGCAAGCTCTCGGCCGATCTGGCCGTGGCCAACGAAAAGCTCAGCGAGCGCCTCGAAGCCCGCACCGAACTGGTTCACCGCATCCAGCACGAGGGAACCAAGAGCGAATTCACCATCGATATGCTTGGTAGCAGCCCTTCCATGAAGCCCGTGCGTGAAACCATCACCCAGCTTCTGAAGAGCCCCCTCGGCAACGATGTAGGCGTTCTGATTACCGGCCCCTCTGGATCAGGGAAAGAAGTTGCCGCTCGTATCATTCATGAAATGAGTGCGCGATCGAAGGGTCCTTGGGTGCCGGTAAATTGCGGCGCCCTTCCGGAAACTCTGATCGAAAGCGAGCTCTTCGGCCACGAGAAAGGCGCCTTCACCGGCGCGAATTCCCGCAAGCTCGGTGTGTTCGAGCTGGCTGATGGCGGCACGCTTTTCCTCGATGAGATCGGCGAGCTTCCGCTCAGCATGCAGAGCAAGCTTCTCCGCGCTCTTCAGGAGAAAAGCTTCCGCCGCGTAGGTGGCTCGGAAGAAGTGAAAGTGGACGTGCGCATCGTGGCCGCCACCAACAAAGATCTCCGCAAGGCTTCCGCCGATAAAACCTTCCGCGAAGATCTCTTCTACCGCCTCAATACCGTGCAGATCCAGCTCCCGGCCCTCCGCGAGCGCATGGACGATATCCAGTTCTACTCCAAGGCGCTACTCAGCCAGGTGACCAAAGGCATCGGCGGCGGTAAGGCTCCAAGAGAATTCCTCTCGGATTGCTTCCCCATCCTCCAGAACTACGACTGGCCAGGCAACCTTCGCGAATTGAAGAGCGTGATCCAGCGCGCAGCCCTGCTAGCACAGGGGCCCGTAGTAACGGCCGAGGCCGTAGCGAACGCTCTGGGTGTGGCTCACGCTACTCCGCTTCGCAAGGCCGCCGCTCTCACCCTGGCTTCGTCGAACGACGGTTCAGTGCCTGTGCAAACGGCCGTGGCAACGGCTCCGGCTCCGAGCACCAGCACGGCGGGTATGCCATATCACTCCTGGAAGAAGAGCTATATGCAAAGCATGGAGAAAGAGTACCTCCAGCAGCAGCTGGTTCACTTCCACGGCAACGTATCGGCCCTCTCGCGCTTCATGAAGGTAAGCCGGCCTAACCTCTGCCGTCTCCTCAAGAAGCATGGCCTGCACGCGGAGGAATACCGTTCCAACACCGTGGCAGTCCCTGTGGCTCCTACGAAAGTAGCCTGATCCCTCCAGGCCGCTTCGAATTCAGCGCCGCCCTCCTTCACTGGATGGCGGCGTTTTCTTTTTGATGTATGATCCAGGCCATGCGGCGCATGCCATTTGAATGGATTTCGCGAGCCTTCCTGCTCCTGCTCCCTCTCCTTATCGTGGAGCTGGGTTTGCGCATTTTTTATCACCCCGCGAAGCCGGGAGTGGGCGACTGGCATTTCGAATACGATCCAGATAAGTCCTACCGCTGGAAAGCCGATCTGAGAGGAGTTTTTGAATCTCTGCCCTTCACCACGAATGCCGAGCATAGAATCGGGAGAGTTTATCCGCCCGAGAAAGAAGGCCCTCGCATTGCGCTCATCGGTGATTCTGTGAGTTTCGGAGCTCATGTTCCCCAGCAATCGTCTTTCGGCGCTTTGCTGGAAAAGGAGCTGTCCGCCGAGCTCTTAAACTATGCGGTGCCGGGCTATTCCCCTTTCCAGTATTACTATGACCTGCAAGCCAGCATGCTCCAATGCCCAGATCTCGTGCTCCTTCAGCTGCAAGCCAATGATCTAGTGGAGCCCTTTCACTACCTGCGGCGTCTGGGCGGCGTAGGAGTGGACTACCATCGAGTGCCAGACCCCGGCGGCCTTCACTTTCTGTTCCGCGGCCAGCTTCGAATGTACGACCTCGTCTCGGACCTGATTTCCGGGAACCGGATGCAAAGCTTCGGCGACGAAGAACAGAAGGCGCTGGCGGCCAGACAGGAACTTTATAAAGCCCGGCTAGTGCTGGAGCATCCGGAGTTTCCCGCCAGCCAGGAGGCATGGAAAGAGTTCGACTACTGGATCTCCGGCATGGGGGCGGTTTGCCGCTTGCAAAAAGTGCCGTGTGTGGTCTTTCTTTCCCCCTCGTCTTTTCAGTTGCTGGAGCCCAGCAACGAGCTTTCGGCCGGCCTGGAGCTTCTGCATAAGAAATTAGCTAATGAAGGCGTGGTGACGCTGGATCCTTGGCCGGCCTTGGAAGCGGCGATGAAAAAAGAAGCAAAAGATCACAGGGCTGGCCCGCTGGCCAGGCAATGGACGCTCTTTTTCCAGGACGAGAATCATCCCAATGCGCGCGGGCATGAGTTTCTCGCGAATTTCTTATTACCCGAAATCCGGGCCCAGCTGGAGAAGCACGGGCGAAGAACCTGTCAGTAACTTCTTCCTCTTAAAATTCATCCGCTTCTCTCTAATTTCCCTCCTGAAACAAAGGAATTAAGCCCTCTCCTTCCATCGATTATTACTTTCGTCCATTTTATAAACATTTCTTGTTTATATTTTGTGGATAACTAGCTTGGAACTTCCTCAAATTAGCAGTGCAATCGAAGCGCGCAGCCGCCGCCCTGCGCTCACGCAGCGCTCTTCCACATTCCATCCACTCCGAATGTGGAAATCCCTCTCCGCGCAGGCACACCCGTCTCCCGCCAAACGGTGAAATTCGGGCAGAAACTGTATCCGCGCGGATACAGGGCCATTCACTTGCCTTGAAACCATTGAAGAATTTCCCTTGGCCTCTCGCTCGCACTACATCTCTGCATGAGCCACGCAATTCTTAAAAACCAACGCCGCGCCCATCGAGATGGCAGCACCACCGAAGAAGCTGCCCAGGCTAGCCCTCAGCAAGACGCCGGCGCCCTTCTCGAAACCCTCGAAGGCGATGTTTCCCGCATGATGGAAATGCTGCAAAAGCTCCGCCATCGCGTGCACAACGACGATCTCACCGGCCTCCTTCGCCGCAATGAGTTCTTCCGCCGCCTTGATTCGATGGTGAGCGCCCGCGGAGGCGATGTGAGCGTGATCATCCTCGATATCGACAACTTCAAGAGCATCAACGACACCGAAGGCCATGTAGTAGGCGATCATGTGCTCCAGCGCGTGAGCCGCGTGATCCAGCGCTGCCTGAAGGCCGGAGCCGAAACCGGCCGCTTCGGAGGCGAAGAGTTCGTGGTGGCTTTTGCCGCCAGCAAGGAGCGCACCGCCGTTCTGGCCGAGGCCCTCCGCCGACAAATTCAGCGAGAAGTGAACGTTACTGTGAGTGTTGGAGTTGCCACCGCGCGAGCCGCTGACTGGGAAGTCCGCAAAATGGTGGGAATGGCGGACCAAGCCCTCTACCAAGCCAAGCATGCCGGCAAGAATCAGGTATGTATCGCTGCTTAACCCGGGCTTCCCCCCAGAAGCTCTGAGCCAACCGGAAAGGAGGAGTCAAATTGCAGAAACGCGACAAACCGCCATAGCTGTACCCTAAACATCAACCCACAGTGGAAGCTGCCCAAGGATGGGCGGCCCGCCACACCTCTTGCGCCCCCGCCCCGAATCCGCTACAAGGCCCCATGGCCAAAAAATCCAAAAAATCCGAAGAAAAACGCGGCGCCCGCATGATCCGGGAAGCCGAGCTCGAGCGCTTTCCCAACCGCACCCGCAAGCGCCGCTATGAAGTGGAATTCACCTGCCCTGAGTTCACCTGCCTCTGCCCGAAAACCGGATTCCCCGATTTCGCCACGATCTTTATCAAATACGTACCCGACGAATGGTGCGTGGAGCTTAAAAGCTTGAAGCTCTATATCAATAAATTCCGGGATCAGGGCGTGTTCCACGAAGACGTTACCAACATCATCGCCGATGACCTGATCGAGCTCCTCGATCCCGCCGAGATCGAAGTGGTGGCCGATTTCAACGTGCGCGGAAATATCCACACCGTGGTGCGTGTAACTCATTCCAAAAGCTCGGTGAAGTTCAGCGACTGATTCTGCTTCGGGCCGGTTCCATATAAAGATGCATTTCCCCCGCCCCAAAGGGTAAAATCAGGGAGGAATTCGCAGAGGAATTTGCCCGAGCATGCGCAGGCCCTTAACTTACCTATTCGCCCTCTTCATCGCTGCTTTCCTGCCCCCCGCCGCCCGGGCCGGCTTTACCTATGAAGATCTGGTAGAGCTGATCAAAGGAAAGAATCTCCAATCGGTGGAAGAGGTCACGGCTGCCCTTCCTGCCGATTTGCAGTCCCACATCACCTTTCGCCTCAAGCCCCAAAACCGCATCCAAAAAGGCACCCGCGCGATTCGCTTTACTCCCGATGGCCGGCTGGTGATCGCCCATGGCGATGATCCCAAGAAGCCCGGTGGGCGCAGCCTGGAGATCATCGAGGTTACGATTTCAGGCAAAATCCAGCTGCACGAAATCTCCTTTCCCGAATCCAAAGGAGCGCCCGTAATTTCCTCCGATTTCGGCTCCAGGGAAAAAGAGCACCTGCAGAGCTGCCTCGCCTGCCACGGAGATCCGGCAAGAATGATCTGGCCGGCCTATAATGATTGGCCTCACAGCTGCGGGGCAAAAGACGATAGCGCCGACGAAGAGTGCCTGGCCTTCCTGAAATCCGCGAAGAAAAATCCCCGCTTCAAGGACTTGAAATGGGATCCCGCCAATCCGGCCTGGCCCTATTATGCGAACAAAAAAGCCCGCGCCATGAAGCGCATGCCGAACACCCGCTTTACTGCCATGGTGAGCTTCCACAACAGCCGCCAGGTGGCCAATGTGGTGCAAAGCTCTCCGCTTTATCCTCAGCTGCAGTACAATTTGATCCGCCAGAACCGCTGCATCAACAGCCCCGCCCCCGCGGCACTCAAAGACCGGCTGAAAAATCTGCTGATGCGGGATTCCGCGATCGTGCCTCCAGCCAACTTCAGCGGTACGAGCGCGCAGTATGTGGAGAAGATCTTCGCAAACAGAGAATCTCCCGAATATTCCAGCGCGGATGTTTCGTCGGTGAAATTTTTCTACGACAAACAAAACACCCTTACCTATCTGGAGTTCTTCGGTATTCCGGAAGGAAATACGGGAGGCACGGAAGTGATCACCAAGGCCGGCCGCACGGGCATGGCTTTCACGGGGCAGGAGTTCGGCGGAGACACCACGTCGTTGGCAATAGTGCAGCTCATGAACGATCTGGCCAAGACCGACGCAAAGCTGAAAAAGCTCGTGGAAAAAAGAGTAATGAACTTCTCCGAAGCACTGGCCCCCAGCCCCTATTACGACTCCAAGACCTTCAACGAAGAGCTGCATCCCTCCTTCGTCAAGGAATACGAGGGCCGCTTCTCGAAGGTGGTGGGCTTTGACAAAGACCTTTGCGCTTATCTCACCACAAAAGCCAACGAAGAGCTGGATGCTTACGAGAAGTTGCTGGATGCCTGGCTAAAAGATTCTGAGCGGCCCGTGGCCAATGTTCCTCTGCAAGAGGATCTGCAAGCGATCCGGGAAATTCATCAGGCGCTCAAGGCGGATAAGCTCAAGGCTGGAAGATTGATTCTTCAACACGAAAAATGCGTAGCCTGCCACGATCCCGCTTCGGGGAAAGCAGTCGGCCCCCACTTCCCCTTTCGAGATGCGATAAAGGCTCGCAAGTCGCTCGTGAGACGAGTGGGGAAAGTGGTCGCGCCAGAGGCTTCCCTCAAGAAACGCATGCCGCTGAATCGCCCGCCCCTGAGCGCGGAAGAGCGCGAAGCGGTGATGCTGTATCTGAAATCAATAGTGGAATAGAGGCAGTGTCCGGATGCCCTTACCGATTCTCCAAAAGTGTCTTCTTGAGCTCTTCGAAGCTCATCACTGAATCCGAGCGCCCCATCCAGAGCACCTCATTCCGGTTGTTCACCAGCGCATAACCCCAATAGGGCACGGCCCCGAATCCTTCCCAAATCCCTGTATTGCGCCCCACTGTGCCCCCAATATCCAGCAGCAAGCGGTTCGGGAAATGGGCCGCCTTTTTGAAGTTCTTCACTATCTCCCGATTCGTGCGCGAGATCATGATGGCTTCAATCCCCATCTGTTTCAGCTCATCCAGACGGGATGAAAAATCCGCGAAAGGCTTCACCGCGCTCACCGGAATACCATCCGGCGTAAACACCAATAGGGCCAGAGTGCGCTCTGGCAGCTTGCTGATGCTGAAAAAATCGCCGCTATCGTCCAGCAGCGTGAAATCCCGGCGCTCGTAAAGGGAAGCCAGATAATCCTTTTCTTTCGCCTTCCCGAGAAAAAGCCCCAGGGTGGCGGTAAGAAACAGGGAGATCACCAGCCAAAACCACTTATTCCGCAACAGCATGCGAAAATGCTAACAATTCAGATCTGGGCTGCCAACTGCCGGGCTTGCTCCTGCAGCCCTGGATGATCATAGGAAGCGAGAAAACGAGTGGCATATTCCACATGTTCCACTTCCTCGGCCGCAATCCTGGCAAAAAGGGCAGCAGAAACGGGATCGATAGGCTCCATTTTCGTTCCCAGCACCATCCCGGCCTCCATCCCCCTCTCTTCCGCGCTAGCCAGTAGAAAGAGGAATACTACCGGGTCCGTGGCTGCCCGGCAGAGGCGCGAAAGCTTATCGGATACCGTTCTCTCGCCCGGGTTAAGGCCCAGTTCGGCCATCCGGCTCAGGAGAAGCTGGGCATGGAGATCCTCCACCTCCGCAAAGCGGAGCCAGGAAGTACGCCATTCTTCCGGAATAGAACCGGCAAAATGCTCGGCCCCATAGCGAAAAAGATCCCTCGCTTGCAGCTCCGCAAAGGCCACCACACGCAGCCTATCCGCCACGCCTCCAGGGGCATCCATCTTCCGGATCACGTCCGGCTTTTCGCCCGTGGTGCGGAAATCTCCGTATTGATTGTCGAATCGGTAGTCGGCCGAGCGCATTGTTTTCCTCGCGCCCGCACTATATATACTTTAGCGCGAAAGGCAAAGATGTCAGACGATTGGTATTTTCTCTCGGGCGATAAGGCCCATATAGCGCGGGAACGCAAAAAGGCCCAGGAGCTCAAGGCTTCCCAATGGTGGAAGAACATCCTGGGCAAAGGCCTCTGCCATTATTGCGGCAAGAAATTCAAAGCCTCCGAGCTCACCATGGATCATATCGTTCCCGTAGCCCGGGGCGGGCAAAGCAATAAAGGCAACGTGGTTCCCGCTTGCCGCAAATGCAATCAGGAAAAAAAGCTGAGCACTCCGGTGGAAGAAGCCTTAAAAAAGCTGGCAGCGGAAAAAAAAGAAAGCGAATAAGCGCCAATCCTCCCACACGGCAGAATTTGGCTAGTTGAATTCATTGGCAGAATTTTTGGCCCGGTTTTTTATTTCATTCCCCACAAGATCTAAGTTGCGGAAATTCCCGGCGAGAGGAGAATTATGACTCGCTCTTCCCGGACACTCTTTAGTCGGGACGAAAAGCTCCCGAAGGAATGGAAGCATGAACAAACTCCTACGTGCACTCGAAAAGAAAAATTTCTCTAAAGGTGGTTCGGGAAAATCAGCCGAACCAAGCCAGGCCCGAAATGAGCAAAATGATTTCCACCGCGCCCTGAATCAGTTCTGGGGCCAGGCGATTTCGGAAATGCATTCCAATCTGAGCGCTTCGGTTGCCGGTGAAACTTCGGAAGAAGGAGAAACCTGGGAATGAGCAAACTCACCCTGCAGTTCAATGCGCAAGTGGGCCCGAATCACCTGCCCGAGATCGAGGAGATCACCAAGCGCCTCTCCCTATCGATCGAAGGCGTGCGAGAGGAATCTCCCCTGGCCGGCAAAAAACTGAAGTTCGTGGAAATCACCGGGTCTCCGGAGAATATGGTTCTCCTCCGTGCAGAAATGCGCCGTTTTCCCTCGATTACGCTGAAAGAAGAAAAGACCGGCTTTATCCGCAGAGCCCGCTGAAGCATCGAGGGTGCTACTGGAGGCACCTTCGGCTTTCGATTACGGAAAGAAAATGGGGCAAATGCCAGTCGGCGATGCCGCTGCCATAGTAGCCACGCAGCATCCGCACCTTCTGGCCAGAGTTTTTTGCTTCATCCAGAACAGTGGTGCATTTCACGCAATCGCCGTTAGCCGTAACCACACCGGTAGATCGGCCTTCATGCACTTCCAATCCGTCGTGGAAAACTCCGCACCGAAAGGAATTGTACTCCGTTCCGGTGAGAACCCGGCATTGTACTCGCGCAGGATCCATCACTAGAAAGTCCACTTGGGCGGCAAAGGAGGCCGGAGTTAAAGAAATCAGCGCTAGCGCAAAAATCAGGGTCTTCACGGGTTATTTCCTCAGTAATTCAGCTTTCTTCAAGAGCAGAGTGGATTGGGAATCACGCCCCAGAAGTTCAAAAACTTCCGCCGCGGCCATCTTATCCTCTTTGGCACATTCGCCCAGTAGGCGGCGCTCTCCTGTCTCCAAATTCCACTCCATTGTGGGGAAGCAGCCGTCTTTGGCGGTGGCCATCTGGCTGATCAATAGCACCGAAGGAAATTTAAGGCGAGCCAGCTTTTTTCGCAGGTCACGAAGAGTGCCGAGCACCTCGTCACTATAGGAATCATTCATCGCCTTCAGGGCCGTGGCATCCTTCTGCTCCAGCCGGAGCAGGGCGCTTTCGAAGAACAGGGCGATCTTCGCCAATCTTACTGCGTCGGCCAGATGCACTTCAGTGGAAGAAGCATCACCAGGAGCCAAGGGCCTGGCACTGAGCGCGATTCCGGCCGCCGCTTCGCCTTCTTTTTTCAGTGCGCCGGTTTTGGAAACTTCCTTGATGTGCAGGCCTGCCACGTTTTTCAGCTGCATGGTGAGCAGGCCGAGGGCCAGAGAATGCATCTCCGCGGGCAGAAGCGCGGAGCTCCCCTCCGCGGCAATATCTCCCAGGATATAACGCCCTTCCAGAAGCTCAGTGGCCGGGCTGGTAGCTTCATAGGCAAACAACAGAGCCTCGATAAAAGCGAGAGAGTCTTCCAGGCTTCCGGGGCCCTTCGCCTTGTCGCTGCCCGGTACACCGGAAGTAACAGTCAAAATGGGCTGATCAGGCTGAGAAGGATCATATTTCCGTATGGCTTCGTTCTCGAGCAGAATCGGCTTGAGCGCTTTCAGATCAAAGGCGGCACCGGTAACCATCCGCTTGGAAAATTCCTTATGGGAGCTGGATAGTTTCTCGATCCGGCTCGGAGCGCTTCCATTCCCCACGTGAATTTCCGGAGCTCTCAGGCCTTTGATCCGGAGGAGCTGGGAGAACGACTGGTGCAGCAATACCGTGGCACAAAGGCGCTCGGCCATGTCGGCATCCGAGGCACCCCTTGCGTCTCTGAAAGCCTTGGCGGCGGCGGAAATCGAAACGCCGGAAGCGGCGGCAAAACTCTGCCAGCTGCCGTCGCCCGGGAAGAGGGGAAGTTTCGCCGTAAGAATCTTGGCCACCGGCCCATCGGCTCTCAGCGGGCGCCCGGCTGCTTTCTGCGCCAGCCCAAAGTGGAGGCTCTGCTCCAGGCTCTGGCTCTGCCCGAAAATACCCGGGAACTTCTCCGCCAGCTTATCGTTCGTAGCGGAAAAGAGCGTGCTCTCCCTGCCAATGCCCGTGGCTTTGATCATCTTGAGCAGGAACCACTTCACGGAGCTGAGGCGCCCGGCCTGGTATTCTTTCTCCGCCTTCTCATAGAAGGAATCAAAATTATCCACGGCGAACTTCTCCCCGAGGATCAGCTGGGTGAAAACACTCTCTCTCAATTCCACGTGCCCGAAAGGTTTATCCTTGAGCATACTGGCCGCGCCCAGGTAGCTGAACTTCTCCCTGGCATTTGCCGATTCGGCGCCAAGGCTCTCTAGCCTGCCACAGGCAGTCTGCTCGGTATCGCTCGCGAGAAGAGGTTTCAACGGCTGAACCAGCTCGCTCAAATCAGAAGCTGTGGGCGCAGCCAGAACAGGAGCGGCTCCTTCCGGCACATGGCGAACAGGTTCATTTCTCTTGTGCTCGGCACAGGAAGCCAGAGCGCTTAGGATCGTAAGGGCGAGGATAGGCTTGTTCATCGGTCTTCCTCAGAAATAGAGCATCAGGTCCATGCGGGTGTAACTTGTGAGAGGGGTGTTCCTCCCGGAGATTGTTTTGCTGTGAAGCAGAGTGAGCTCGAGCGGCAGGCTGAATTTCTTTTTACGGAAAGCCGGGATGGTGGAGTAGCCAATACCGGCCTCACCGGTATAAGCGGCCCAATCGGAATTTTTTGCCAGCCCGGTGTAGTACAAGTTGCCAGGGCCGGAATAGGAATCCGCTGACTTCTGCGCGTATTGGTAAGCCCCCCACACTTCCACTGCGTCACCGAAAAGTTTCAGGCCGGCGCTGAGCTCGGCGTCGATCTGCGAGCCCCTCAGCCGTCTCACCTGCTGAACCTGGCCGTCTTCAGCTCTCAGGCTTGGCAAGGTGTCCGCTTCGTTTTTCGGCACGGCACGCTCCCTGGTATCCGGGAGAAACACGCTTAATTTGGCAGAGCCACCGAGAGTGAGCGGGCGGGCGGGATAAAATTCCTGGAAAAATTGGCCTGCCATGCCCCAGGTTTCCCGCGAGTTTCCTTTATCAAAAGGATTCTTAAGGCTGCTCTTCGCTCCAGTAGGAGCGCAAAATCCGAGCTGCACCGTGGAAGCCGTATATTCAGATTTATGAAAGTTCAGTTTACCGCCAAACTCGAGATCGCCCAGTTCGGTCTTCACGAAATCCCGCGGTGGTTCATAGCCTTTGTTGAGAAAGATCTGGGATTCGTAGAAGCCGGTATCAAAACTGGCGAGCGTTTCCAGGCCGGCGGAAAGGTTCGGATCCAGATTTCCCACCTGCGCTTTGATTTGCCGGGCGGCGGCTCCCTGATTGGCACTGAAGGAAATGCGGGCGCTTCTCTTTACGATCGGGATCCGAACGCCAAGGCTGAACTTATCGCTTACGCCATATTCAAACGCAGGCATATAAACCTGCTGGCTCATCGTGTAGTCGGAGTATAGGTTGCCGCCCGAATCGAGCAGCTGGTTGCCAAGGCCGGACTGAAGGCCATTCAAAGCACCTACGAGCTGATCGATCTCCGCCTGTTTGGCGGAAGGAGCGCTGGCACGAAGGTCGCCCAAGCTAACCGAGCGGTTCAAGCTGTGGCTCAGGCCCTGAAGATCACCGTTCTCGTTGAAGGTGTCTTTCACATCCCCGGTCATCACGCCCACCACGCGGAACCGCCGGATTCCTTTCGGGAGCACTTTCGCGGTTTCCTTGGCTATACAATATTCAGAAAGCCCCAGGCTAAGAGCCAGGGCAGCAAAGGAAAGGCGAATTGGAAGACAAACCAGTGTGCGATGGAACAAGGGTCACCTCACGGAACTCAACTTTGCCGAAAGCACCAATCGCCTGTGCCCGGCCGCTACACGAACTCCACAATCACAATAATGCAGTGCAGCGTACGCAGTATATAATAACATACTATTTTAGTTCAATATTAAAATTAAATAAAACACACTAATAAAAACAATAAGATATATGAATACGCCCCAGCCTGTTTCCTGACTGTGATCAACGCAATTCACGGTGCGTTAAAATGATATAAGCTAAGGCGAAATGGTGCCCGGATACCCGCTTTCCGCTAACCACTACCCCAAACGTCGCATCGGATTATACTAAGCGGCGAGGACACCCCTTCCGAAAAGGAACTATGCGCCTTAGCGAAGCCAGAAATCCCAGATTCGTGAACTGCCTGGCTTATATCCTATGGAGCTTTCCCCTCACCTACGTTCCCCTCCTGGGCACCTTTTACAATCTCCCTTTGGAGCGGATGGCCTCGATTTTCTTTTCTTTCTACAACGTAGCCCACTCCACGGTGGCGATCGTAACCGCCTTCGCCCTCTACCGGATGCGCCCCTATGCCTGGCACTTCTATGTATTCCACTCGCTCCTCAAGCTCGTGGAGCAGTTTGACGTGGGAATTCGATACGGCCAGAGCAATTTCGTGATCG
>CAZTCD010000061.1:0-24372 GCA_964612065.1 uncultured Bdellovibrionales bacterium | reverse complement strand
GGCAGGATTTTTTCCCGTTCTGCCCCGCAGTTTGTATGGCTTTCTGACAGTCGGCCTTGTAATCGTCGATGGCTTTTTGCATGAGCGCTTTAAAATCCGCGCACTCCTGGCTGTCTCCCGCTTCAGGAAGTTCGCAATCTACTTCCTTATACTTCATATTGGAATCGCACGCGTGCGCCTGCCTGGCCTGAATCGACCATGCCAGAGCAACTAGAGCGAAGATTAAAAATCGGCCAAAAATCATTTTTATCCTTCACCCCTTTCCGCGCCTTCCCTTTGGCTCACGCATCCGTTTTTCTGGCAGCGCTTGTGCGCGGCGTGGCTGCGTTCGAAGAGAGTAGGGCCATCCTCCGCTCCGATCCCTGAGCTCTGCACAGAGGCCGGGCCGCGGGATTTATTCGGATCCGAAGCATTCAGCTCTTCGAGCATGGCCTTTACTGAGGCATCGGTTTCAGAACCCGCGAGCGATACCGAAGCTCCACTCAGGCCGCCCTGGAACGCGGCCACGGCATCTTCAGCGGAACCTGCCTCGGGAAGGTCTCCTGGCTTTCCCTCTTTGCTGGCATTCACCACGCTTCTGGCGGAGGCACCTGATTTTTCGGCCTGCGAGGTAAGGGAGTTCAGCTCGCCTTCCGAAGGCTCCCGGCCATACTTCTGATTGAACCGGGCGCGCAGCTCATCTCGCAAGCTGCCTCTGCTGGCGGCGCTCATGTTCTGGCCGCCGATCAGGCCGGCCTTGTCCACGGCTTTCGTGGGGTATTGCGCGTCGGTCTGAAGAGAAATGCTCGACAGCGATTTTGTTTTGTCGTTGAATTCAGACGATGCAAGTCCATCGCCGTCTTTGGAGCTCTTGATTTTCGGATCGTACTCCTTTGCCTTTGGATTGCTGGTCAGTTTGGCGCTCTTGTTGTCTGTGATCCCGGAGGCGAGGTTGTTCCCGGATCCGCTATAGGGCGAGTTTTGAGTGTCGAGATTCTCCGTATTATTTTCCGACTTCTCGGCCATTCGGTCCATCTCGGCAGCCTGCTCACGGTAACGATTGGCTTCTTCTTCGAGTTCACCGATGGTGTCGCCTAGATCGTTATAGAGCTCTACTTGTTCTTGAACTACTCCGTCCGATGCCTCGTATTTCGCATAGCGAGACTGTCCGCCGTCGCTGGCCTGATAGAAGCCCTGTGCATCCTGGCTATCGGGGCCTGGCTGGTCAGACACGGACTCTTGAGCGATTTCCTGTTGAGTTTGTTGGAGCTTTTGGATTTCACCGGTGAGGGTGCTTGCCGCCTGGTACAAGTTGGATGCCAAACCGCGATACCCGGAACCCGTGCCTCCCGTGCATCCGCCTTGGCCGCCACAGAAGGATCCGGACTTGTTACCCCAGGCCTTTGCCTTATGACCATGACCATGGCGAAGGCCATCTCGGGTTTTTTTCGCATCCGTGCCTCTTCTGTGTTTGCCGCGGCAACGATGCCAATGGCCTTTTTCGCAGGGGCCCCGCTTGTTATTTCCATGTTTGTGAGCGTGGTGTCCGTAACCGCCAGGTTTCTGCGCATTACTCTCAGATTCCACGGCGACAAAGGAAATCGCCAGAACTCCTGCGAGTAGAAGCGGGAAGCTGGATAACCTGCCTGCCATAAAATTAAAGTTTCGCATCAGATGCTTTCCTTTCCCCGTGTCTGGCCTACGCAACCCCTTTTCACACAGCGCACGTGAACTTCCTTTAGGCGCAAAAAGAGCGAGGGGGTATTGCTGGGCAGAATGTCGTTGGCAACGTCACTCACACTCGCCGGACCACGGCCACCGCCCAGGCTGCGTTCGAAATCATCCACCATGGCGCGCACGGCGCCCTCCGTTTCCGAGTTTTGCATCATCATCGGAGGCATGCGTCCGGCGTTCGGATCGTTTGGATCAAGCTCAGAGGCGCCCACCAGAGGTTTTCCATCCGGGCCGAGCGCATAGCCACCCTTGCGTTTCGAACCCGATGTGGCTTCGGCTCCAAAATCGTCACCGGAAGCGCTTCCTCTCTTCGCCATGCGAAGGCGAAGTGCCTCGCGCAGGCTTTCTTTCGGTTTCGCAGTGCCAGGAGCGTTCGAACTCGCTGCGGATCCGTCATTTGCAGAATCGGCTTTAGCTTGCGCTACGGTCGCACCATCCGAGGCGTTTCTCTTGAGGGAAGTTCCTGCTCCGAGTGCTCCCACTCCCTCTCCATAGGTTCGGGTGGAGGCGAGGGCATTGCCTGCCCGTGTTCCAGGGGCCGCGATCTCGTTTTCCGAAGGAAACGCGCCGGCTTGATAAGCAGGAATCGCCAGGCCACCGGCCACAGCGCCTGGAGAGGCAGTCGGCATGCCAGGCAAGCTCGAGGGAAGTGTGATGCCATCGGTGGATCCGTTGATGGAGTTCATATCGTTGGTGCTCGACTGTGCCACCGCACTGATTCTCTGGGCTTCCGCGCTTTGCTGGGCCAGGTTCCTGGAGTAGGCCTCGAGATCGCGTTTCTGGTCGAGCGCCACCGCTGAGGCCTGCAGGGTTTCGAAGATATAGGGGCTCTTGATGGTCTGCTCGATCTCGGCCTGGCTGATCTCGGAGGTTTTTCTTGCGTGATCGAGGATACGCATCACGGTTTCCACGTCCTGGCCGGAATGATTTCTGAGGGCATCTGCGATCGTGGCTCCACCGTGCCGGCGGGAGGTTTCGGTATTCATTCGAAAGTCAATCGAGCTCTTCATTTCCTGAAGATCATGGGCAAACTGCTCAGAGGTATTCAGGCCGAGCTTCGCCATCTCGTCCATACGGGTGATCAGGCTGCGCACGTTTTTGTTGTGGCGGTCGATCGCGGCTGCGTATTCCTTCTGGAATTCTGAAGTACCGGCCTGGCAGTCTCCCTGGTTATTGCATCGGGATTCGTAGGCGCGCGGCACTAGCGCACAGAGGCTTTTCACGGATGTTTCCGCGTCGGTATAGGCTTTCAGCACCTCTTCGATGATTTTCTTGCAACGTCCTTCATCGGCGGGAAGTTTTTTGCTGTTCTGGCACATTTCGTCCGGAGGCAGGCCGTTGCCTTTATTGTCGGGCCGGGGATCCGACATCAAACTTCTCCATTGGTTCATGCACTCCTCGGTGGTGCGAGGAGCCGGCGGCGCGGATTTGGGCGCGCAGAGCGCGGGCGTGGAAGTTCCGGAAGCTAGGCAGCAGGCGATGGCCGCCATCTTGAGCCTTCTCATTTTCCCTCCCCCTGTTCCCCTCATATCTTTTCCCCAACCTCCCGGCCTACACAGCCGCGTTTCACGCACCGAACGTGGGTTTCCTTGATCCGGAAGAAGAGCGATTCCGCGTCCTGGAGGTCGATTCCGCTTTGTTCGGTTGGGCCCTCCATACCGCTTCCCGCTTCATCGAGGATGGACGCCAGCCCGGGATCGCCCGGCATATCGTCTCCGTTCAGAATACTTTTCAGGGCCGCGTCCGCTGCGGGTGCATCGGGGCTCGAGCTCAAACTGAAACCACCGTGAGCGGGTAGGCCACCCCCTCCGGAGATCAGGCCGCTGGCGCCGGCGTCAGGATTTACTGCGTTGCTACCTGCCGATTTTTCCTCGGAAGTGCTGCTGGAACCGCTGGAATCCCCTTCCGAACCGCCACCGCCACTGCCGCCGGGCGCCGCTGCGGAAGCCGGAGCTCGGCTCAGATTTCCTTCGAAAGGCTTCAGGGCGTCTTGATCGGGAGGCTCGGCTGAAAAACCGCTTCCCCCGGGGCCGGCGAAAGATCCGTTGGAAGTGGAGGTATCCGTGGCCGTGGTGAACGTGGCTCCGGGAACGGCGGTGGAACCACCTTTGTTCCCGTTATCGCCCAAAGAGGATCCCGGATTGGTGGAGCTCGGGGTAGGAGAGGTAGCGCCTAATCCTTGCGAACCGGCGGCGTTCGGATCGGTGACGGAGCTTTGCTGATTTCCGCATTGGCCGGATACCTGGCAGTATAGCCCTGCCCCCATCATACCGAGCGTGGCCATTTTCATGATTCCGTCCAGGCCGCCCACGCTATCGAGAAGGCCTTTATTGTCCTTGGTGGTGCTTCCGCCACCGCCGCCGGTATTGTCCGGGGCGCCCGATTTTTGAGCCAGGGAGTTCAGGGCTATAGACGCGGTGGAGGTTTGCTTCGTTATATCACTTAGCTTAACAGCGTAGAATTTCGCGTCCGCTGCCGCGGTAATGTAGCCACAGAACTCACGATCACCCACCAGATTGGCGCAAGTGTCGGTATGAATTCTCTGATTGGAGCGTAAAGCGGAGCTTCCGCCGGTCGATGCTTCGCCCTCGATCTTGTCTTTCGCTCTCTTCCTCTTCTCGGCCGTCTCTTGAGCCGAAAGTGCTGCTGTTCCTCCGGTCGCGGTGCGAGGAACCCTGGGAAGCAGCTTGTTCGCGGCTTGCAGGTGCTTGGCCTGCTCGATTCTGAGCTTTTTCAGGTCGTCATCCAGGGTTTGTTTCAGCTCTTCGAATTTTTTACCCAGTGAGGAATAAAGCTTTGCCGCACATTCGCGCGATCCTGATTGTTTGCTGCAGGCTTCGTTCTCGATCTTGAACGAATCGCAAGCGGTTTTCAGTTGGCTTACATATACCCGGTTCCCACGGTAATAAGACACCAGCACCTGGCCTAAGGTGTGATTGCAGTGGGGGCTTGGCTTGCCGTCGATGGTCTTGCAGTGCTTGTCGAACCGCATATCCTTGATCTGGCCTTCTTTTATCTCGGTTGTCGGATCCAGCTTAGGAGTGTCAGGAATTTTGGGCGCAGGTATCTTCTCAAAAGGATTGCTTTTGCAGATCTCGTCTATGGATTTCGCCTGATCGTTCTTTTCGGCAGCAGGCGGCGGGTCCGCCGCAACGGCAGGTAGCGCGATTCCTGAGATAAGAAGGAGAGTGAGCCGTGTTCTCATTCCACCCGCTCCCTGAGCTGATAAAGAACCAGCCCTCTTTCCATGCACCGGGTGTGGCGTTGCCTTATGCGTTTGAAGAGTGAGGTATCCACTCTCCCGAATTGGGTGCCTTGCACTTCCGTTCTTCCTTCGCCGCTTTCTCCGCTTTCGGCTGTATAGGATTCCTCTCCTGCCAAGCCTTCCGATCCGGGCTCGTTTTCCATTCCACCCGCAAGATTCGGATCCAGTGGCGCTTCCGGAGCGTAGCCGGCTCCCATATTGCCGGGAGCACCGCCCATGGGGGCGCCTTCATCGAAATTGAAAAGATCCTTCATCTGGCCAAGCAGGTTGGCCACTTCAGCGCCGGGGCTCGTGGCCGCGCCTTTGGGGCCTGGCTTGGGATCCATTCCTCTGGAGCCGAAATTCGCGAATCCATCGTCACTCAATCCTACGTCGGCTGGCTTGGAGGCCTGCGAGGGATTTCTTCCCTCTTTCTTCGATCCAGCGATCGCACGAGACGTTCCTTCCCCGGCTCCGAAGGCGGGGAAAGCCGGCGCGGCCGCGGTGTCTACTTTTCCTCCTTCGCTCGTGTAGCTGGTAGCCGGCAGCTCATTGGATACCGCGGGCAAAGCGCCTCCCGCGTTGGCCCCGTCGTCGAGCTTGGCTGCCGGAGTAGGGGAAAAAGACGTTGCCGCCTCTTGGGGAATTACGGGGGCCGCAGGCAGCGATCCGCCCGAAGAGGAAGCTCCGATGCTGCTGGAGAGCATGGCTCCGGCGGCCGCTGCGGCGCCGATAGCGGCAAGGGAGGGAGTTCCGGAGGCAGCTGTGATCGCTGCGGCCGCTGCCGGTCCTTGCTGACTGCCGAACATATCTCCGGCCAGTTTGGTGCCTTGGGTAAGGGCAGGAGTATAGGTAGTGATTTTCGAGATACCGTCTTTGCCATCGGCCGGGCCGCTTTTTTCGATGCCGGCCAGCATCGAATCCCAGCGTTCTTCCGCGCTTGTGTTGGTGCGGCCGGTTTCGGCCAGCAGAGACTCAAGATCGCTGAGGTAGGCGAGTGCCCTTTTCTTGGCTTCTTCCTGCTCCGTGATCAGTCGCCCGCGCCCCGTGATCGGAGTAGCGCTCTGGGCACCGGCTACCTGCACCTCAGCCGGAAGCAAGGCGTAGTAATAGTCCACCAGTGATTTGGTCTGGAGGTTTCCATTGGCAGGCTTCAGTAATGGATGCCCTTCGAGAGTCGTGGGGGCCGTTTTCGAACTCATGATCTGCGGGTGAGCCCGGAATTCGCTGTCGAGAATCTTGAGGTCGGCCTCATACTTCTTGGCCGCCTCTTCACTCGCCTTCGCCGTGGCGCTGAAGTAGAGCTTCATCTCACCAGAGAATTCCTTGGATTTCTTCGAATATTGGCCGAATACCTCTTTCACCAGCTTGTAGTGCCATTCATTCTTTTTTGACGGCTCGCCCTTGCTGATCGCTGCGTTCATTCTCGTTTCCAGGGCTTTGCAGTAGTCGCTTCGAAGCTTGGAGTAGTAGTCGTGAGCTGCTTTGATCGCCTGGTAATTTTTCTTGCAGGCTCCCACCCGGCGGGCCGCTTCTTCCCTTTTCTCCGCAAACACCCAGGCCGGGCGTTTTTTCCAGATTTCGGCGGTAACCATGTGGGCGTTGTGAGAATCCTGTTCTTCACCGCTATTGGCTTGGCACTGCAGGCGAGGGTCGAATTTGTCCACCATATTGGCGCGGTCTTTGTCCTCGAAGATGCGCATATTTTCCGGTAGAGCTTTTTCGCAATCTTCGAGCAGTTTGGTGTGAAGCTCTTCCACGGTAGACGCATTGCCGTGCGCGTGCGTGCTCACGCAGGCGAGGATAAAGACAGCGGCTATACTTTTTCGATCCCCAAGGGAACGAAATCGCAGAGGAATCACTGGAGGCCCTCTAAGGTTTACCTAGTTCTTTATCGGACAAAAAGCCTCGGAAATTTAAGGGAAAATGCTTACATTTCCTCGGAAAATTGGCCTCTGAGATCAAATATTTACAGCCCTAAACGGCTGGCCTTTCCTCAATGCTTTCGCTATCGTGCGCTCATGTTCGATAACTTACGCGAGCGAATCCTCAGCCCCATCCGCAACCTGGGTAAGAACGGCCGTATCACCGAAGAGAGCCTCCAGGAGGCGATGAAGGAAATCCGCCGGGCTCTGCTCGAAGCCGATGTGCATTTCAAAGTTACGAAAGAGTTTCTCGATCAAGTTCAGAAAGAAGCGGTTGGGCAAGAGCTCATCAAAAACGTGAATGCAGGCCAGCAGTTTGTAAAAATTGTTTATGACGCTCTGGTGAAGTTTCTCGGTGGCAAGGAAGTGATTGGAGGTCTCGAGCTTCGCGCTGCGCCTCCTGTTCCGCTGCTTCTGGTGGGCCTGCAGGGGTCCGGAAAAACCACTACGGCGGCCAAGCTCGGCCTCTACTACAAGAAAAAAGAAAAGAAGCAGGTGATGCTGGTGCCCTGCGATCCTCGCCGGCCCGCGGCCAAAGAGCAGCTTCGCATTCTCGCCAAACAGGCTGATCTCGGATTTTACGATTCCGACCTGTCCAGGAGCCTCACTGAAATCGTGAAAAGCGCCATGGAGGAGGCCAAGAAGAGAGTGGTAGACGTAGTGATCGTGGACACCGCCGGTCGTCTCGCGATCGATGAGGAGCTCATGGCCGAAGTGGCCGAAGTGCGTGCCGCTCTCGATCCTTTCGCCACCATTTTTGTGGCGGACTCCATGACCGGACAGGATGCCGTGAACGTGGCACAGGCTTTTCACGCCAAAACCCAGCTTAGCGGCGTGGTGCTCACCAAGCTCGATGGTGACGCTCGCGGTGGTGCCGCGCTTTCGATTAAGTTTCTCACAGGGCTTCCGATTCTTTTCATGGGAATGGGCGAGGGAATTTCCGCTCTCGAACCCTTCCATCCAGATCGCCTTGCTTCTCGCATCCTGGATATGGGCGATGTGCTCACGCTAGTGGAAAAAGCCCAGGAAGCGATCAGCGAGGAAGACGCCCGCGCCTCAGTGGGCAAGATGAGCAAGGGTGAGTTCAATCTCGAAGACTTTCTCGGCCAGATGAAGATGATGAAGAAACTGGGCTCTATGGAAGGCATCATGAAAATGCTTCCAGGCGGAAACCAGATGTTGTCACAGCTTCAAGGAGTGGACGCCGAAGGCGAAATGAAGAAAACCGAAGCCATCATCCTCTCCATGACAAAAAAGGAGCGAAGGAACCACAAGATCCTGAACGGCCAGCGCCGCCTCCGTATCGCGAAGGGAAGCGGCACCCAAGTTTCGGACGTAAACCGCCTCGTTTCCAAGTTCGAAGATGCGCAGAAGATGATGGCGCAGTTTTCGAAGATGGGGATGTTCAAAAAAATGCTCAAAATGTAGGGGCGGGTTCGGCGTTTTCCCCAATCCCATCGTTGCCTCGTCGGCCCACCGGAACGGCCGGTCCTCCTCGTCGCCTTGGTCTTGGAAAAAATCCAAACCCGCCAGTTGGTGGGGCGGCTTCGGCTTTTCGCTCATCTCGTCGTTGGACTCGGCGCGCCCCGTTCCGCCCTTTGCGAATTTTAGGTTTCTGTTTGGGGTAAAACTGCCCCGGAGTAATTGCTCCAATTCGTTTTTACCTCGACGGCAGTTTCGTTGATAGTAGAGCGGTTTACATCCGTTGCTGCAGGAGAAACGGTTGCTTCCTCAGCAACGCGGATGCCAAACAAATGATCCGCAAATCTTTGCAAATGCAAGCCATGCAAGCTATAGGTTGACCCGCCTAGAAGAGGAGCAGCTCTTCAGAAGGGGTCGCGAGGGTTCACGCCCGCTGAATGACTCCCGGAGGAAGGAGCTGCCGAAGTCCACGGAGAACGTGAAGAGGAACCGTGGATTGGCTTGTCGGGGTTAAATCCCCGAGGCTGTCATAAGAATTTTTCGATCGCTTTGCGGTTAAAAATAAAACTTATGGAGGGCTTCTGGGGCGGAAGTCGCGAATGATTCCCGTCCTGATTCGGCATCTCTCCGCGATGGTCGCGGGGCAGACTACGCCGTTTCCTTAGCCTCCCCTTCGTGAGCACTATACCCCTGGATTTTTTGGAGGCAGCCCCCCTGATGTCTACGCAAAAGTTATCCGTAGCCGTGCTTGGCAGCACGGGCCCCGTTGGCCAAAAAGTAATCAGTATGCTCGAATCCAGCCCGCACTTTGTTGTGGAAGAGGTTTCGGCATCCGACCAGAACACCGGCCGCGCTTATGGTGAGGCCGTAAAATGGAAGAACGAATTTCCTCTCCCCGCCAGAGTGGCCGCGCTTTCCCTGAAGCATGCGCTCGATATCAAGAGCCGCCTCGTGATCTCGGCCCTTCCTGCGGATCAGGCACAGGAATTCGAGCCTGAGCTCGCTCGCCGAGGCCATCTCGTGTTTTCGAATGCCTCTGCTTTCCGCATGCACGAGCAGGTGCCGCTGCTGATTCCGGAGATCAATCTTCCACATCTCGAGCTTCTCTCACGCCAGGAAACAAAAGGCAGGATCGTTACGAATCCTAACTGC
The DNA here is from genome assembly GCA_964612065.1 of uncultured Bdellovibrionales bacterium. Taxonomy (GTDB): domain Bacteria; phylum Bdellovibrionota; class UBA1018; order CAIPTA01; family CAIPTA01; genus JAKFYM01. The sequence goes on along the minus strand of CAZTCD010000061.1, from coordinate 14,916 downwards.
TCCACCGTATTCCTCGCCGGCGCCCTCGCTCCTCTCACCCGCATGGCGAAGATCGAAAGCGTGAGCGTGGTCACACTCCAGGCCTTGAGTGGCGCTGGGTATCCTGGCGTGCCGAGTTTTGATCTTCTGGGCAACGTGATTCCCCACATTGGCGGAGAGGAAGATAAGATCCGCGAAGAGATCAAAAAGATCCTGGGCTCTGCCACGCAGGCCGCCGATTTCAAGGTGATTGTACATGTACACCGAGTGCCTGTAGTGAATGGGCACACTGTGGCAGCGCATGTGCAGTTCGCGCGAGACGTGAAGCTGGAAGAGGCGCGATCCGCCATTCACGCTTATCAGGAGCAGTTTCCAGGCTTCATCGAATTCCACACCGCTCCCGATCGCCCGCAGCCCGCGCGCGATCTGCATCCGCATGACAACCGCGTGCACCTCGGCCGCCTCAAGCAGGATGATGATGCAAAAGTGATCGGCCTGATTTCGCTCGGGCACAATCTCGTGCGCGGAGCTGCTGGTGCAGCAATAGCGAATATGGAAGCCACGCTGAAGTTCATGGGGGAGCTGTGATGACTTCCTGTCTTCAACTTATAGTGGCCAAATTCGGTGGCACGAGCATGGGCAGCCCGGAGGCTCTCCGTAATGCCCTTCGCATTCTAGCCGAAAAGCCGGAGACCCGCCTCGTGGTGGTGAGCGCCACTTCGGGCACCACCAACCAGCTCATCTCGATCGCCGAAGCCGAGCTCGCCGGCGATCGCAATTCCGCTGCCGTGATCGCTGAGAAGCTGCGTGCGCGCCACGATGAGATGGCTGCTCAGCTAGGCCTTTCGGTGGAAGCTTTTTCCCGGCTTTATCGTGAACTGGAAGAGGTGAGAGCTGCGCTCGCCGATGCGCAATCATCGGGAAAGAGCAGCGATGCCCGCCTCCTCGATTGGATTCTTGGATTGGGAGAGCGCCTCTCTAGCGAGCTCTTCGCCGAGCTTCTTCGCTCAGAGGGTCGTAATGCTGCCTGCTTCGATGTGCGCGAAGTGATGCGCACCGATGCACGCTTCGGGAAAGCAGAGCCTGCCGTTAAAACGATCGAGCTGCTGGCCAAAGAGAAGCTCGTGCCTGTATTGAACGCCCACGAAGTCGTGGTCACCCAGGGATTCGTGGGATCTTCACCCAATGGCGAACCCACCACGCTGGGCCGAGGCGGTTCCGATTATAGCGCCGCTCTCCTAGGTGAGGCGCTTCGAGCTTGCGCCGTGCATATCTGGACCGATGTTCCCGGTGTTTTCACCATGGATCCCGGCATCGTGAAGCAAGCGCGCCCGATTCCGGAGATGAGCTTTTCGGAAGCCGCGGAGCTTGCCAGCTTCGGAGCTAAAGTTCTGCACCCTTCCACTCTCCTTCCCGCCAGCCGGGCCGGAGTGCCGGTATTCGTGGGATCCACCTTCAGCGCCAATGAGGGAGGTACCTGGGTGCGCTCCACGGGCGAAGGAGAGCCGCTCGTGAGAGCGGTGGCAATCCGCAAAGGGCAAACTTTGCTCACGGTTACCAGCCTCCGCATGCTCAACGCCCAGGGATTCCTGGCGCGTATGTTCCAGGTGCTGGCCGATCACAATCTTTCTGTGGACGTGGTTACCACCAGCGAGGTTTCCGTATCGCTCACCGTGGATAACCAGTCCCAAGGTTCGGGCGGCCGCTCCGTTAGCGAAAACAAAGCTCTTCTCGATGAGCTCCGCTCCTTCTCCGAAGTGATCGTGGAAGACGGTCTGAGCCTCGTGGCCGTGGTGGGCAATCGCTTCACCAGCACCCCGGGCATCGCGGCCCGCGCCCTGAATGCAGCAGAGCCTGCCAACGTGCGTCTCCTCTGCCATGGAGCCAGCGCCCACAACTTCTGCTTCCTCGTGGCCAGTGCGGATGCCGCCGGCGTGGCCAACCGCCTGCACGATGAATTTCTGGGGGCCAAATGAAGATCGCTCTTATCGGAAACGGTAAAACCGGCTCCAAGGTGGTGGAAGCGTCCAAGGCCGCGGGGCATGAGCTGCTCGGGCCCTTCTCTCGCTCGCGCCTTCCTTCGGTGGAGGAGCTTCGCCAGGCAGAGGCCGTGGTGCTTTTCATTCCGGGAAGCTCGCTGCCATCTATTTTCCCTCTTCTCCTCGAGGCCGCCGTGCCCGTGGTGAGCGGAGCCACCGGGCATCGATTCTCTTCTGAAGAGCAGCGGGCCATCGAAGAGCGCGGCATTCCCTGGATACAGGCCTCCAACTTCAGCCTCGGCATGAATCTTACTTTCGAGCTCGCCCGCAGGATCAGCTCTTTTCTCCCGGCGCGGGAGAAAGGGAATTTTTCGATCTCTGAATTGCATCACGTGAAAAAGCTCGATGCACCGAGCGGCACCGCTCTTTCGCTCCAACAAGCTCTGGGCTTCGAGCTGCCGATCGAATCTCTTCGGGAAGGCGATGCGATCGGGCTGCATAGCCTGGAACTTCGCCTGCCAGGCGAGGTGGTCACTTTGAAGCACGAAGCGCTCGATCGCATCGTGTTTGCCGAAGGTGCTCTCTGGGCTGCCCAGATGATTTTGCGCCAGAGCCCAGGGCCCGGCCTTCACCTGTTCGAGAATTTAGTTCGTGAAACCTGTTTTGAAAGGAAAGCTCCATGACCCATCCCCTGAACCAAACTCGCGTATGGACCGCTATCGTTACCCCCTTCACCAAAGCAGGTGGCCTGGATCTCCCGGCCTTTCAAGCACTCCTCAAGAAGCAGGAAGCAGCTGGCAATGGTGTGATCGTTTTGGGCAGCACGGGTGAAGGCCTCGCTCTTGCTCTCGAGCAGAAGCGAGAGCTGGTGAAAACAACTACGTCCCTGAAGTTGAAGGTGCCGGTAATGGCCGGGGTGGGCGGTTTTCAGCTCCCGGATTGCCAGGAGTGGATCCGCTGGTGCGAAGGGGAAGGAATTCAGGGCTTCCTGCTCGTTACTCCGATCTATGCCAAGCCGGGCGCACAAGGCCAGGCCCGTTGGTTCACCGCACTTCTCGAAACCGCCACCCGCCCTTGCATGGTGTATAACGTGCCTTCTCGCGCCGGAGTGAAGCTCCATCCTCAGGCGCTCAAAGAGATCTCTGCGCACCGCAATCTTTGGTCGGTGAAAGAGTCGAGCGGCAGCACCTCCGAATTCATGCAGCTGAAAGCCGCGGCCCCAAACCTGCAGTTCTACTGCGGTGATGACGGCTTGATGCCCTTTTTCGCCTCCGCCGGCGCAGAAGGCCTGGTTTCCGTGGCCGCCAACGTTTGGCCTGAAGCTACTCGCGTTTATACCGAGCTTTGCGTGAACGGAAAGCACGAGGGCCTGATGCCTGTCTGGCACGAAAGCTCCGAAGCCCTGTTCTCCGCCAGCAATCCCGTGCCGGTGAAAGCACTCCTTGCCCACAAAGGCTGGATCGCGAGCCCCGAAACCCTTCCTCCTCTGGCCGCTTCCGATATGGCCAAAATGGATGTATTGATCGAGGCTGACCGCAAAATCGGCGAATGGCTTGCAAGCCGGAGGCAGAAATGAGCTGGGAAAAGATCTTCGAACAACTCGAAAAGGGCGAAGCCCGTGCGGCTTCTCCGGATGGAAAGGGCGGCTGGCAGGTGCACCCCGAAGTGAAGGAAGCGATCCTTGCCGCGATCAAGGCCGGCAAGCTCGTGGAGCATAAAGGCTTTCTCGACCGCGATACCGTGCTTCCACGCCAGTTTACCTTGGCCGATAAGATCCGTTTCGTGCCGGGCGGAAGCTCCGTGCGCCGAGGCACCTATCTGGCTCCCGGCGTGATCGTGATGCCGCCTTCCTATGTGAACCTAGGCGCCTATGTGGGCGAGGGCACCATGGTTGATAGCCACGTGCTCGTGGGATCCTGCGCGCAGATCGGTGCCCGCGTGCATCTCTCTGCCGGCGTGCAGATCGGTGGAGTGCTTGAGCCTGTGGGCGCCACTCCCGTGATCATTGAAGACGACGCCTTTCTCGGAGCCGGCTCCGTGGTGGTGGAAGGCATCCGAGTGTGCAAGCGTGCGATCCTCGCGCCCGGCGTGATTCTCTCCAAGGCCACCCGAGTTCTCGATCTCGTAAACGAGCGTGAGCTCGAGCGGGGCGAAGCGATTCCGGAAAATGCAGTGGTAGTGCCCGGCACCCGCCCGGTGCAAACGGCCTGGGGGCGCGAGCGAGGCCTGCAGATCTCTTCCCCGATGATCGTGAAATACCGCGATTCCAAAACCGACGCGTCTCTCACCCTGGAAGAGGCGCTTCGCTAGGAGAATATTGGCTAGATTGGCGGGCTGCGCCTTGTGCGAGGCTCCGAATGGCCGGAGGATGTTCAGCAATGAAGCCCGAGCTTATCCCGATCCGGAAGCTCGCCAGCGGCGAGATCCTCCACCTTCCTGTGTTCCGATTCAAAGGCAGAAGCCCCGGCGCTCCGAGCGCCTATCTTCAGGCATCCCTCCACGGAGCTGAGCTGCAGGGCAATTGGGTGATCGCAGAATTGCTCGAGCGGCTGCCGAAGCTCGAGCTCGAGGGTGATATCACCCTCGTGCCTTGCGCGAATCCTCACGCCCAAAATCATAAAATCGGCGACTACACTATTGGCCGCTTTGATCCCACCGATGGTGATAACTGGAATCGCACTTTTCAGAATCTTTCTGCACTCGCCGAAGGCATCAGCGGAAATTGGCCCGAAGCCAAAACCGAGCTTCGCCAGAAGCTGGTGCGCCACCTTTCCACTCCGTCACCAGAGGCGGAAAGCTATAGCAAGCGCCTCGCGCGAGAGCTCCAGTGCCTGGCGGCCGGCCACGATCTGATGCTTGATCTCCACTGTGCCGCTCTTTGCGAAACTTATGCTTATGTTCCCGAATATTGCTTCGAGAGCTTCCGCCATCTGCCTTGCCGCCATGCCGTGCGGATTCCGGAGATCTTCGGCGGCGCTATGGACGAAGCCTTCGTGATCCCCTGGTGGGCTCTGGGCCATAGAATGCAGCAGTTGCACGGAATCTTTCCCGAGATCCCGGAAGGCTTCACCCTCGAGCTTGGGCACCAGGATTGGAGCGATCCGGCTCTTGCTGCCCAGCAGGCCGAGGGGATCCTTCACTATCTTTCCGTAAAAGGCACCGTGAAGGGCCGTTTCGAACCCGCAAAATTCCCGTCCCGCTTTGCCTGTGATCTCAAGGATTTCCATACTGATTTCGCTCCCCGTGGGGGCTTCGTGCGCCTGAGTGCCAAGCTTGGCGAGCAGCAGAAAGCCGGGGATCCCTATTGCGAATTCCTTGGATTCAAAGGATTTGAGAGGGAAGTGATTCCCTGCGGCCAGGATCGGATCACCCTGGTTTTCACCAATGGGGGTTCGGTGCATGAGGGCACGGAGCTGGGTAAGTCCCTAACCCGTGTATTCCCTGCTGGCTGAGGGCTTTAGCCGACCAAAACACCCGAAAAAAGCAGGAATTTTCCCTTGCTCGCCCTTAGCGATTGCGGCTATACCCATCTCTCTAGATTTACCTTTTTCAGGAGCTTCTGTTCGATGGTTACGATTCGTCTTTCCCGCCGTGGCAAAAAAAATGCGCCGATTTTTCACATCGTTGCCGTGGACAAAATGAAGAAGCGTGACGGTGCCGTGTTGGCCAAGATCGGTACTTACGATCCTTCCAAGAAGGACGCTAAGGCCAAAGTTTCTTTCGATGCCGACCTCTACAAGAGCTGGCTCGCCAAGGGCGCTCAGCCCTCAGAAACTGTTGTACAAATCATCAAAGCCAGTTCAAACTAAATTAGGTTAGTTGTTCATTGTTGCGTTATTGCGCTCGCAAGGATTGCACGCGCGTTGTTGTGTAGTGGTTCAGGGAGGATAGGATGAAGTCGGCCTCGGACGAGCTTCGGGAACTCATAGAATATCTGGCGAAAGCCCTCGTGGATCTTCCAGATCAAGTGCACGTGAAGCAGATCGAAGGTGAGCAAACCACCGTGATCGAGCTCAAAGTGGCCAAGGAAGATCTCGGCAAAGTGATCGGCAAGCAAGGCCGCACCGCCAGAGCCATCCGCACCATCCTCAACGGCGCCTCCACCAAGCTCAAGAAGCGCACCGTTCTCGAGATCATCGAGTAAATAGATTTCCTTTCATTCCTCTTTCTCCAGAAGCCTTGAGCTTCTCGCTTGGCGTTCCCCGCTTTTTTCTTCTTATTTCGCCGCAGCTTGTCTATATCTCCCTCCATGGAATTCGATGTGCTCACCCTTTTTCCCGAGATGTTTGAAAGCGTGCTGAACGCTTCGATCCTCGGCCGCGCCCGCGAAAAGGGGCTGTTGAAAGTGCACTTCCACCAGATCCGCGCCTTCGCCACTGATAAGCACCGCACCACCGACGATCTCCCCTACGGAGGAGGCCCCGGTATGGTGATGAAACCCGAGCCCCTCTTTGGCGCCTGGGAAGCGGCCAAAGCTCGCAATCCGGCCCTTCCTGCCACCACCATTCTGATGAGCCCCCAGGGCCGCCCCCTTCAGCAAGCCCTGCTCACAGAAATGGCCAAACTCGCTGAAAACACGCGCTTTATTCTGGTTTGCGGCCGCTATGAAGGCATCGATGAGCGCTTCATCGAAGAATGCGTAGACGAGGAAATTTCCCTGGGGGATTTCGTACTCACGGGAGGGGAGATCGCGGCCTTGGCCCTGATTGATGGCCTAACCCGTTTGATTCCAGGGGTTTTGGGCAATGAAGCCTCTTTCCAGGGAGAGAGTTTCTCGCTCGATTGCGAAGGGCTGCTGGAGGGGCCCCAGTACACTCGCCCTCCCGAATTTCACGGCCGCAGGGTGCCGGAAGTGCTGCTTTCTGGCGATCACAAAAAAATTGCCCTTTGGAGGCGAGAGCAGTCCTTGGCCAGAACCAGAGCCCGAAGGCCTGATTTGCTAAACCCTCTTCCTCAGGGTGCAGAGGGCTCAAAGCCGTGATAAACCTCGTTTTTCAAACTTCACTATGGTAACCCTTAACCCCTCAGGTAGCACCCGCGATAGCAAGGGTGGTTGTTATGTGGCCCTGTTGCATCACTCCATGCTCGATAAGAATGGAGCGATCGTAACAACCGCAGTAACCAATCTCGATATCCACGATATCGCGCGCTCCTCCCGCACCTTTGGTGTGAAGAATTACTTCCTCGTGAATCCGCTCGCGGAGCAACAGGATGTAGTGAAACGAATCATCGGCCATTGGCAGGGATCGGGAGGAAGGGATTACAACCCTGATCGTGCCGATGCCTTTGATCGAGTGAAGATTGTTTCCTGGTTTCAGGATGCGATCCGGGAGATCGAAGCCATCGAGGGAGAGCGCCCTGAGATCTGGATGACCAGCGCCCGCAGGCCGGAAGGTTTGCAGTGGAAGAGCTGGAGGGAAGCGAGGCGCGAAGTGCCGCACGGGAGAGCGAAACTCCTCGTGTTCGGAACCGGCTTTGGGATGACAGAAGAGCTCCTCCGCGAGGGGGATGCGGTTCTGGATCCGATCCAGCCTGCCGAAGAGAGTGGCTACAATCACCTCTCGGTGCGATCGGCGGTAGCCATCTGCCTCGATCGCCTGCTTGGGGAGCGATAACGGCCGCGTGAAAGCGCGTTGGTTTGAACGAGAGTTTTGAAGAGTTTTATAGGGCGGACAGCCGCTTTAGATATTAAGAGATCAAAGGGAGAGAAAGTATGCACGCTAACAAAGACATCCTGGCAGTAGAGAAGAAAATGCTTCGCGATAACCTGCCGTCCTTCCGCGCAGGAGACACCGTACGCGTGCACGCCCGCATTAAAGAGGGCAGCAAAGAGCGCATTCAGTACGTGGAAGGCGTGGTAATCCGCAAGAGCGGCAATGGCGCCACCAAAACCTTCACCCTTCGCAAAATTTCTGACGGCATCGGCGTAGAGATCATCTACCCCCTTGCTTCCGGCAACGTAGTGAATATCGAAGTGGTAACCCGTGGCGATGTTCGCCGCGCCCGCCTCTTCTACCTCCGTGGCCTCACCGGTAAGGCTGCCCGCCTGAAAGAGAAAGTTACCAACGAAAGCATCAAGGCCAACTAATTAGCGTGGCCGCCAAGAAGGGGATCGGCAGGGCGCCAGCTACCGCGCCCACCCTGGAAGAAGAAACGCTGCTCTGGAATTCACATGCGCCTCAAGCGCAGAAAACCGGGGGCAGCGTTTTTGTTTTCGGCGTAGACGAAGCAGGCCGCGGCTGCCTGGCCGGCCCCGTTTGCGCCGCTGTGAGCTGCTGGGAGCCTCTTTCGCCCGGATCTGTTCTGCCAGTTCCTGTTCGCGATTCCAAGCTGATGAAAGAGGCGGAGCGCGAGCGCTGTTTTGAACCAGTGCGCGCCCAGGCGCTAACCTACGGAATTGGATTCTCCTCCTGCACCGAGATTGATCGCTGGAATATCCTGCGCGCCAATCACCTGGCAGTGGCGAGAGCGCTGGAAGAGGCTCTTCAGCGCCTGGTGCATGCCTCTAAGATCACTCCCGGATCTCTCTCTCAACATCGCTTCGCCTTTCTTTCCGACGGCAACCAGCCTCTGGTGGGGCATTCGCGTGTGTTTGCCCTCGATCCGGAATACGCCTCCTCCCTCCCTTTGCTTCGCGAGCTATTCGATCTTGGCTTCACCGAAAAATGCGTGGTGAAGGGAGACTCCAAAGTGTTCTCCATCGCGGCCGCCTCCGTGCTGGCCAAAGTATCGCGCGATCGGCATATGCTGGTGCTTCATGAGCAGTTCCCTGCTTACGAATTTGCCGCCCATAAAGGGTATTCCACGGCCCGGCACGTTCAGATACTGCGGGAGAAGGGTCCGTGTTCCGAACACCGCCGAACCTTTGCTCCTGTTTCCGAAACCCTGGCGCTTTTTCCCCAGGCATAGTTCGTTCATGGGTGGACCCCGTGCAATCACGGGATTCCTCAAATCATAAGCAGAACAAGAAACTCGGCTTGGAAGCTGAGCAGATCGCCGCCGCCTACTATCGGGAGCGAGGTTATAGTGTGCTAGCCCGTAATTTCCGCCTCCCTTATGGTGAGCTGGATCTGGTAGTGGGCAACGAAGAGGAAGTGGTGGTGGTGGAAGTGAAGGGGCGGAGTCGGTTTCGGGACTGGGAGGCAGAGCATACTCGCTGGCGGCAGAAAAAGCGCAGGATGCGGCGGGTGGTTCAGGTGTTTCTCGGGCGATTCGAGCATCTCCTTCCGGATTTTTATGGGATCAGGCTCGATATCGTATACGTAACCCAGGGCCGTGTAAGTGAAGTCTACGAAGGGGAGCCTTTTGTTTGACCCGCCTATCCTCTACAATTTTCGTATGAAGAGATTCGCGACCTTGGTTTTGATGGCATCCCTTTTTCTTGTTCCGGTTCAAAAGGCGCAGGCCGTTTCCGGTGTAACCCAGAAGCGGGTAGTGGTGGTTACCAAGAGCGCTCTCTATGGATTGGGTGGCGGACTGATCGTGGGGCTGGCATCTCAGGTGTTTGAGCGCAAAACGAAGAACATCTTCATGTTTGGAAGCTTGGGGATGTATGCGGGAATCCTGCTGGGGATTTATGTTGTGTCAACATCCTCCGGGCCCCGTCCTTATGAGGGGCCGGATACTTATGAGGACTTTTCCCTGAACAAGAAGGGGATACCGGGAACCCTCGCCTATAAAATGCAGGATAGCCGGGCCGTTCCCGACCTCGAGTTGAACCTGCTGAGCATTGAGTTCTGACCCGTACTAGCGCTTACGCTTCTTGCCCTCGATCCAGAGGGAAATCAAAAGAGCGGCTTTCTTCGCCACTTGGGGGTTGTCGATCACTGTCTTCTGCAGCTTCTCTTTGAGCTGCTCGCATTGCATTTTCACCTGGCGCAATGATTCCTGCCGGTCGCCGGTTTCGCTCGTGGTGGAATAAACATGGGGCCGGCGTTTAGGGGCTGGCATAGGGTTTCCTGGGATGAAAATTTAGGCGGCGCGACGCTTGCGGGAGTGGTTCTCCTCGCCATGCTCGTCATCGCTTCGCATTCTGGCGGAATGGGCTTCGTCTTCGTTCACTTTGGTCATAAAGCAGTCGCCGTCCACTTCCGTGAAGGCATACCAGTCGTTGCCAAGCTTCTGATAGAGCACATGGGCCAGGGAGTAGTCGCTGTTCTTCTGTCTGTTGTGGGATTTCTTCTTCATAGATGTCTCCTCCTGAGTCGTCGATGGGAAGCCAGAGCGCATCATTGCGGTCCATGCTTGTACTGACTCTTCGGCGAAACAGGAGGGGGATTTAGGGATTTATACTGGACTTTATTGCACCAACGCCGCTTCAGGAGCGGTTTCCCCCGAGGATTGCGGGCGTGTGCCACTCAGGAATTGAATGCTATCGACGGAAATCTCTGAAGTTCTGCGGTCATTGCCTTCTTTGTCCTTCCAGTCACGGGTTTGAAGTTCACCTTCGAGGTAAATCCGGGAGCCTTTCATCAGGTATTTATGGCAGTTTTCTGCCGTTCGCCCCCACACGGTGGCGCGATGCCAGGTGGTTTCGCTTCTCTCTTCGCCCAAGGCATTCTTCACTTTTCGATTCGTGGCGATCGAAAGCTGGCAGAAGGCATTTCCTTTTGTGGTGTGCTTGAGCTCGGGATCACGGCCGATATTTCCGGCAATGATGATTCTGTTCAGATTGTTCATTGGTTCTCCTTTGTCTGCGGATTGTCCGCATCGGAGAGGCCTAATGCATGATGGCGCCAAAGCTGGAGCGGCGAGGCAAGGAGGAGGGAAACAGAAAATCAGCCCGGTGTTCGTTAATGGTGCGCGCTTTGTTCGAATTCCGCACCGCTGTAGCGCGAGGATGAAGAGGAGTCCCGCCGCATCACGCCCCGGTCAATACCTAGGCCGATCGCAAAGTAGAAGATCGTGCTGCCGCCGTACTTTCTCTCCGTACCATGATGTACCCCCGCGGTCACTGTCAGAGGGACGTGATATAGCACGGAGCCCTGCACGAGCAGATCGCCTCCATAGCCGTAGATCATGCGCTTTCCTAGTTTGCCGAACTCGTAATATTGAAAGTTCTTTCCGTCACCGCTGTAAATGCCCTGGTAGTTGGAAGTGCCGGCGTCTCCCATCAGGCGCAGGCCGATCGATGAAAGAAAGAAGGGGGCCGTGCCCAGGCCGTGATGGATGTGGGCGAGGGGAAAGGTGTAGGAGAAGTTGCCGGTGAGAATTTTGGTTCCGAAAAGGGAATCCGTGGGATAGCCCCTCACGATGAACTGATTGCTCTCCGTGGCTGAGGGGCCTCCGCCTTGGTAGTAGTTCGAGGTCAGGCGGGAATTGGTGGAGAAGCCGCCGGAGGCGGAAAGCATCATGCTGTGCGAAGGCCACAGGCCGCGGGTGAAAACGCTGAGCTCGGGGCGTTCATCCACAAAGGAGCTTTCTCCTTTGGTGCTGGGGTAGAGCGCCACGAAGTTGTTGAACTGCCAGCCCCAGTTGGGAGCGATGGCCGAGGGCGTTTTCCCTGTGCGCTGGATGCCCGTATTGTTGAAAAGGAGGAAGTGATCGCTCTTGGACCCAAAGAGCTTTTTCTCGCGGTAGGCAGCGCCGAAGGAAAGGGTGAAATCCCAGAGAGGGAAGATTCCTTCCAGGGAATAAGAGGCGTTGCGGTTCGAGATTTTTACGCTGGAGAAATAGTTGTTGGTTTGATTTGCCTCGAAGTGGAACGTCACTTTCTCAGAGCGGTTTCGGTAGTAAGCACGATAAACGGGGAAGCTCGAGCGTGAATCGTATTGGGCGATGGCGAAGTAGCGGTGGTAGCCGAGGGCGTCGTTGCCGCTCGTGCTGGCGCCGGCGAGCCATCCGTCCTGAGTGCCGTAAACCTCGGGAAACCAGTATTGCGGCCAGAGGCCGGTGCCGGTGGTGCCGGTGGCGCTATAGGGCACCGGCTGGGTGGTGATCGGATCGGGGCTGGTGGCGGCCCAGGGTTTCTCTCCCGTGAGAAATTCATGGAGATCCTGGCTGGGTTGCGGGGCGGGGCCGAGATTGGTATTGGCATTCGCGATCGCGAGATCAAATCCGTTCAGGCCGTAGTCCTGAGCAAGAATCTTTCCGTGGGTGAGAGGCACGGGCCTGTCGAGGAAGCCGGAACGGGAGGCGGCCACTCTCTGAGCGGTTTTCGCTCCGGGGGCGAGGCGGTAGATGTCCATGGAGCTATGCCCGTAAGAAGCGGCGAAGTAGAGGGAGCCGTCGTCGGCAAGGTAGGGGTTGCGTTCGAACTCCCGCACGGAGTGCTGCTCGGGGATCAGCTTCACGGCCCGGCCGGAAACAAGCTCGTAGATCTTCTCGTGGCCTTTGTTGTTGTGGAGAGAGAAGAAGATACGGTTCTGCCGGGCGTGGAGTCCGCTGATCCGCTCAAAGGGTGCGCATTTGAAAACCACGGTGCGGGAGGGAACGCCCTCTTTGGTTTCGAATTGATGGAGCACGATGCTTTGGGAGGTGTCGGCTTCGGCTTTTACGTAGAGGATAGTGTCGTCATCAAGGAAGGCGGGATCGCGGGCGCGTTCGTCCTTGGTGATGCGATCCGTGCCACCTTCGCGATTCCAAACATAGATGTCGGAATAGAAGGTCTCAAAGCCTGGATCGAAGGCGGAATAGGCCACCTTGTGCCCCGAGGGAGAAACTCCCACGGCAGTGGGGCCGCTATAGGGCTTGCGAACCAGCTTTTCCACTTTATCTGAATCGCATGAGCCATCGGCGCGCACGCGTGCGAGGTGATAGCCGTGGTCCCAGCTCTCCTGGCTGAAGTAGATCCATCCATCGGTACTGAGGGCCTGGCCTCCGGTATGTTTTCCGCTTTGAGTAAGGCGGCAGCTGAGCTTTTCTCCGGCCGGCGTCTCATAGCGGTTTTTGAGGCGTGCGGCGGCGGAGTCCCAAACACTGCTCCAGTTCTGGCCGTTCACGTTTTCGAGGGCGGTGTTGGGAGAGAAGGGAATGAGGCCGGCGTTTTCGTAAGAAACTTTTCCCGGGAGATTGGCGGTGCCGTTCGTGGGCAGGGCCTGGATGGCGTAGCCGAGCAGGTATTGGGTGTTGCCGCCCGGCCACCAGGGAACGGAATCGTTGAAGCGATCGAGGGAGGTATAGTCGGGAGAGGTGAGTTTGTTCTCGAGCACCGCCATGCGAAGCATGCTTTCGAGCAGGGGAGAGCGCCCACGTCCGCCATGGGAGAGAGAGGTTTCCTGAAAAGTGGCCAGGCCTTCCATGAGCCAAACGGGCTGGAAGCCGTTCGGCTTCACCCAGCTGCCGAAAATCGAGCGCAGGGTTTTGTAGAAGCCGAGGCCCGTATCGTTGGCCACGATATGGGTGAGCTCGTGCACGGCGAGCTCGTCGGCCCAGTTCACGTAGGTGCCGAGAGAGGAATCGATGGGGAAGGGGGAGGCGAAAAGCTCGATATGGGTGTTAGGGAAATTCATCGCGAGGCCGTTGGCGGAATCGGATGGATCCATCACCACCACATCAAGAGGGGCGGGCATCTTCCATTGCAGGCGGCGTTCCAGTTCCGGAAGGGCGCGCTCAAAAGAGTAAGCCACCTTTCTGGCATAGGGCTCGAGTGGCGGAGTGTGGTGCACCCGGAAGTGAGGAGTGATGAGAGTGAACCAGGATTCCCCGGAGGGCGCATCGGCTAGTGCGGCAGGCAATAGGAGCGCGTTGCAGAGGAGCAGGACAGCTGTTTTATGTAGCCAAGACCTAAGGGTGATCATAAGCTCAAAACTGTAACTTTATGCTGAAGTATCCGCAAATTGATCCCGTGATCTTCACTCTCGGCCCTCTCCAGCCCCGCTGGTATGGGCTGATGTACCTGCTCGGCTTTCTCTACACCTTTCATCTGCTGAAAAAGCACGCGCGCTGGATCGGTTTCGTTCCCGAGAAGGCCGATTCCATCCTGGCCACCCTGGTGTTCGGGCTGATCATCACGGCCCGAGTTGTGTATGTGATCTTTTATAATCTGAAGGGCACGTGGGAGACGATGATAGCTCCCCTAAGCCGCGAAGGATCCTCGCTGGGCGATATTCTGGTGGCGCTGATCGAACCGATCGCGATCTGGAACGGAGGCCTGGCCTTCCACGGCGGCTTGCTTGGTGTGGTACTGGGCGGCTGGTATGTGGCCCGAAAGTATCAGATCAAGTGGCAGCGTTTAACTGATGTGCTGGCTCTGGCCACGCCCGTGGGCCTCGGGCTTGGGCGGATCGCGAATTTCATCAATGGAGAACTCTGGGGCAGGGTTACAGATGTGCCCTGGGCCATGGTGTTTCCCGGGGCGGGCAATCTGCCGCGGCATCCTTCGCAGCTTTATGAAGCTCTGCTCGAAGGCCTGGTGCTTTTTATTCTGCTGCGGGTGATCTGGGCGCGGAAGCCGAAGGTGGGGGTGGTGAGTGCCTCCTTCCTGCTTCTCTATGCTCTATTCCGCACCTCCGTGGAGCTGGTGCGCGAGCCTGATGTGCAGGTGGGCTTTCTCTTTGGCGGGATCACGATGGGGCAGCTGCTGAGCTCGGTGATGGTGATCTATGGCAGCTACCTGATGTGGCAAAGTTTGACGCGAGGCGAAGCGCATGACACGCTGCCTGGAATCGCTTCCAGTGCTGCCGCCGAGCCTGGCGCCGGCAAAGACGCTGATAGCAAAGGCTCTTCTGGCGGCAAGAAGAAGAAAAAGAAGAGCTGAGATCCCTGGTTTTTTTAAAAGGCCTCTGATACTTCTAGTGAACATTTTTCAGCAGCCAATCTTTGGCGTGCCCAGATAGCTCAGTCGGTAGAGCAACGCCCTGAAAAGGCGTGTGTCGGCAGTTCGATTCTGTCTCTGGGCACCAATTTTAGCTCCCTAAAATACCCCCACTCATCGTTGTCGTCGTCGCAAACGTTCCATCGTACGGTTCATCACGGTTCGTGGTGGGTACTGCCCGAAGAGTGGCTCAGGCCGTAGCAT
>CAZTCD010000060.1:0-25336 GCA_964612065.1 uncultured Bdellovibrionales bacterium | reverse complement strand
CAGCCTTTCCTGTCAGGCGCGATCTCCAAAACCGTGAACCTTCCCCATGAAGCCTCGGTAGAGGATATCGAGCAGATTTATATGGAAGGCTGGAAGCTGGGCCTGAAAGCCATCGCCATCTATCGCGATGGAAGCAAGCTCAGCCAACCTCTCTCCTCCTCTTCGAAAGCCAAGAAAGAAGAGCCCAAAAATCTGGCCGAGGCTGATCTCACCAAGATCAAGCCGGAAGACCTGGAAAAAATCATCGCTCGCGCCACCGCGAGGGCAGAAGAGCTGAGGATGATTCCCAAACCCAAAAGGAGAGCTTTGCCGAAAAAGCGCACTGGCTTTACGGTGGAAGCAAAGGTGGGCGGGCATAAAGTTTATCTGCGCACCGGGGAATACGAAGATGGACAGGTTGGCGAGATCTTCATCGACATGCACAAAGAAGGCGCGGCTTTCCGCTCCCTGCTGAACTGCCTGGCGATTTCCGTTTCCAAAGGGCTGCAGTACGGAGTTCCGCTGCAGGAATTCGTAGACACCTTCACCTTCACCCGTTTCGAACCGAACGGAATCTGCGAGCACGAGAACATCAAGAGCGCTACCTCCGTGGTCGACTTCATCTTCCGCGTTCTGGGAATGGAGTACCTGGGACGCACGGATTTCGTGCATGTGAAGCCAGTGAAACAGGAAAGGGGTCCGCAGCCCACTTTGCCTGGCCTGGACAGCCCGAAGAAAAGCGCTCCGGATAAGGAGAATGCTCCTGCCTCATCAACCAAAAAAGCAGATCGGATGGAACACGATGAAGCCGAGGGCGCCGATTCGCTCTATGCCCATCTGATGGGGGACGCTCCTGCCTGCTCTACCTGCGGGCATACCACGGTTCGCAATGGAGCCTGCTATCGCTGCCTCAACTGCGGCAACAGTATGGGCTGCAGCTGAAGCCGGAGAGATCTGAGCCGGTCTTATTTGCCGGGCGATTTGGGCTGAGCCTTGTAAACCTTGACGGCCAGGATCAGCGCAGCTTTGAGATTGACCTTGAATTGCTCTGATCCTGCGTAGCAGTACTGCTCCATATTCCGGTTTTCCTGAGCCTTCAGGAAAGCCCGGAACCAGTTGGTTTTCTCGGCCTCGAGCACGTCACGCATGTCTCGGTAGGTTTCGTCGCCCGCGCGGAAAAGATAGTAACCACGGATCGCATATTTTGCTGACTCGGCCAACGAAGGAGACACCACTTTCAAGACCGCCATGAAGGCGGCAAAGGTGAGGCGCTCCACTCCTATCTCTTTTCCAACGCTCAGCAGGATCCTGAGCTTTTCCTGATGGGAAGTTTGGTCGGAACCAGCCCGGGAGATCGATTCCGCGGAGCCAGAACAGGAAATCACCTGGCCGCTTTCCACCGCATTCGCGCAGATATTCGAGCTGGCAAACAATACGCAACGGGCCTGAACGATGTGGTCCAGCTCCTGCCGCGATGACGCCATTCGAGGGGCGGCAGCTTCCTTCAGTTCCGAAAGGCGCAGCGCTTTTACAGATTCAGCCGTAGGTGCGATCTTTCGGAAACTGTTCGCGTTAACCCGGCTGAGCGCGGAGCGCGACCAATCCTCGTTCTCGGTGGCCGAAATAAAGGAGGGAGAACCAAGGTAAACCGTACGATGGGTGAAATCACCGATCCCTGGAGCGAGGAAGCCAACGGTTCCCTGATCCACACAGCTTATCGAAACCGGCTTTCTGAGCTCACGCCCACTTTGGAGATAGGCGCAGTTTTTCGCTTCGGCGGCGATTCCGGCCTGGGTGAGGAGAAGAGTAAGAATCACGTTCAGAGAAAGCATCAAAGCACCTCGCCAATTAATGCGCAGCGGCAGTTTTAGCGAATTTACAATGCTTTTGCACGCAAAATGTGAACATCTTCTAGCTGGCCCCCTTGCCTGTTGATGAACCCAAGCTAAGAGCCTGGGAGAGCTGGTCTTTTCCAGCTTCACCCGAAAAACTCCATCACAGCCGCTACAGCCCGTTAATTTCGAAAGAGAATTCACTAAGCCGTCAACAGGCAAGGGGGCCAGCTAGAACTGATCGAAATTATACAACTTTTAAAACGCCCCCACTCTCAGACAAGCCATTTCGGCGAGATCAGGCACTTTAAGTAGCAAGTATCGATACCGTTCAGGGTTCCGATCACGGCGATGCCGGCCTTTTTAAACTCCAATACGGGCCTTTCTTGCCCGGTGATGAGGAGAGAGGCAAGGCAGGAAAGATGAGGCTCGTGTCCCACCAGCATGACCCGGGTGCCCTGCCCGAGCTCTGAAATCTGAGGAAGGGCGAAACCCGCTTTATCAAAGGGGGTAAGACCATTGCCCTCTTTCAGTTCTGCCTTCGAAAACAGATCGGCGAAAATCTTGGCTGTTTCCCTCGCCCGCCGATAGGGCGAGTGGAGGATGAGGTCCAAATGGGCCACCTTTTTTGCAAAGGCATGGGCCACCTTTTTCGTCTTCTCTATTCCTTCCGCGGTGAGCTTGCGGTCCGCGTCTTTTCCGCTGGCGCTGATATCCTCCGCGATTCCATGCCTTACGAGATAGATCTCCATGGAGGGAGTAGAACCCGGCACCTACGCGTCAATCTAGCAAAAATTTCGTGAGGCGGTCGTGTTCGGCCCGTGCGTCTTCGTATCCAAGCTCCACCAGCTTTTCCAGAAAGGCGGGCACAAAAAGGAGGTACGACAAAATATCACTGGAACGCCCGCGCTCCGATCCCAAGCCGCGTAGAAGGAATCTTACGAGATAAGGCATGGAATCGGAATATTGCTTGGCCAGCTCTCCGAGGTCTTCCGAAGGCCGAATCGTGAACACATCTATCTGCCGCATGCCAAAGGAACCCTCTCGATGTTCCGGCAGCATCCTGTTCAGCCTCTCGAGATGTTCCACGTCAGCATCAAGCGCTTCTGCGAAGAGAGAGTTCAGCACCAATGCTCCCAGCTGAGCCGCGGATGGCGGCGGCTCCGCATTCTGTAGCGGCATATCATGGAAATTCTGGAGGCGCCGCTTGTAGTGCCGACGCACTCCGATCGCGAGAATCTTTTCCGCACCTAGGCGCGTGGCCGGCCCCAGAGGAGAGGTGGAACGAATGCAGCCGTCTACATAACGGCGATTGTTCACGAGCGCGGAAGGAAACAGCATCGGAATCGCCGCGGAGGCCATGATGTGCTCCACTCCCAGCTCGGTCACCACGGCATGCCTGCGGGCGGAGTGCCAGGTTTTCTGCTGCTTGGTTTGCAGGAAAGTAACAAGGTTTCCGGAGTAAACTTCCGTGGCGCTCACAGCCACGGAACGTAATCTACCGCTCTCAATCGCCTCAGCCACTCTCTCCGGGCGATAAAGGCCCTGCAACAAATCCCTCAGCGGATTGGTATCCACCAGGTGGTGCGCCGCCGGGCGCCCCAAGATACCGCCCAAGCTCAGATCATAGAGCCACCGAAAACCGATCCCCGCCAGGGAGAGGAAATCGGTTCGAAATACCTCATTCATCTTGAGATGAACCCAGAGATCGGCCACCTTGGGCCCGGCGTCTTTCAGAATGCCTCCATACGAGGCGATGCCCGCTACATTGATCGCTCCGGAAGAGGAGCCCACCAGAGTTTCGAAATGCGCTTCAGGAATTTTTTCGGCGATGTACTTCAATACGCCGGCCTGATAGGCGCCCCGGGCTCCCCCACCAGTAAGAACCAGGGCCCGGTTTCTCATGGCTGAAAATACTCCCGGATCTTCCGATCGATGATTCTATGCACTCCACCAAGCAACCGGAGCAGGCGATCGCGCTGGGGTTCGTTTTCCGCCTGAATCCGGGCCAGAGCTTCCAGACTATGGATGGTGCGATAGCTTTGATCCACTTCCTGATCACTCATCCGGCAATGGTTCTGGGAAATGAGACGCTCCACGAACTCCAGCTCCTCCTCAGGGATGGCGTAATCACCATTCACGCGAATCCACTGCTCCAATGGGCTATGCAGGTTTCGCACTTCTATAAGACTTTCCCGCAGCTTAATTCTGCGAAGCAAATCCTGCTCCGAAAGAGGGGTTGCCTCTTCTTCGTCGTTTTCATTATCCGCCTTCTTGCCGTCCTTGGGAAGAAGGCCTTCTACAATGCCCTCCAATGGGCTGCTCCCGAAGGAGGAATCGAGAAGAGTTCGGCACTGGCTGTTGATCAGTTCCTCGACGAGGCTCCTTTCCGGAGTGGTCAAGATGGCCTTGGAGGCCTCATAGCTCGGCTGCAAGGAAGGAGGGCAAGGAGGAAACTTTACTTTCTCCTGGCTCAAGCCCGGAAGAATTTCCCGCAGTTCGGGTGGGCAGGATTTGGGAAAGGACTGGAACGAGAGCATGCGGGCACGAAGCGATGTCATTCCCGCTTCCACTGCTTCAGACGCCGGCTCCCGAGTTTCCACCTGAGAAAGACGGCGCACGGCAGAGCAGGACGCCACGGACAAAAGCCCGAGGGCCAGGCATAAAATCCTGCTTGAGCGCTTCCAGGCGCGTAGGTGCACCGATCCTCCTGATCGACCCGGCGAACATAGTTTCGCCGACCTATATTGTAACGCAGAATGCCTATAGCAGGCCGAAATTAGGGCTCCGCCACACATCTTCGGACCAGCCTGATCCGAATAGCCGGAATCACTGAAATTTTTTCGCCCCGCTTCCGGGTAAGCTGGACTTTCCCTCTTCGCTTTGGCAAAAAAGGAACTCACGCTGCGCCCGTAGCTCAGTTGGATAGAGTAGCTGGCTTCGAACCAGTTGGTCGGGAGTTCGAATCTCTCCGGGCGCGCCAAATAAAAAAGCTCATCGCAAAGCGGTGGGCTTTTTTATTTGATGGGACTGAAGAGTAGCAAGAGACCGAACGCGTGCACGGCAGAAATTGCGCTTGTCATAGTAAGCATCACGACGACGAATTTTTTCATAAAAAACCTCCCCTAAGAAATTTTGCGCAAAGCGCAGCCCTCGGCACTCTGGCAGAAACCTCTTCTTACTGTTTGTTACTTTTTGGGTTTGACGATCAGACTGCACGCCGGATTTGGTGCGCAGGCCGTATTCCAAGGCGGATTGTAGTCAAACAATGGGAAGTACTCTTCAGAGTCCGCGAACATCACTAAAAAGCGCCGTAAGTTGGCGTTCTCGTCGATAGAGACGGCATACGATTCGCCCGTCCCTTTATCGATGATCTTTCCGCTGTATTGGCAGCTTTCGGATGCCAGTGCGCTCATATAATTCGAGTCTTTCCACGTGTAGTGAGCAAAAATACTGTTGCCAACTCGGTGGCATCGGAAGGGTGTTTCCGCTTCCAATGCGAAGACTCTTGTTCCAGCCGCATCCCCCAAAGAAAACGTGCCTGATACGCTTCTGCGGCGCCCTTTCCACGAGCCCTTGTATTCCACCGACGATTTGATCTCGCCCTTACGCGCCCGCTTCATGAGCATCTCGAATGGTTTCAACACGGAGGAACCGTCCGGCGCATTGCCCCAGTCAATGATTCTCGACATTCTCTGAACTTCTTCGCCCAAAAGAAGTGTTCGCTCCTGGTCGATCTGGTCAATCGTGAAATCGGGAGAAAAGTATTGCCGTGGCATTTCCGAAAAAACGCGACCGATTTCGCCATCCATTACCGTGCCGGGTACATGCCCGCTCCCAAGAGTATGGCCAATCTCGTGCAGGAGCTCACCTACGAGCCTGCGGTAGGTCCAGATTGCTTGACGGTTTCCAACCGGTCCTGGCGGAGCGATCCAGATAATTCCTTTCCTCCAGTAACGGCTCTCTGCCTTACCTACGGTGAGGGCAAAGCCGAACGGCTCCCTGAACCTTGCCTTCGCCGCTTTGACGATCTCGTCTTCCAAGCCGAAGTACACACGCAGGTCTTCGTCGGAATTACACTCCTCAAGAACCTCCATTTTCAGAGAAAATTCCAGGTCTCCTCCGCTCCGCTTCGGCTGGGCACCGCGTTCATCGACATAGGTAGCCCACTTCCCATGCGCTTCCCGCAAGAGTCGGACGGCATCCTGTTTTGTAAGAACCGGTCGGTCTTTGGGGTCCGTTTCCGCGGGGAACGTATCGGGAACTAGCTTAAAATCTGGCATGACTACCACACAGGCACGAATGGTGCGGTCATTTCCAAAAAACCAAGCCGGGCCATTCGGATGAATGTTTTCCGTACCCCCACCATGGCTCTCGTTTCCTTCACGAGCTTCCCCAACACTCGAAAGGGTGATTCCCATAACGAGCACTAAAGCGGCAAGACTGAGGGCCATAAGCTTCATGCAACTAATAGGAAAGCAAAGTCGGGGCCGTGTACCAGTGTTTGGCGCTGTTTCTTTCGCCTGTAAATTCATATTGTTTTCTTGGCTCGCGGTTATCATAGGCTGGGCTCCTTGTTGAACTCTTGTTCACATGTTCGGAGCGAAAAATACCCATGCGACACTCTCGGGAAAACGAGATCGTTATTAAAAAACTGCCCAAAACTTAAGTATCACTCTGAATTTGTCGATAACTTATTGAAATGAATATTGTATCTGTATTTGAATTTGACGATTACAAGTCTTTTATCAAGGCATGGATCGCGGCACGGCCTGGAAGAGGGCGAGGTGAGAAATCGAAGATCGCCGCCGCCGTTCGCTGCCACTCAGCCTACATTTCTCAAGTGCTCGAACGGTCTGCGCACCTTAGCTTAGAGCAAGGATCGGATCTTTCGGAGTACATGGGCATTGGGGTCCAAGAAACACGGTTTTTCCTATTACTGCTCCAACGAGAACGAGCGGGCACAAAACTTCTAAAGAAACATTTTGAAGCTCAGATCCAAGAAATATTGGAAGCTCGCACTTTACTTCGCAACCGGCTGGGTTCCTCGCAGACCTTAGAGGCCAAAGACCAGACCACCTATTATTCCTCTTGGCTGTATGCTGCCGCCCATATGGCGGTTTCGCTTCCTCATTTTCAGACTCGCGATGCGTTGGCAAAAAAGTTGGGCGTTCCACCATCTCGAGTTGCCGAAATTCTCACATTTCTTACCGCCGTTGGACTTGCCGTCGAGGAGGGCGGGCGCTTTCGCCCAGGAACAGCAAGCATCTACCTGCCTGAAAATTCCCCGCTTGTCTCAAAGCATCACGGAAACTGGAGGCTACAAGCCCTGCGTTCGATGGACAGTCCGCACCTGCACGACATTCACTATTCTTCCGTGGCCACCTTGAATCAAAGGGACTTACCAAAGGTTCGCGCCATTTTGGTAAAAGCAATTGAGGAAATTCGCACAATCATCAAAGCTTCCACGGAGGAAGATATTGTCTTCAGCTATGGTCTCGACGCATTTCGCGTCTAGACTTTAATAGAGTGGGCCACCCCATCAACCTTTCAATGCCCATTTGATCCTCCTCCGCTCCTCAGCGGTAAGGCCAGGCACCCGGCTTCCCAGCCGGTTCATCCGGTCAAAGTAATGCTGAATGCCGCTCTGGGATCTTCCGAATCGCTTGGCTAGTTGCTTCCGGGTTAGGAGCCAAAGCAGGCAAGGAGGAAGGCTTCAAAGATTTCACGATCCTCTCGCACATAATGCGGTAGCCTTCATTGTTCGGGTGGATCCCGTCTTTCGACATCCACTCCTCGCGACCCCAAAAGCCGTTCATTCCATCCACTACCGTGACGCGCTTTTGGAGAGCAAGTTCCCAGATCCGCTGCAAGCGATCGTCTCGCTGTTTCAAAAACGGGGGATCGATCCCGAGATAGATCACCTCACTGCCAGCGGCTGTTAACAAGCTGAATATCCTCTCCATCTCCTGCTGAGAGCGCTCTTTCGGATAGCTGCCAGGGCTCCAGATTTCCTTCATCACGTCGTTCCCGCCCGAGCTCACGAAAACCAGCTCCGGCTTCCGCTCCGCGATCACTGCTGCATCGTTCAGGATCTCTTCGCTTGTGAGGCCGGCTTTGGCCATGGCAACCACCGGCCTGCCCAAATGAGCTTCGAGGCAGCCCGAAGGCGTATAGGCCTGATCGGTGGCACCCAAACCCGCCGCCAGGCTGTCCCCGATCACAACAACACCCCCCGCTAAAGCGGGCGCATTCACAAGGAACCAAAGCGGAATCAAAAGACCGAGAAACTTCATGCCTTGCGGTTTATCCCGATCTGCCCGAATGCACAACAAACCTCCCGGATCCGCCCATTTTATCTCGGCTCCATTTCCCGGATGCCCTCTCAATAGCTTTGGTTTGACTTTTCTACCCCCGTATTGAAAACAATAGTAAGAAATTCTGAACGTAAGGGGGCTTTACGGGAACGCCGGCAGGCACTAAATTCGGCCCTCCATACCCCCTGGAAAGGGCCCCGTGATGAAAAAGATTGTTTTACTGGTATTGCCGTTTCATCTTGCCTGCGGAGGAAGCCGCGACTGATGAAGATCTCCCTCTCCGTAAAAACAAATTCCAAAGTGGAATCCGTGCTTCAGCAGGAAGACGGCACCTACGTGGTACGGGTGCGGGTGCCGCCGGTAGAAGGAAAGGCCAACGAAAGAGTGATCGAGCTGCTAGCAGAGCACTTTGAGGTACCCAAAAGCGCGATCAGCATCGCGGCCGGATTCAAAAGCAAGAAGAAGATCTTCGAAATCAAAGGGCGCTAGTTTCCTGGTATCCGTCTACGTTGATGCTGAACTGGAAATCTTTCCAGCGGCCAAACGCACGATCGGGATCAGCATTAAAAAAATCCTTAAGCACGAGGGGATGCTCAGGTAGTTGCTCGCCTCTGACCATCCAGCTCTTCGAGCCTACCGGCATCGAAGGCTCGCAGGAATTCTCCCTCCCCGAAACATGCCAGCGATGATCCCATTGCCCCATCTTCTCCCCGCCCTGCTCTCCTTCCTGCGTAGTGAAGATCTGCGCCACCAGAGGATCAATGCCTTTTGCTCTAAGCAGAGACGGAATGCTCTGTTCACGAAAGGGCGCGTTTTCGGTGAGGTGGCTGGCGCCGCCAAGGAAAATGCCCCGCTCACAGTTCTTCGCCATATGCCCTGCGATCTCCTGAGCCATGTGCCTGTTCCGCGCCAGCTGCACTTCCACTTCATTCCCGGGAATATCGGATAGCGGAAGATCCACTGCGAACACTTTCATGGCCGGATGCTTCTTGTGTACCACCTTGAGAAGCTCATACACATGATCCTGAAGCGCATCGAGATCCAAGCAAACCTCCCGGTTACCTTGCGGATTCAAAATGCACTGCAGGTAGAGGGCTTCGTAGGTTTCCTGATTCCATTCCAGAAAAAGGCAGGTACGGGAGGGCTTGCGGTGAAAAGCCCGGATCAGCTGTTTGTAATAGCGGGTAGCCTTGGCCCCCTCCAGATGGCTCTCGCCGCTCAGGAGGAGCCGGGTACGGGCGGCCAGTGAGAAAAAGCCGGCCACATCCTCGGCCTTTCCGCTCAAGGAGGAAAGAAACGCCCTCTGGGGGGAGCAAGAGGAATCTTCGGCTTGCGCTGGCTGGATGGCCGAAAGAAGAGGAATCGATAGAAAGAGCAGCCAGGTTTTCATTCGAGCCTCCGGGAGCACTTTTCTCAGGGAAAAGCCCGAATCTCCAGCCCTTTAGAAAGTTGGCAATTCGGAGGCCTTGCCGGTCACGCGACCGGCGGTTGGATCATTGAGCCCATTGCCAAATAGGGTTAAAACGATGGGTAAATGCCAGGCCTCCATTCCGCTATTTTCTCAAGAACCGCCCCTGAATCCGCCTTTCTCACCGGGCCCCGGCCTCTCACCTACGGGGAGCTCGATCAAAATTCGGCACGGTTTGCCAACGCCTTTCAATCCCAGGGGCTCAAAACAGGAGATAGAGTGGCTGCCCAGGTAGAAAAAAGCGCAGAGAACATCTTTCTCTATCTGGCCTGCCTCCGCGCCGGGCTTGTGTATGTGCCGCTGAATCCTGCTTATACGCAGGAGGAGATTTCCTACTTTCTCACAGATTCGTCCCCCGGCCTCTTCGTGCATGATCCGAAGCAAGCGCTTCCTCCGGAGCACGGGCTTCCCTGCCTCAGCTTGAGCGCCTCAGGCGAAGGCTCTCTACCTGCTCTTGCAGGCAAGCAGAGCGTGGAGTTTCAGGCACCTGAGTTGGGCCCTGAAAGCCTGGCAGCGCTTGTTTACACTTCCGGAACCACCGGACGATCGAAAGGTGCCAGGCTCACGCATGGCAATCTCCTCAGCAATGCAGAAGCTCTGAGGAATGCCTGGAGCTTCACCAAGCACGATGCCCTTCTTCACGCCCTCCCTCTCTTCCACGTGCACGGCCTGTTTGTGGCCCTTCATACGGTGCTTCTGAGCGGAGCGCGTTTGGAGCTGCATGCGAAATTCGAGCTTGATGCCGTTCTGGATGCCCTTCCCCGGTGCTCCGTGCTCATGGGAGTGCCCACCTTCTACACCCGCCTTCTTTCGAGCCCTCGCCTGAATCCGGAGCTGGTGAAAGAGGTGCGTCTCTTCGTTTCAGGCTCTGCGCCTCTTCTGGCGGAAACTCATCGCGCCTTCGAAGCGCGCACCGGCCATAAAATCCTCGAGCGCTATGGGATGACGGAAACCGGCATGCTTTGCTCGAACCCTCTCGAGGGCGAGCGCGTGGCAGGCGCTGTGGGAAAACCCTTGCCAGGAGTGGAACTGCGCATCCGCAAGGAGAACCAAGCTATCGCCGCCATGGGAGAAATCGGCGGTATCGAGGTGAAAGGCCCGAATGTGTTTGCGGCCTATTGGCAGAGAGATTCGGCGGAAGATTTCACCGCGGATGGATTCTTCAAGACAGGTGACCTGGGCTTTCTTGATCACAGCGGCTATGTGCATCTCGTAGGCCGCAGCAAAGACCTCATCATCAGCGGCGGCTATAATGTGTATCCCAAAGAAGTGGAGAGCGTTCTGGATGAGTTTCCCGAGGTGCAGGAAAGCGCGGTGGTGGGAGTGCCGCATGCCGACTTTGGAGAAGCCGTGGTGGCAGTGCTTTGCCTGAATCCAGGAGCGCAACTTTCCGAGTCCGAAGCAATCAGCCGAGCCAAAGAGAAACTGGCATCCTACAAATGCCCTAAACGAGTGATCTTCCGGGAGCTGCCGCGAAATGCGATGGGAAAGGTGCAGAAGAAGGTACTGCGATCAGATCTTGCAGCTCTCTTTCTCCCTTCCAAGGCACGACATTAAACACCTGATACTCATGGGGAATATGACACGCTTCCCGTTCACAATAGTCTATGCATTACATTAATTTTTGATAAACCTTCTCGTACTGCCCCTCGTCCTCCCTTGTGGAGACTATGAAGACGGATTTTCCTCGGGTACGCACAGGCTGCGCGCAGATTCGTCCGTTGAATGCTTCCGCCCGCACTGTCCCTTGGCGCTGAAAGACGAAGTTCACTAAAGATGGAAGGGAACCCAAAACCCTAGGACCCTAACATGAAAATCCAGTTCTCCTTCGTTCTTGTCTCTCTTTTTCTCTTCGGTGTAACGGCTGAGGCCGGCGCACCCCAATCCAGCATGAATGAGTTTTACGATTCCCACGCCCGGATTTGCCGGAAAGATAAAATGCAAAAAACAAATACCTACGCTCTAGCCGCTGAAAATCCTGCCGCCTGGCTACTGGCGCTCGCGCCTCCCAAAAAAGAGGCAAAAGCTCTTGCCTCTTGCTGTAGTGCGAAGACCTCGTCGACCCAAGCCAACGCGGACTAAGGGGAAACCGACCGCGACTGCTTGCCGGGACGGGATTGGAAACCACCCGCCCCCTTCCCCTATGTTCTTCTAGCCCAATCCGGAGATTTCTTTGCCAGAAACCGCGCCGCGCCAGCGCAGAACACTGGCACTACCGGGCATTTTCCATT
The DNA here is from genome assembly GCA_964612065.1 of uncultured Bdellovibrionales bacterium. Classification (GTDB taxonomy): domain Bacteria; phylum Bdellovibrionota; class UBA1018; order CAIPTA01; family CAIPTA01; genus JAKFYM01. The sequence continues at coordinate 13,509 of CAZTCD010000060.1, read as the reverse complement.
ACTTCTGAGAAGGCCGAGGGAAGAATGGAACACCAACTCACTGCCAATGCCATTTTAGAAACCTGCCACGAGCTGAACCGGAAGAATTACCTGGCCGCTGCCGATGGCAACGTGAGCGTGAGGCTCAGTGATAAAGAAATCCTCATCACCCCGGCCGGCTTGAGCAAAGCCCGTATCCGCGCTGAAGACCTCGCTCTGATCAGTCTCGAAAACGAAGTACTGCAGGGAAAACCCAGCTCCGAGCGCCTCATGCACCTGGAAATCTACCGGCAATGCCCACAGGCAAAAGCGGTGGTGCATGCCCACCCACCCACCGCCATCGCCTGGACCATCGCCCGGCCGGAACTCACCGAGCTACCAGCCGAATGCATGAGTGAACTGATATTAGCCGTAGGCAAAGTGCCGGTAGTGCCTTATGCCCGCCCCGGAACGCTCGAAATGGGCACTCATCTTCACCCCTTCCTGCCTTCTTGCCGGGCCCTCCTCCTGGCCCGCCACGGCGCTCTTTGCTGGGGCGAAAGCCTCGAGGAGGCCTTGGGCGGCATGGAGAGAATCGAGCATTCGGCTCTTATTCTAAAGAGCGCCCAGGAGCTTGGCGGCCTCACCTCTCTTCCCGCCAAAGAGGTGGAAGCGTTACGAGAGATGCGGAAAAAGCTGGGAGATAAAATCCTTTGAAAAAACTTAGCTCAATGGGCCTGCGAACGGAATCCGGGCGATTGCTCGTGCTCGACCAATCGCTCCTTCCCTCGGAAGAAAAATGGATCGAATGCAAATCGCCTTACGAAATGGCCGCGCTCATTCACCGCTTGGCCGTGCGAGGCGCACCTTTGATCGGCGTGGCGGCCGCCCTTTCGCTCGCCCATTTTCTGGAAAAGGGAGGAAGTGATTCCGAATTCCGCGAGGCCGCTTTGAAGTTGCGGGAAGCGAGGCCCACTGCGGTAAATCTGATGTGGGCGGTGGACCGGATGCTCGCCGAGGGCAGCGTGGCTGAGGCTGAGAGGATTTTTGAGGAGGACGTAGCCCTCTGCGAGTCTCTCGCCAATCAGGGAGCGGCCCTGGTGGAAAATGGAGAAGGCCTTCTCACTCATTGCAATGCCGGTGGCCTGGCTACCGCCGGAATCGGCACGGCGCTGGGCGTGATCATCCGGGCTCACCAACAAGGCAAGAAAGTTCATGCTTATGTGGACGAAACCCGCCCGCTCCTGCAGGGAGCGAGGCTTAGTGCCTGGGAGCTGCGGAAGCACGGAGTGCCTCACACACTGATCTGCGACAATATGAGCGCTTCCCTGATGGCGAGCGGGCGGGTGAAGAAGATTTTCGTGGGGGCTGACCGGGTGGCCAGAAACGGCGATGCCGCCAACAAGATCGGAACCTATGGCCTGGCCGTGCTCGCCAGATTTCACTCCGTGCCTTTTTATGTGGTAGCGCCCAAAACCACGGTAGATGAAAACTGCCCCAGCGGGCGCGAGATCCCCATTGAGGAAAGAAACGCCGCCGAGGTGCTTGCCGGCTCGGCAGCCACTGCCGCATGGAATCCGGCCTTCGACGTTACCCCCAGGGAACTGATCACCGGCCTTGTGCTCGCATAGTGGAACGGCTGAACGCTTCTTTCAGTATTTCACAGCTGCGCAAGCGGTCCTCAAGATCATAAAGCTCGGTGCAGAACATAATTTCATCGGCACGCGTAAGCTCCAGCAGGTGACCGATCTGTTCCCTTACCAAAGCAGGGCCTCCCAGCACAGCGTAGCGAAAGATCCCGTCCACGGCGGCTTTCTCTTCCGGCGACCAAAGCCCGTTCATGCTCTCCACCGGCGGCTTCGAGAACGTGCGCTCGTTACGAATGATCCCGAGAAAACGCTGGTATACGGTGGTTGCAAGAAAGTTTGCCCGCTCGTCGCTTTCGGCACCGATGCCTTGCACGCAGATAATCGAATAGGGTTCCTCAAGCTTTTTTGAGGGCACGAAAGCTTGATAGTAAATCTCAAGCGCCTGCAACATCTGCTCCGGAGCAAAATGCGCCGCGAATACATAAGGCAGGCCCATGGCAGCCGCCAGCTGCGCGCTGTATACCGAAGAGCCCAGCACGAAAAGCGGCACCTGCAATCCGGCCCCCGGTATTGCCATCACCTTTTGCTCGGCGGAAGGCGAGGCAAAATACTCCTGCAACTCCTGGATTCGCTCAGAGAAGTCGTCACCCAATCCAGTCATATCTCTACGCAAAGCCCGCATGGTGATACGGTCGGTGCCCGGCGCACGCCCAAGCCCGAGATCAATTCTGCCGGGGTATAACGTTTCCAGAGTGCCAAACTGTTCGGCGATCACGAGAGGGGAATGATTGGGCAGCATGATGCCTCCCGCCCCCACCCGAATCTCACTGGTGCCTCCGGCGATGAATCCCAAGAGTACGGAAGTGGCTGAGCTCGCGATCCCGTTAATATTGTGATGCTCCGCCATCCAGAATCTTCTAAAGCCCAGTTTCTCCACATGCCTCGCAACCCGAAGGGAAGAGGCAAAAGCATGAGAAATAGTTTTTCCCTCCGATACCGAAGCAAGATCGAGGAGAGAAATAGGAGGCCGGTGGATCATAGGTTCACACTCACCAATAAAGCGGCAAGGAGCGCGCCAAACCGGAGGGTGGGGAAAGATTCCACGCCCATCCGAGCATTAAACTTATCAGTGATTTTATGGACGAAAACGGCTGTATCTCAAGAGAGAGGGGCTTTCCCTTTGGGCTGGCCTTCTAAGTTGCCGATTGAGCTGCATTTTTTTTGCCGACAAAGGCGTTCGCGCACCGCATAAGCTCTGATAAAATAAGAAGATGGGTGGAAGCGCAGGGGCGGCGCTTCGCGAGGGGAAGCAAATGAAATCGAGTGCGCCAGGATCGCATAGAAAATCGGGCCGGATGAGAATGAAGATTCAGGCTTCGCTGGCCTGCCTGTTATCTGTTTTGTTTATTTTCCCCACTAGAGCCGGTGGTTCGCAGGCCGGAGGCTTCAGCAATCTGAGCAATATGCTGGGACCTGCCATCCAGTCCATGACGGCGCTCAGTAATGCTTCCATCGCCACCGGTACGGCCAACCAGCAACAAGGTGAAGCCACGCAGAACATGGCCCAGGCCGCAATGGGAGCCATGCAGATCGCCCAAGGATTGCTCGGCCTGATGGCCGCGGCGGCAGGCCAGCAGAAACAAAATACCGGGAACTACCGCGGATCCAATCTCGACAACAGCTGGGATAACTCGGCCTACCAAAGCACGATCGGTAACGGTACCTCACCTACACCGGGAAGTGAAACTAGCGGCTCCAGCACCGGTGATGTTGGCTCAAATGCGAATACCATCCAGCTAAGCCCCGAAGACCTGCGCTCCGGCCAGCTAGGCGCCGCTCTCAGCGGTATCGAAAAAACGTTTGGTATTCCCCGCGATGATTTCGTAAAGGCCCTTCAAAACGGCGTAGACCCAAAAACCATTCTGGCCAACGCACCCAAGAATGCACAGTCTGCCGATACTTTAGGCCGCATCGAAGCTGGATTGGCCAATAGCGGCCCCACCTCCGAACTCGCCAAACTGATGGCTGGAAGCATCGACACTTCAGGCTCCTCGGCCAACCTCGCCAGTGTGGGCGGAGCCGGAACCGAAAGCACAACTGCTTCACGCGCCCCGGCCTCCAAAACCACCACATCGAATGATGAAGACGTGACCTTGGATGATCTCAATACCAATCCGAATGCCAACCTGAGCCCTGAAGTGAAGGCGGCACTCGCAGCCAAGGCGGCCAGGATGCAGGCGGAAAAGGAAATGAAAGAGATGCACGGCTGGTCGATCTTCCAGCTCGTTCACAATCGTTACAAGAAGCTGGAACCCATGCTTTACGGCCGCGTGGAGCATACCAACGCCAGACCCGTGCCAAGTGAGTTGTAGTTACTGGCTCTTCTCAGAAGCCGCGCTTTTGCTTTTCTCTGCTTTTAACTTCTCACAGCGATCCTTCAGCACCAGATTCTCGTTGTGCTGAACGGCTTTGATCTTTTCGGCTCTCCGGCACTCCCAATCCGTAACAGGGAACATCTTATCCCAGGCCTCGAAGAGCTTTTCGTTCTTTTCGGAAATGATGCCCCTCCCGGGATAAGTGGCGTGCATATACTGGTATGTTCTGGCCACGATCCCTTTGGCTTTGTCCATGGGCTCGAACTTTCTATCGCTGAGCACGGCCTGGCAGCCTCCGAAGGTTTTCGCAGCGGGGCTTTTGGAGGCTCCGCCGAGGGCTGCCATGGAATAGTTGGAGCGCAGGCGATTCAGCTCTGCGATCTCCGGCCAGAGGTTGTAAAGGTCTGCCTCCATCAAACGGAATTCTTCGTTTTTCTCCGCGCAGCGCCTTCCCTTGTATTTCTTTCCTTTGCGCTTGCAGGCAGGCGCGCCTTCTCTCCACTCAGGAAAGCTCTGGCCAAAGGCCTCAGCAGGCACCACGTGCTCCCACTCCAGGCGCGAGGCGGAAGCTTTCTTCTTTCTCGGTTTATAGCCGCAGCTGGAGAAATCCACTTTCTTGCCGGAAAAACGGCAACCGCAGTAAATGGTGAACGGATTTTCTTCGTGAATCCTGGCCGCCAGCTTTTTTGCTTTCCCGAAATCCTCCACCACCCGATTCCCCTTCGGCGGCAGCTGAGTAGGCACAGGCATAGCCGCCATCGCTATCGCCCAGATCGCCGCCAGAAGTTTCATTCGCATAAGAACCTGCTTGTTATTTTTACCCACACAGGATTGGCGCACCGTCAATGCTTTGACGAGCTTCCCTTTTCTACCAGGGCCAAATCGATCCCGGCCCGGCACGAAACTTCTGCCGCGCCTGCCATCTTATTAAAATCACAAGAGAGGCTCCGCCACGATCAAACTCTTACAAGAATCCGCACGTGGCACCCTCCTTGCGATTCTATAAACCAGCACGGGGGTACTTATGAGGCGCCATGGATGGCAAATCGTAACGATAGCAGCGTTCGCATTGGCAGTTACAGCCTGCGGATCCAAAAAGGAAAACGAGGGGCCTTCCCGCTGGGAAAGCTTCCCGGTAACGATCTATACCGATCCCACTCTGATTCCCAACGCCGAGGCACGGCAGGATTTCACCGAAGCCATGGCTTACTGGGAAAACACCACGGGAATGCATCTCTTCGATTACCGCGGCGATTTCAACGGGGATCGCTACAATAACGGCGATTCCGTTTCCCAGAACTCTCTCTATCTTCAGAACCCATGGAACTATGCCTCGAATATCGCCGCTCAGACCATTGTTCTATCCCGCGACAGCCTGATCGAGGGGGCGGTGATCATGGTGAATCCAAACACCGACTTCTGCCCGGGCGATTGCGCCGGCCAGAACTACCGAACCAGCATGAAGAAGGTTTTTGCGCATGAGCTGGGCCATTTCATCGGGCTCAGCCACAATGATGACAGTGGAAACATCATGTACCCGGATGCGCTTCCAGGCGGCGATATCAGCGGCCTTTCGGTGGACGTGAGCGCCCTCAGCCAATTGGTGAAATAGGGGCGAGAGAATAAAAAAAGGCGGCCTCAGGCCGCCTTTTTCGTTTCAGGAAACGCGCTCTATCTCTCGCGCTCTAGCAAGATCATCGGCATACCTACCGCTTCTGCCATCCTCATCGAATAACCCGAGCTCACTTGCTCCCGAAACCATGAACGGGCGGCACTTCCAATCGAAGCCATCTCAGGATCGAAAGAATCGTTGATCGTGAAACGGCTCCATTCGTAGGGCCCTCCCGGATCCGTAAGATTGTTCGCACTGATTACCACACGATTGCGAAGAGGCCCTGCACCCAGCTTGCGTAAATTGCGCTGCCTTTCTTCGGGGGGAGCGTTCTCCAGATACACCGCCGCCATCTGCCGGAGCGTATAAACCATCTTTTCCGGGTCAATCTGGCTGAGATACAGGCGTCCCGGCATCGAGGAGGGTTCCACCTCCCAGGGAGTGGACCAGAAAAGATTCAGGGAAATCGCCCGTTTTTTTCCCTTCAGCCAGGGTGTTTGCATAGGCTCGAAATCCTCCACCTCTTTGAGGTTCCCCCCCACCATGGCGCGGGCAACAGAGACATTGCGGTCCATCATGGGAAGCACGGGGCTCAACACACCGGCTTTTTTCATCAGGGTTCTTGCGAAGGTTACGCATCCGCCGCCTTCGAATTTTTCCGGGTCCCCGATCGTATTGAAGCGCTCGAAAGGGCGCCGTGGATGAAACACGAACTGCCGCAGAAACTCTTTCATGTCGTTGCACTGCCGTTCGGTCACCTCGAAGCCCGCGAAGATCACGCCCCGCTTCTGAAGGTTCTTCGCGATATAGGAACCTACTTCCGCCTGGGGATTGAGATGTCCGTCGGTAAACGTTCCGAAGAACACTCCGAGGCCGTGGCCATTCAGGAGCGCTTTCACCTCCTGCAAGCGGCTGGCGCCTGTCATCCCGGTGGCTCCCTCTTCGAACTGGCCATTGGAATTCCGGCAGCGAAACGCCATCATATTGTGGGAAATGGTCATCTCCGTAACCGGGGTGCCCAAGGCCCACCGCCGAAACATCTCAGCCGAGCGAAGGTCCATGGGATGCTGAGCTGGCACGTGAATCCATACGATATAGTTTCTATCGGGCCTAAGATTCTTTTTCATTTGAGCAAGAGGACCGGTGAACGGTTTGTAAATACCGGCCAGGACCTGCTTGGGAGAAAGCCGGGGGTAAGGATCATCCCCTCCCGGCTTGGGATCCATCCGGGCATGGGCAGGCGCTATGGCAAAGACACAAAACAAGAGAAGCAAAATACGGTACATAAGGTTTCCCTCCAGGGTTTCCGGCGCATTTGATACTGCGCCAGTGGGTCGATTGCCATTCTAACCTTTGACGATCCTGCGCCTAGGTGAAAAAGCGCATGATTTTCAGCGATTTAAAAACCGATTATTCTGCCCGCTTGAATCATTTGCAGTGGCGAACCGTGGCGATTTTTCAGCCTTTAGAGCGCAGGTACCTCTCTATAGCCATTTTCGCGCTGGGAGAGGCCTGCGTGATCACCAAGGTATAAAGTGTTCCGGAGCTGCGTGAGGGGTCTACCTTCACCTGCGCCTTGAAGGGCTCCATTCCCGAGGCCGGCTTTACCTCGATTTCAGAGAACGCCGATTTAAACTCAGGAGCACCAGGAATGCGCACGGTTATCTCGGAAAGGGAGATCGCTTCGCAGTTTCCTTTTACTTTTCTTTCGGGAAGAAAGCTCACTGAGCCTGAAAGAGGCGTGCCGCTTCCCACACGTTGAGTGGCGGTATATTCCGAAACGGGATTCTCGAAAAACCTCTGCAGCCTCTCCAGGGGAAGCCACTCCGCCAATCCCTCGGTGAAAGCGAAAAGCATTCCTCCCTGAAACTGTTTGGTAGTGCTCAGTACTCTCAGTTCTTTGAAGGAAAGCGGACCAAACTCCGAGCCGCCGAATTGCAGATACCAGGCGGCATTTTTCCTCTCTACCAGGCCCTGCAGAATGAATTCTTCGTTAACGGCAGGCCTGCTCTGCGCGGAGTCCAGGTCCTGCGCCGCTTTGGCGTCGATATTTATCTCGCGAATCTCTTCGCCACCGCCAGGCACGCACACTCGCTCAAAAACCAGGCTTCGCTCCACGGCGTCGTCTGCACGCGGATCCTCGCCAACGAGTTCGGCCTGATCTGCCTGAATTTTTCCATCGATGAATATCACCACTTTCTGCTGCCCGAACTCGATAAGATCTCGCGACTTCAGCTTATAGAGGGTTTTCGGCTTCAGCGGCACGCCGTTCACTTTCGTGCGATTGGTGGAACCGAGATCCTCGATAAGCACATCTTCGCTCGTGACCATGATCCGAAAATGCCTGCGGCTGATGCGGGTGTCCCGGGGATAGATTTTATCCACATCGGCTCTTCCGAAAGTCATTTCCCCGGAAATCCGCGTTTCCTCCTGGGTGGCCTGATTCACCAGATGAACATCGGAAACAATGATTTGCGCGCCCGCCATTTGGATTCAGGATAGCAAAGGTTGCCGCGTCTTAGGAGGAGTGCCGAAGATTTCACTCCCGTGTAAAAGCAGATCGCCAAAGCCCTACTACTTCGCCCGGCTTACACAGCCCCGGCGCAAACAACGCTCGTGAGCGGTATGCGCACGCTCGAAAAGGTTCCCCGGGGAAAGCAGCTCCGCCTCGTCCTGGGCCGCTTCCTCCGAAGCCGGTTCCCTATCCATGTCGCCTTGGAACTCTTCTTCCAGGTTCTTCACGGCGGCGTCGATATCCGATCCCGGCAGGCTAACGCCCGAGGAGCTCAAGCGCCCGCCCCCCCCTCCGCCACCGGAGTAGGAATTGAGCACCTCACTGGAGCCCCCGGGAGAGGAGCCCCCTCCGCTTTCCCCGCCGGCAGAACCTTTTGCGCTTCCACCGCCGTCCGCGCTAGCGCCGGAAGAGCCGGAGCCGAATCCCCCAGAGGAAGCCGGCAGAGCGCGGCTGGCACCAGTACCATTTTCCGATCCCGCAACTCCCGCTCCGGTCATTCCAGGGTCTCCCAAGTGGCCACCGGAACCGCTGATGCCGGAAAAGCCCCCTTCTCCGCCTTTAGTGATCTCGGAATCCTTATTGGCGAAGGCAGGTGATTTGATATCCACAACGCCTCTATTCAGCTGATTGCCCGCCCCGGAATCACGCGCACTGGAAACCTCGTTGGAACTTCCCGGGGTGGGGCTGGTGGCGCCAGAATTGATAGCCGTGGGATAGGAAGCAGCAGGAGACGATCCTCCGGGCGAGCCGCCTCCCGAAGGCGCCCCGCCTCCGCCAGCAGGAGAGCCGCCACCGCCCGGGGCCTGAGCCGCCTGTTGCGGGTTCCCCCCCATGATCTCTTTTTCGAGCTTGTTGGCGTCGTCCTGCAGGCGTTTGTCTCGGCCGGGGTCCATGCCCATTTTCGATTTAAGATATTTGCACTGATTGTAGGCGGAAGGCTTGATTCCCTTACCCACGGCGAGGTGATGAGCGCCCGAGCCATACCCTCCGATCTCGCACTGCAAGGACCGATCGCGAGAGCGCATCTGCTGGCACATTTCGAATAAAAAATCGCAGCCCTGCTTTGCGCCGCCAGGCAGGCCTTGAATATCGCAAGTGGCCACGTGCTGGTGATTGGAGCGGCCAGGAGGGGCGCAGCGGCCTGGGCACCCCTGAGGCCCGCAATTCGGCATTTCGGCGCAAATCTTTCTTTGAGTGTCGGCACTTCTATATCCGGAGTTGCACTTCGCATTCGCTCCTTTAGCCGCTGTGCCTTCCTTCATGGTTTTTTCGTAATCCGGCTGGGGATTGAGTTTGCGACGGTCTACCCCCGAAAGAATCGTGAAGTCGCCCTTGGCCAGAGCAAACCCGGAAGGCATCGTAAAGGAGAGAATTAGGGCCAACGCCCACGGAATCCCTCTTTTTTCTTTGGCGCGAAATTCCAGCATTCTGCTTTCCTTATCGGCGGAACCAGCAGATTTCCTTAGGTTTTCCGGAGAAAATTCCTTAATCATTTTCAGCAAAAAGACCGATAAAGCAGATGGAGGCTCCTTGAATTTAGCCCTTATCGCACTCCTGCTTTTCAGCAGCTCTGTCCAGGCAGCCGCTCCCTGTGCCGGCTTCGCCGCGCTCGACCTGAAAATGGGCCGCTGCGAGGACAATGCGGAGCTAGGTGAAGCGGCCCTGGCCTGCGTGCGCGAATATCGGGCTCGCGTGCAAAAAGCCCAGACGGAAGTTTTGAATAACTTTCAGGCAGAACTGGAAAAGATGAAAAAGGAGCAAAGCGACTCTTTCGACAGAACACAATCTGGTTACGAAAAAGCGCGGAAAACACTGCAATCCCTAATCCAGCAAGGGCGAAACGCTCACCTCGCCGTGGAAGACCTTTACTACAACCTATATTTCCCCTCTGATTCCGACGCTCCGGAGATCACGGGGAAATCGCCAGAAGAGTATCTGGACTCCGAAGAGTGCTTCGCCACTCCCCGCAATGTTCTCCGCCAGAGCAAGCGCATGATCGAGAAAATGACCAACGATCTGGTGCAGCTCGAACAGGCCGCTCTCGGCAAGCAAAACCACTCCGGCCTCCGCTCCACCCATGTGCAGGCGATCGAACCGCCCCGCAAAACCAGCGGCACTTATGGCAAGGGCTCCGGGAAAGCCCCGGGCCGCAGAGCCCCTTCGAGCACTTCTGATATCAGCGGCACCAAAAAAGCCATCGAAGACGCCCGAAAAGGCTCCGGCACTGCCGGCCAGCCTCCGAAAAATTAGCTTTCCGCCCTTCCCCTCTCCGTTCCTTTGCCCGAATTCCTGCCCTATGCTAACCATTGACTATGAAACAGGATTCCGGAAAAGTTAGCGGCCGCCCTCACTCCCAGCACACCGAAGAAATGCGGGAGCTGGTGCGCATGCGCAAGCGAGGGATGTATGTATACGCCCTTCCCAATCTCCTCACCGCGATGAACTTTCTGCTGGGCTTTCTTTCCATTCTTGCCTCCGTGGAAGGACGATTCGACCGTGCCGCCTGGGCCATCCTGCTCGCCTCTGTATTCGATATGCTGGATGGGCGAGTGGCCCGTCTCACCAACACCACTTCCAAATTCGGCGTGGAGTTCGATTCGCTTTGCGACCTCGTATCCTTCGGCATCGCTCCCGCCGTGCTGATGTATTTCGCGGCCCTGCAGCCGTTTGGCCGTGCGGGCATCGGTGTGGCGGTGATCTTCGGCCTCTGCGGAGCCCTTCGCCTCGCCCGATTCAATGTGATGGCGGAGGTGCTGCCGAAATCTTATTTTCAGGGCCTGCCGATCCCCATGGCGTCGATCACGATCTGCGCCGCCTATTTCTTTTCCAAAGAGCTCCAGCTCAATATCGTGCGTTCCCATTTCTTCCTGGCCCTCACCGCGGCCCTGGGTTTGCTCATGGTAAGCACCTTCAAATTCCCTTCCTTCAAAGACTTTCACTTCCGGCGCCGCCGGCAGTTCACTCCGATCGCCCTTACCCTCGCCCTCCTCGTGGCTCTGATTTCCTGGTTCGAGATCGTTGCCTTCCTGCTCCTGCTCGCCTATATCCTGCTCTCGTTGCTGGCCGAGATCTACCGCACGTGGAAAGCCCAGTGGAAAAAGAAGCAGGTTTAAAAAAAGAAAAAAAGAAACCGAAGAAAGTGCCCCGGGCTCCCAGCCCTGAGGAGAAACACTTTCGCCTTGTGGTGGCCTACGACGGCACCCATTACCACGGCTGGCAGCAACAGATCGTGCCAGGCGGATTACCTACAATAGGCGAAACCCTGGAAGCGGCGGCCGGCAAAGTTCTGAAACAGAAACGCGTGATCGTTCACGGAAGCGGCAGAACCGACGCGGGCGTGCATGCACGGGCGCAGGTTGCGCATATGAGATGCGAGGCGGATCTTCCTCCCTCCACGCTGATCAAGGCCATCAACGCTCATCTTCCTGCGGATATTAGAATTCTGAAGCTGGATGCCTGCGAGCCCACCTTCCACGCGCAACTCGATGTAACCGCGAAAACCTACCGCTACTTCATCCTCCACACCCGCACCGGGAAGGATCCCGTACACTGGCCGTTCCTGCGCCCCTACACCTGGTTCGTAACCTATCCTCTGGACTACGACGCCATGAGAGCCGCGCTATCGAGCCTCGAAGGCAAGCACGACTTCTCCTCTTTCCAGAATAAGGGCACTCCCGTGCCGGATACCGTGCGCGAAGTCCACGAAGCAAAACTGATCGTGCACGAGGGCGGGCGTGATCTTCCCCCCTGGATGCCCGGCCCGGAATTCGAGGCCCGCTTGCTGGAAATCCGCGTGCGAGGTTCCGGATTCCTGAAACAGATGGTGCGCACGATGGTGGGTACTGTGGTGGAAGTGGGCCGGGGACGGCTCGATGCCTCCTCCATCGGCAAGATTTTGCAGCAAAAAAGCCGCAGCGCCAGCGGCATTACAGCGCCTCCGCAGGGCTTATTTCTGGACCACGTGGAGTATTAGTACCTTCCGCTAACCCGGTAGTGCTCTCGTTCACGTTTCGTAAAAAATCCCCTCTTTCCTTTCTCAAAAAGATGGCTAGGCTGCAGGCGTTGGAAAAATTAGGAGTGCTTGGGTTCCCGCTTCGCGGAATTTTTTCAGGGCAGGAATGTATTATTCACTAAACGCAAATCGAAATGCGCAAAATGAATAAAATCTGCATGGACGGACCAAGGCGTTTCCAGTAAACACGACCCCAATCGAAAACGGGACCCTGTTAGGAGTTAAGATGAAACTGTCCTCTGTCCTCGCTTCCGCCCTGTTCGCAACCGTGATCTGCCTCGGCTCCAGCTCGGCAGCTTTCGCCATCAACACCCAAGGCGTATGGAAAGGTTCCGGAAAACTCTCCAACAACCAAGGTGGCTCGATCCATTGCGAGTCCATGACGGTGAACATCGTTCATACCGCCACCACGATGAAAGTTGACTCCACTTTCACCTGCCAGGGCGAGCAGCAGAACGCTCCCGGTGGCGTACTTGAAATCAAAAACAAGAGCGAAGTATGGGCCAACGGCAAGCGCGTAGGCACCCTTACCGACAACTCTCTCACCATGAGCTCCGATAACGGCGAGCGCCGCCTCGATACCAAGAGCACCTGGACTCAGAATCAAATGAATTTTCACACCGTGAGCACCTTTCCTAACGGATTGGTACTGACCTTCACGGGAACAGTTCGCCGCTAATTCGGCCCGCATCGCCGCGGCGGGAGCATCAGCCCCCCTGGTGCCCCCGCCCGCGGAGATTGTCGGAAAAAAAACGGCCCTGGAGACGCCTCTTTAAAGATTTGTTACCAAGAACAAGAACAGGAGAAAAACCATGAAAACCTTGATCCTTACGATCGCTACCTTCGCCCTCGCCACCTCGGCTCATGCCGCCAACCTCACCGGAAAGTGGACCGGCAAAGGTACCGCTACCGACCACCAGGGCAAGAAAATTGCCTGCACCAGCGTGGTTCTCACCATCAACCACAGCGCGAAGTCTTTTTCCGTGAACTCTGAGTTCGTATGCGACGGCAACAGAATGTCGATTCCTGGCGCCACCATGGAAGTTCGCGGCAACGAGCTTTTCGACAAAGGCCAGAAAGCCGGCACCATCAGCGACAGCGCTGTAAGCGTAGTTGCTTCCGCCAGCGGATTCATCATGCAGTCGAACGCTTCCTTCAACGCCAAGGCGATGAACCTGCGCTCTGTTATCAGCACCCAGCAGAACCCCGGCACCCCTGTGCTTAAGTTCGAAGCTGCTCTCTCCCGCTAATTTTTCCGGCCAGCCCGTTCGGGTGCCTGAAAGCAAAAAGCCCGCGCCTCATAGCGCGGGCTTTTTGTTTTTCTCTTCCCTTAGAAACGATCCACGTCGTCGAAATTAAGAGTAAGTTTGCGGCGGGGCTGAGGTTCCATCGCCATCTGCAGAGTGAGCATGAAGAGATCCCGCTCCACGTGAAATCGGGCACCCAGG
>CAZTCD010000059.1:0-25572 GCA_964612065.1 uncultured Bdellovibrionales bacterium | reverse complement strand
CCGGCCCACCCCCGCTCCAACCTGGCGGTGACCGGGCTCTATTTTTACGACAACGAGGTGGTTCAAATCGCTCGCGACCTCAAGCCCTCGGCCCGGGGCGAGCTCGAGATCACGGACGTGAACAAGGTTTACCTCGAGCGCGGAAAGCTCACCGTGCGCCCGTTCGGGCGGGGCGTGGCCTGGCTCGACTCCGGCACCTTCGAGAGCCTGATCTCGGCCTCACAGTTCGTGCAGACGATCGAGCAGAGAACCGGCCTCATGGTGGGATGCCCCGAAGAGATCGCCTACTTCAAGGGCTTCATCGACAAGCAGGGCCTGAAAAAGCTCGGGGAGAAGTATAGCAAGAGCGAATATGGCCGTTACCTGCTGCGCCTTCTGGAGGATCCGCGCCTATGAAAGAGCTAACCGCACCTCCCCTCGCCGGCCTTCGCTTGTTCGAACTGCCGAGTTTTAAAGACGAGCGCGGCTTTTTCAAGGAAACCTGGAATGTAAATCGCTGGGAAAGCGTGTTTGGATTCCGCGAAAAATTCGTGCAGGACAATCATTCCCGGTCCATTCCAAGGGTGCTGCGTGGAATGCACTTCCAGACAGATCCGGCTCAGGGAAAACTGGTTTCCTGCGCGCGCGGGCGCATCTTTGATGTGGCTGTGGATCTGCGAGCCGATTCTCCCACCCGCGGCCAATGGTATGGCACAGAGCTCTCCGACGAGAACGGGCGCGTGCTCTGGATCCCCTTCGGCTTTGCCCACGGCTTTTGCGTGCTGGGCGAATCAGAAGCCGATGTGCTGTATAAGGTGAATGGCACGTACAACGCCAAAACCGAAGGCGGATTGGTGTGGAACTGCCCTAAGGTGGCGGTAGCCTGGCCTGTAAAGGATCCGATCGTTTCGCCGAAGGATGCCGTATTGCCAGGCTTGGACGGAGTGCCTGGGCTTTAGGCTGATTTCGCCTCCTGCTTCATCAGATACCAGCGCCTTCCGAAAAAAATCAGCAGGCCGATCCCCAGCGCCAAAAGCACAGCGATCTTGAACTGACGGAAAATCACCACCACATGCTCTCCATAGGTGGCTACGAGCCAGATCTGCGTGGGCACGGTGAAGAGAGCGGCGGTACCGTCGGCCGCCACGAACTTCCAATAAGGCAGCTTCATCATTCCGCAGATCATATGACCGGGAAAGCGCAGGCCCGGGGTAAAGCGAAAGATCCCGGCCATGATCGCCCCGTGGTGGCGGGCGTAAACCTCGGATTTGCGAAAAGCTCTCGAGCGAAAAAACTTCTTCCATCGCCTGGATTTCCTGAGGCGTTTTCCTCCATGCTTGCCGATGAGAAAAACCAGGCTGTCGCTGAGAAATACGGCCAGGAAGGCCGCCACCATCAGCCCTTCCACGCTCACTGGCATCGCCCCAGGAAACGGGGGCGGGAACTGATCCGGCCGCTTTGCCAGGTAGGCCAAAAGGCCAAGACTCACCAACATCACCTCTTCCGGCACGGGAAGGCCAAAGCTGCTGGCGGTGAACAATAAAGCCACCGCCGTGTAAAGAAGCACAGGCTGGTAGGCGTAACCAGAGAACCAATGCAGGAGAGATTGAACGTCGAATTCCATGCTGGGATAGCCAGGATAGGCCAGGCCGATAAGAGGGGCAAGGAAAGGGAAAACCCTGATAGAATCTTTTCAGGACCCCCTAGGTAGCCAGATTGCAGGAGGCGTTATGAAGCCCTTTTTTCTTTCCTTGATTCTCTTCCCCTTCTCGGCTCTAGCCGCAGAAAACAATATCACGATCTCCGTGGCCGGCGTTACCCCTCGTGGCTGCCCCATTGACGTTCGAGTGCAGGGAAAGCCCGGCCCCAAGGGCGATGTGCTCTTTTTTCCTGGCTTTGCGGATTGCAAAGACAATCACGACGCCCTCTTCAGGGCCTGGGAGGCAAAAGGCTACCGCGTGATCAGCTTCAATTATCCCGAGCACGGAACGGTGCCGAGGTGCAAAGGAATCGTATTCGATACCCTGCGCATGAAGCATATTAAGACCATCGCCAAGCGGGTGGAAGCGGAGCTGCGAGACAAGGACGGCGCAAGCGGATCCGCTCCTCTCACCCTAGCCGGCTGGAGCACCGGCGGATTGCTCGCCGCAAAGGCCGAAAAGGAAAACTGGTTTCAGGAGCGTAAAGTACAAGGCATGCTTCTCTTCGCACCGGCCGTTTCCGTTGATTTGAATCCATTCAAGAACCGCGAGGTGAGTCTCGACACGCTCGCCCCAGGAGCCAAACTCCGCTGCCCGATACAGCCAAAGGCACCGGAAACGGTGGGCCTCGGCGGGGAGATCGCGGCCTCGGCCATCTTCAAGGACTACAGTCCTCGCGTGCCCACACTATCGATCCTGGCTTCCAACAAAGACGAGTATATCGATGCCGCCAAAGTGAAAGATTGGATGAGGAGGCAGTCGAACGTATACGGCTACCAATGCCTTCTTTCCAAGGACGGCGAAAAAGACGTTTCCTACCACGGCCCGGATATCACGCCCGGCGTGAGCGAGCACGCCATCGCAATCTCCTCGGCCTTCCTGGGAGAACTCGGAAAAGGCGGGCGCAACCTGAGCCGCGTTCCGGAGCGCGGGCCTTGCGCGAAGATTAGTGCACGCCAAAGCGCGCGCGACAGCGGCGGCTCAAGCGGCATGAGCAACGAGGAAGAAGAAAGCACGGGATCGGCGAGATAGAGCGCTCAGGGCCCGAACTTCAGCCCCACCAGGCGGAAATAAATCCGGAAGCAGCGGTTCAGAGCGCCGTTGCCTTCAAGATATTTTTCCGTGAGGAGAGGAAAAATCTCGGCATCGCTGCGCTTGCGCAGCCGCTGTACGGCCTTTCGTTTTCGCCTGATCGTGAACGGATGCCACGCAATCCAGGCCCAGGCGTGCAGTTTCGCGATCCGGTTCGTCCCCATGAGGAATTTAATGTCGTTGTCGAGGCCGAGAGCCGGCAGCAGCTTGAAAAGCGAGCCCGCCGATAGAAAACAGAAATAATTCAGCCAGCGGTTTCGTTCGGTAAAAAAGGCGGTGCGATAAGGGGTGCGGCGGGTGGTGCCTCCATCGGCGTTCAGGGCACGGGAGAGAGGCGCCATCACTACCCTCTCCCCCATCAGCCAGGCACGCCAGCCGATGGAAACGTCTTCCTGATAGAGGAAGTAGTCGGAATCGAAGGGGAGGCCGAATACCTCTTTGTCGAAAAGAAAGGCGGAGCCATCGGGAAAGAAAGGCACGTAAGCATCGGCCGAGGAAAGAATTCCGGTGTCCACGATGCGCCCCCAGATATTATAGCGGGACGAAAGGGCGGCATCGAAACCGGGCCGTGTTACGAGGGAGGTAACCACAGGGGAGCCACCCGCCTGGCGGAATTTTTTGACGAGCTCGCTGGCCCAATCCTTTTCCACAAGCACATCGTTGCACAATACCGCCACGAGGCGGTTCCTGGCGTGCTCCGTTCCGTAGTTCACGGCACCTGCATAACCGAGCTGGTGGTCGAGGCCCAGATAACGGAAGCGGGCATCGCCCTGGTAGCGCACCATCAGCACTTCGGTGTCGAGGTTGAGGCGGCCGTGGTCCACCACCAGTACCTCGAAATTCAGCTCTTCGAGGCGGGAGAGACGCTCGAGCGTTGGCGGAAGAATGGCTGCACCATTCCAGCTCGGGATCACGATGCTGAACTCTTCAACCTGCACCGGCAGCCTCCTGATAATGCCCGATCAACTTTCGCGCGAGCTTTTGAATGTCGTACCGCTCCTCGGCGAGAGCGCGGGAGCCGGTGGAAAGCTCTGTCCAGCGTTCCGCCGCTCTTCCTATGGCGATAGCGGCCTCTTCCTCACTGATGAACAGGTAGCCATTCCGCCCTTCCTCGATCATCTCGGGAATGCCCCCCGCGGCCGCCCCGATCACCGGCACTCCCGAAAGCCCCGCCTCCACGATTACCGTGGGCAAAGGATCCTGCCGCGAAGGCACGAGAAGAAGATCGAATCCCTGATAGAGATCCTTTACGTCTTCCCTCCTCCCCAGAAAGAGAGCGCCCTTGGCTTCGAGCTCGGTACGCATCCGGGCCGCGAACTCGGGGTTCGAGAGCCCTTCCCCCACGAGAGTAAGCTTGATCTCTCCCAGTCCCGTCAAGCGATCCAGGATCCCCGCCAATCGGTCCACTCCCTTTCTCGGGCTCAGCTCCCCCACGAAGGCAAGCTGAAGAGGGGCTCCTTCCATGCGAAGAGGGCGGGCGTTCCACTCGTCGAGGCGGAAGCCGTTATAGAGAACGCTGGCCATCCCGGGAGCAATACCCGCCTCGAGCAGGGAAGACCGGGTGGCCTCCGAAGGGCATAGAATAAGCTTCGCCCTGGCAGCCAGCCCTTTCAGCCAAATCGTATTCGCAGCCGAAGCGGGCAGAATATCGTGATGATGCCAGACTACCGGCAAACTGGCGCCCAGCTGCCAGCAATACGCCATCGCCTTCAGGCTCGTGGAATGCAAAATGTCGATGGCGTTTTCCCGGCAAAGCCCGGCCAGCTCTCTGTGCGTTTTCAGCATGGCCCCGGAAAGCTTGGGCAGAAAAGCCAGCGAACGGGAAAATTGCACAGAACTAACCAAATGGCAGCGAGAGGCTGCGCCAAGCGCCATCTCGTGATAAGGCCCCGCCGGAGACGCGAAATGAACCTCCACCCCAAGCCTCTTAAGCTCGCGCATATAGGCCAGCGTTACCACTTCTCCGCCGAACACAAACTCCGCCTGGTGGGAAAAAAACAGGACACGCATCAGGCAACGGCCTTCTTTCTGGCGGTGGAGGCGAAGAGCGCCCAAAGCGCATACCATACCCATACATAGGCGCTATAGGGGTTCATCACGTAATGGCTGACGAAGAGAAGAAATACAGCTACGGAGAAAAAGCTCACATTGGAAACCACCACCCTGGCCGACCGGCGAACCCGGTACAGATCCCGGAGCACGTTGAGAAAAAACGCCGCATAGAGAAAAAAACCCACCAGCCCTGCCTCGGCGAGCACCCTAGCCCACACGCCTCGCACGTCGGTGAGCCCGAGGCCTGCGCCCAGGCCTTTTGATTTCACCAGCGCCTCATACATCCCGAGAAAATTGCCGGCCATACGGATCGCCAGCCCTTCTCTCTCCTGCTCCAGCAAGTGCTTCAACCCCAGGCGTTCCACCCAAACGAGGAAAAGCAGGCCGAGAGCGAGTGCCCAGCCAGCCACGAAGCCCGCCAGCAACAGCGCCTTCTGCAGGCGAATTCGCTTGTAGAGAAAAAGGCCGAAGATCGCGGCAACGGTGAGCGCGATCGAAGCAGCATAGAAACGGTGATTGAGGAGGAGAATCGTAACCACGCCAAAAAGCACCGTGATGCCGGAGAGGAAACGCGGCACCATATGCCGGCCCTGCTTGAGAAAATCCCAGAGCAGGAAGGGAAGGCCCAGGGTGAAATAGAGGAAAAGATTCGCCTGCTCGCTCACCAGCATCGGAAACCAGGGTGCGGCCACAACCAGATGCAGAAGCACATTGGCCAGCACCAGACAGATGGTGAGGCACCAGGTGAAGAAAGCGATCGCCAAACGGGAGGGCACCAGCACGATCCCGTTCAGGGTGCGCTCCGAAAATACGAACTGAGCGGTGATACCGATCGTGACCAGCGATGCCCAGCCTGCGGAGGCATATACCAGGGAAGCCAACGGAGCCGGCGTGAAGGGGGAGAAAACCGAGATCCAGAGAAAATAAAGCAGCAGAAAACGCCAGGGAGAATAGATCACGGCATCGTGAAGGCGATAAAGGGCCACCCTGGTGCCGAACTCTCGTTTTTCCGCCCAAGCAGTGGTGGCCGCGGAAGCCCCGAAAAAAACATACGAGAGCGATGCGCGCCAATCAAAGATGGGAAGAGAGAGAAAATCGAAGGCCAATACCGCCAGGCCTGCGCTCCAAAGCACGCAGGCCGCCATTCTCAAACGGGAAGTGAGCTGGCTCAAGCCTCACCTTCCTTCGGGCGCCGCCAGCGAGAAAAACCCGCGCGGTTCAGCAGCTGGCGCTCCTCGTTGGTGTAGGCCGCGTAAATCACGAAGCCCGGCTCAAGCAGCCCCACTCTCCTTGCCGCCCGGAAGCCGAAGAAGCACATCGAGAAGCAGAAAATATTGAAGGCCCAGGCCACTCCGGGCAGGCCGAAGAATATGGGCAGATTGAACACAAAGCAGAGGTAAACAATGATCGCGTTCACGTGCACCATGGCCACTTCCCGGTATTCCCTCACCCCGAAGAGGGAATTGGTGAGAAAGCTCTGCATCCAGAAAGCCCAGATGCCAGGAATGAAATGGGGCAAGAGCCAGACGGCCGCTTTGAACTTGGGAACCAGGGGCACGATACCTACGCCGATTCCGAGCACCAGGGCCGCAGCGATCAGGATGCCGTAGCGATAGATCACCTTGGCCACCGTTCCAAGTACCAGCTTCACTTTGTGGGGAGCGTCCCTTCCCACTCTCTGAAGATCCGGAAAGATCGCTACGGAAATGGAAGTGGCCACCAGAATCGGCACGGATACCAGGCGCACTGCCAGGCCATACTGCCCGCCCGCCTCAAGGCCCAGAATGTAGGAAGCGGCGATCTGGTCAAGCCTCTGCCAGAGAACGAAAACGCTGAAAGCCAGGGCATAGGGCCAGGCATCGCGCGCCAGCGCCCGCCAGGCCTCCGCGCCCCAGGGGCCGGGTGAGGGGCGCAAGCGGGCAGGAATGGTTTTCTTTCGTTCCTTTCGCCTGGTTTGCCCCAGCCTCCTCCGGTTCCTCCAGCGCAGGATGAAATACCCGAAAACCACGGTGCTGGAAAAAAAACCAGCCCAGCACTGCGCGAGAAGCAGCCAGGGCACCGCCACGCCTTTCCAGGCGAGCGTGAGGGTGAGGATGGTGGTGAGCGCCACCCCACCGAGAGTGGCCAGCACAGACAATCCTTGTTTATGGTTATAAGCCGCGTATGCAATGGCGGTTTGGCCGAAGGCAAGAGCGAAGAGATGCGGGGTGAAGGCTACGTCCTGCCAGAACTGGGCTTCATTTCCTCCCATCCGGGCCCAGGCGATCAGAAAGGTTACTCCCGTACCCAGGGCTGCGCCAAGAACGCGCAGGAAAAGTACACGGTAAAGCAAATCCCTCGCCCGGAATCCCTGGCGGGAAAGATCTGTTTTTCCGCCTTCCGCACTGGTGAGCGCACCGATCAGGGAATTGGAGAGCCCGAGGTCCACCAGCAGAGTCCATACAAGAACCTGCGCCTGGCTCGTGATGAGAGATCCGTAAACTTCCGGCCCCAAGAACCGGGCATAGCCGAGGGTGAGAAGGAAGTTGATAACGGAATTTACAAAGGAGCCTGAAG
Organism: uncultured Bdellovibrionales bacterium; assembly: GCA_964612065.1. GTDB lineage: Bacteria > Bdellovibrionota > UBA1018 > CAIPTA01 > CAIPTA01 > JAKFYM01. The sequence continues at coordinate 18,193 of CAZTCD010000059.1, read as the reverse complement.
TTTGGAAAAAAGAATTCTTTACGACTCTTTTTACCGATTTTGACATAATCTCAATGTACACAAAGGGTTAGCCACTAGGAAGAACCCCGTGCGAATTTGCGTAATTAGGAAAGAAGGAGCTTTCATGGGAAACCCTAAGGGAAACAAGGCCACCAAACTGCGATGGATCATTGCCTTGGCGCTGGCTTCCGTCCCAAGCGCAAAAGCCGATTTCAGCGTGCCCAACCTCGACCTCACGGATTTCAACCGGCTGGTGACGGAATTTTCCGCAAACTCCCAGTACACCACCCTCACCCCTGCTTCCAGCCTGGGCGGCCTCTGGGGCTTTGAGCTGGGCGTGGTAGGAGGGTTCACCAAGGCTCCGGATACGCTGGCCCTGGTGAAGAGAAACGATCCCAATACGAGCTTCAAGGAAAACTTTCCCCACGGAAACATTCTCGCCCGGGTAGGGCTGCCCGTAGGCCTCACGGTGGAAGGGCTCTGGCTGCCGAAAATCAAAGCGCAAAACATCAGCTTCAACAGCTGGGGAGCCGCCGCCCAGTGGACTCTGACGGACGTAGTGCTCGAGGATTTTCCCCTGAATCTTGCGCTGAAAGGCTCGTATGCCAGAAGCAACCTCACTTACTCCCAAAACATCAGCGGCGTTCCCGCCACGATCGATTTCAAGACGAAGCTCTGGGGTTTTACGGCTCTTGCCTCCTACAAGTTCCTGATCCTGGAGCCCTATATCGGATACGGCTATATCAGCGCCAACGGCACTCTGAACGTGGATGCTTCGGTGCCGGTGACCCTGCTCCAGTTCCTGCCTACCGCGGCCAACCAAACCACTACCTCGAAGCCAACCAGCTCGCAGTTCATGGCCGGCATGGATCTTCGCTTTGTATTCTTTTCGCTCGGGGCTGAATACGCCCGCGCCTTTGGAACCGGATCTTATAACGCTCGCGTGAGCCTGCGCTTCTAACCGCTGCCGAAGAGCTTAGTAGATACAGCCCGGCACTTTTCGCAGGGATTGTTCCAGGCTCCAAGGCTCGATGCCCACCGCCTGAGCTTTATGCATGGTCAAACCCGCTGACAGAGGGCGCTTGGCTTTTTGGCCCAGCTCGGCTGTTTTCAAGAAGCAAAACCCCGCTAGGCTCTTCTCCGGATCGAATCCGAAATGATCGATCACCGTTTCCACCAGCTGCTTCCGGGAAAGAAGGGTGGACCCTACAAGATTATAGATCCCTCTGGCCCCTTGGGCGGCAAGCTGAAGCGTGGCCGAGGCCAGGTAAGGCGCATAGGTGGGTGTGGAAACCTGGTCTTCCGGGATCCGGAACACGGGCGGAGATTTGCCGTCGCGCAAATCACGAAGACGATTCAGGTACTGCATCAGCACATTATTGCCGCCAGGATCCCAGGAAAAAACCATCGTGGTGCGAAGGATGAGAGCATTGCCATGCATCGCTTCCTGCACCAGGAATTCGCCTTCCAGTTTGCACTGCCCATACCAGGAGGTGGGTGCCGGCCTATCCTCCTCGGAAAAAGGCCCCACCGCTCCGCCCTCGTACTCCTCCTGGCCGAAAACATACTCCGTGGAAAAGAAAACGAGTGAATGGCCCCGGCGATAGCACTCTTCCGCGATCAAACCGGGGCTCAACGCATTCATCTGCCGGCAGCGATCTCGCTCTTCTTCGCAACGGTCCACGTGGGTCATCGCGCCACACAGATACACCTGGAAAAGCTCTCCGGGAAAAGCGCGGTCGAGATGCTTGAAGAGAGCAGAAACGCTCGAAGGCTCTGAAAGATCGAGAGCCAGGGATGCCGCTCCGCTGGAGCTGGTATGCAAAGGGCTCTCCCCCTGGGAGCGCAATTCCTCCAGAAGAGCGCGGGCCACCTGTCCTGTGCTTCCTACGATGAGGCTCCGCGCACCCTTCACTTTTGGTTCACCATGGACACTGCTGTCCACAGATTGAACATATTCACCTTTCGCATTTCACTGGGCTTAAGACCCACGCTTTCCAGAAGCGGTTGCATCTCGAGATTGGATTTGAATCCGATCTTGCTGGCAATCGGGTTGAAGGCCGATTCCGCGAGGCCGAGCAATTTATGATCGCTCTTGAAATGATTCATGAGCACGATCGTGCCGCCGGGCTTGCAAACGCGCTTCATTTCCAGCAGCGACTCTCTGGGAAACGAGGTGGCCGAGATAAACAGATTGCCAAGCACCCGATCGAAAGTGTTATCGGGGAACTCGAGGTTGGTGGCATTCATCTCGCGCACCGTGCAATTCTTCAGCTTCTTCTTGCGAATGAGGATATCCGCCTCTTTCAGCATATTAGGGGAAAGATCCACGCCCACTACCGAGCAATTCTGCGGATAGAGCGGAAGAGTGAGCCCGGTGCCCACCCCCACTTCCAGCACTTTCTGCCCGCTCCTGATTCCCAGAAGATCGATCGAAGCTTCCCTTCCTTCGAGAAAAAGAAGTTTTCCGAATACGAAATTATAAAAGGGAGCGAACGTTTCATAAACGCGCTCCACAATCTTCTGCGGTGGGCGCGGTTTTTTCCGGCGCTCTTTGAATGCCGAGCCGGTGCCCGAGCTCTTACCTGAACTACCACTATTTTGCGTGCTGTGTTGTCGATCCATTTTATCTACCTTGTTCCGACGAATTTATTGCCCCATTGGAAGAGGATCAAGTGGAAAGAAACCGCCAATGAGAGCATGATAAGCGCATGTTGTTTCCTGCCGCGCTTTCTGCGTTTTTTGTGGCTTTTTTCTCGTTCCTTTTTCCGATAACACAGAGCGCATCCGCCAAATCCCTCTCTTGCCAGCTCGTGCACCAGGATTCTCTTTCAAAAGTTCGCAAATGCCATGGCGTGAACGTGGTGCAGTTGCGTGGCCACCCTCTGGATCGGGCCCAAAAGATGGGCGAGCTTCTGCGTGGCCCTCTCTCCTCTGAGGTGGTGGATTATTTTTCCCATAAAGTAACAGGGCTTTTTCGCGAAGAGGCGGGTGGCGCCGGAATTCTGCTGGGCTTGGCCTACAATCAAATGGTGCGCCTCATGCACCGGGAAATGCCCACCAATCTGGCCGAGGAAGTAGACGCAATGGCCAACGGCCTTCGTCTCGATCCCATCATCCTGCGCCGAGGCCTGAGCCTGCCCGATACCGGCGTGCTCCTCCAAGGGCTCGGCTCTCTCCCTTTTCTCAAGTTCCTGCCGGCCGGCGGCTGCAGTTCGGTGGCCCTGCGCGGAAAAGAAGGCGGGCTATTATGGGGACGCAATCTCGATTTTGCCGGTGTGGGCACATTCGACCGGCATCCAATGCTGCTCTCTATAGAGCCTGCCGCCGACACCAAAGAACTGCGCCATATCGTGCTGGGGGCCGACGGCCTCCTTTTCGGCGGGATCACCGGCGTGAATGAGGCCGGCATCGCCTTTGCCGTGCACCAGAACTTTTCGAAAGACGTTAGCCTCTCCGGAATCCCCATGGTGGTGATAGGAGAGCTGGTGCTGCGAAAGGCGCACAACCTGGAGGAGGCCGAGGAAATCCTTCGCGCTCACCGCCCCGCCAGCATCTGGACGTTCGTGGTGGGCGATCTCAACCAAGGGGAAATGATGGCCGTGGAAAGTTCCCCCCAGCAGTTCCTGGTGCGGAGAAATGACGGGCCCCTGTTCGCGCAAACCAACCATCAGATGCACGAAGAAAGCCGCCGCAACGAAAACGCCGACGAAGGCATCCTGGCCAATTCCGTGCACCGGATGAAAAAGGCTTTCGAGATCCTCGAGAGCGAGAAAAATCCCGGCCCCGCCACGGTAGCGAAAGCCCTGAGCTATCAGGAAAACAAACTGGGATACTTCTCCAGCTTTCACGACATCCTGAAGGCGGAAACCATTCAAAGCGTGATTTTCGAATCCCGGCCACTCGAGGAAGGAAGCCGCCCGGAAGGAAATCTCTATCTGAGCGTGGATGAGGCTCCGTCTTCGGGGGGTAAATACGCCCAGTTCAATCTTTCGGATTTTTTCCGGGCAGGTTCTTTTGAAAGCGAATTTCCGTCCCCCGGCCTCGTTGACCTGGCTGGAACCCCTCTCGACAAAAGGGTGCGGCAGAGGGAACTCGCGCAGGCCTACCACACGTTTTTTGACCTGCGCCGCCCGCTCGAAGCCGCGGCGATTCTCGAAAGCCACCCTACTTTGAGCAGCGCTCTGTTCCGCGCCTTCGCTCTCTATCGATCCGGGCGCTACGAGGAGGCCCTCGCCCAGGCGGAAAGCGCTGCTCGCAACCCCCGTTTTCTCACCGAGCCCGCTTACCTTCTGGAGAGCCTGGAGATCATCCGGCTATCGGCCCTTCTCCGCCTTCACAGGAAAAGCGAAGCCCATGAACTGGCCGAACGACTGCTTTCCAGAAGCCTGGTGAAAAACTTCACGCGGAATCTGGCCGGGATGGTGGCCAAAGGGAAAGATCCTCCTTCGTGGATGCTTCGGTTGAACTTCAACTTTTTCTCAGGAGACATCGGTGGACGTAAAGATTAGCTCGAGTAGTGGAAAAGAAACTCAGGCCCAGGTAGCGATCCGTACCCTGAGCCCGGAAGAGAAAAGGGCGAATGCCTTAAAGGGATTGGGAATTTTCTGGGGGCTCTCCCTGGTAACCCTGCCGTTGCCCCCCCTTCATTGGGTTACCGTGCCCGGCTTTTTTCTTTTCGGCATCTATTGGGGCCTGAAAAAACTGAAGGAAGGGGAGACCTTCGAGCCGGCCAGGTTTCCCTGCCCGGAATGCGGGCAGGAGGTGCCCCTGCAGGCCCAAGCCGCGCGGAATCCCTTGGCTTTTGTATGCCCCTCCTGCCGCTACGGCCTTAAGCTGTACTGGTAGCTCAAATGCAACTTGGTTGCAGTTGACGCCCGTGGTAGGAATGCCGCCATGGCCCTTACCCCTGCCCTCGCCGCCTTTGCCCATTTCCTGGTGATTCTTTTCTCCGGCTCGCTCCCGCTCACCTGGAAGCTGGAAGGAAAGTTTTTCGACCTCTTCCTATCCTTCGGCGCAGGGGTGCTGCTCTCAGCGGCTTTCCTCCATATGATCCCGGCCTCGATTCCGGCCCTCGGCCCCTCCACCGGTGTTTTCCTTTTTGCCGGCTATTTCCTGATGACCCTGATCGAGCGCTTTACCATGGCCCATCCCTGCGGAGAGGAGGCCTGCCCCAGCCACCGCATCGGAGTGGTGGCCCTCTTTGGACTCAGTATTCATAGCGTGATCTCCGGCATGGCTCTGGGCGTGGGTCTGAGCGGCCCGGTAGACCTGCATACCTCGATCGCGCTTCTCGCCGCCATTCTCGTGCACAAGGTGCCCGAAACGCTGGCCCTGATGAGTCTGCTCGCCGTAAGCGGATGGACGGGCGGGCGCGGGATCGGCGCCTTGTTGATTTTTGCCGCCATGGGCCCCGGAGGGATCCTGGCCGGTTCACTGATCCAAGGCGGTGGCGAACGCTTCATGAGCGGGGCTTTGGCCGTGAGTGCGGGAACTTTTCTTTATATCGCCTCGAGCGATCTCCTCCCCCACCTTCACCGGAAGATGAAGGAGGAGTGGATCAACTTCGTGGCCTTCCTGTTCGGCCTTGCCGCTCTTTCGTTCGAGGCAATGCACCACCTCATGGATTGAGGGGAAACTCCTGGCGAGCCAGCGAAAAGACGGAACACCTGGCTGCCCCGGCCTTCCTTAGCACATAACCACAGAGATCCAGCGTGGTACCGGTAGTGGACACATCGTCGATCACGAGCACATGCTTGCGCTTGATGGCCTGCTCCGGAATGGCCAGCTCCACGAAGCATTCCGTATCCATGCGGGGTATCCTGGCCTTCCCGTGCTGGACCCGGTTTGCGATCTTCCGGAAGGCCGGGTGCCGGAACTCCGCTTGAAGCGCTCGGCTCACGCTCTCCGCCACCAGAGCCAGGCCGCTCATCCGGTGCCCTCGAGGCCGCTGAGGTGCCGGAAACACCGCCTGCACTCCTTGCTCCTTCCATTCCATTATTTTGCCTCGCCTTTCCATCAAGGCGAAGGCCCAGGCGGCGGCCGTATAGGGGGCATTTCCCCGCAAAGAGGCCAGAAAGCCTTTGGCAGGCCCTTCATGGGGAAACAGGAAAGCCGTTTGCCGATCCGCTTCCAGCAAGAACCGGACGCAGCGGAAACAGAAAGAAGTGGAACGGCCGAGCGGCATGCGGCAAATGAGGCATTGAGGCTGGAAAAGAAAGTGCTGGAGCATACCCCTGCGTTGCAAAGGAAGCGCAAGCGATAAAAAACTTAAAGCCCCGAATCTTGTCTGAAAAAAAGAAGTGGCGCAGGAATTCCGTACGCCGCCCGTACACAGACCCTTAGCGGCCGGCGATCTCCAGCAAGCTGTCCTGAAGAAGCTCGGCCTGGGTGAAGTTACGCACCGATCGCTCGAACAACTTCCCTGCCGCGAGACGAGCCTGGTTCACGTAGAAGGCGCGCCGCTCGAAGAGGAAGAAAAAAGAGGGGACAGCGTCGCCTTCTTTGTGGCCTACGCTCTTGCCTCTATAGGTTTCGAGCGGTCCGAGCGGAATGCGGAACCCGAATTCATAGCCCTGCAGCGTACGGGCTCTCAGCATCGTGGTATTGTCTTTCAATCGCAGGTAAGCCTGGCTGGCGAAGGACTTCAGCCCCTCTTCGCTTCCGCGGGCTCCTGCCATGAATCCTTTCAGCTCCAGAAGGATCGAACGCTCTTCCTCGATCAAGCGGAAGTTCCCGGCCAGCAAAGCATAGGCGAAAGAGGTGCCGCTGAACTCGTCCTGCGAGGGATCAAACTGCTTGGGATCGTTCTGCATGGCCTTCGACATTTTTTCGGTGAGAACACAGGCGCCCACGTCCAATCCTTCCACGCGAAGCGAATCGAGGGCTTTGTCCACCGAGCCGCGTGCGCGGGAGAAATAAGGATCGTTGGCGTATACGTGGTAGAACGGATAGGCCATGAACGAGAACATTTTGCTGTAGGTGCGGAAGCGAACGATTTTCTGGAGCGCAGTGAGGCCGTAGGTGCTGCACCAGCCGTTATACTCGCTGAGTTTTACCCCAAGGGTGTTGTAGGCCTTGATCACTTCGGCCCTTCGCACCTCGATCGACTGCAGTTCCGCCTCTACCAGGCTCTGCAGATTGCTTTCTCCGGCGGAGGCTTCCATTACCAGGCCATCGTGGAAATCCGCCTGAACGGGAAGGGAAGCGAGAGGGGATAGAAAAAGCGCCGAAGCGAGAATGATACCGATTCTTTTGCCCATAGGTTCTCCTGCGGGTGAGCGGAAAGGGATCCAAAGCAGGAGTGTTTTTACTCCCTCCCCCGCCCCTGCTCAAGGATACGAATTCCAAATTTGGGCCATGAAATTTGACGGAAAGTGAAGGCGAAAACCCGCTGAACATCACGCACTTGCAGAGCCAAATTCGCTCTTGGGAAAATTCGGCCTCCCTTTGGGCACCCCTTTCTACTTGAGAGCCCACGGGCGTAGGGCTATTTTTGGCCCCGGCCCTGAAGGAGATTCTTATGAACGCTGCTCTACTTCTAGCCAAACTGCTCGCTCCGGTTCTCGCCTCAGCCTCTCCCCTAGCCACCTCCCTGCCCACGGCTCAGGCCCTTATCAAAGGAGCCGAGGCCGACATCGTTTATATCGATAAAAACGCCGACAAATGCACCCGCAACGGCGGCAAGCTGCGAAGCCAGTTCCTGCTCCCGCTGAAACGGGAGCTCGCGGATCATCGCCAAGCTCTGGCGCGTGGCTTCGATTTCTTCAGTGTCCACAGAGCGGATTGCGCTCGCCCGGCCCAAAGCGATTTCGCGCAAGCCAAAGAAATCGCCCGCAGCGTGGTAAGGCAGATACAGGACCGGGAGCGGATGGCCGACTCTCCCCAAGGGAAGTTTTTCGGAATGTCGGGCGATCAGGTAATGAATCTCGCTCTTGGTGCTGATCCTTCCTACCCGTCTTGCGTAGCCCAGCAAAAAAACAATCCCCGCAGCACCCTGCCGCTTCTCGCCTACTACGAAATGAAGAAAAAGCTCCTCGCTTTGAAACGCCTGGCTCAGAACCTCGCCTTGGAAGCAGATAGGAATCTTAGGGGAGGCGGAAAGCCGGTTTGCCGGAACTAGCCCTAGGGCCCGGATCGAATTTCATTCGGCTCCCGGGGGTCGAGAACGGTTTCGTGCAGCTTGCGATCGGCCTGGGTGAGCAGGCTCTTCCCCTTGGCCAGGGCGCGGCTCCAGAACTCATTGGCCTTGGCCCAGAGGTTTTTGCTGGCCTGGGAATTCTTGGCCTCCACCGCCTTGCGCTTCACTCTCTGGCCCAGATCGGAATCCCGCACTTTCTCATATTTGGTGATGGCTTCTTCCTTCACCTCGCCCCATTTCAGCTTGAGAGCGTCGGGCGCTTTCAAACCACTTTCAGCTCGGGCCGGAAGGGAGCAAACAGATAGAAGAGCCAACAGGACAAAAAAAGAGAGCCTCATGAAAAAAATTTTACCACAAACCTCTTTTATCGCGGCATCCTCGCCGCCAAAAGAAGGCGGACACGGCCTCCTGCCTAAGTAGCCAATACCTTGGCCATCTCGATCAGATCCCTCCGGATCTTAGCCGACCTTTTCACGGTAAAAGGAATGGGCACCAGCACCTCGCTATCACCCTGCACGCCCACCATCACGTCGGTATAACCGTCCATCAGCGCCTCCACCGCGCGCACGCCCATGATGGAACCGAGGCGGCGATCGCGGGCGGTGGGAGCCCCTCCTCTTTGCACGTGGCCGAGGATGCAAACTTTGGCGTCGATCTTGTGTTTTTTCTTGAGCTGCTCGGCGAGACGCATCGATCCCCCGCTCTCTTTTCCCTCCGCCATCACCACGATGGAGGAGGTTTTTCCCCGCTCCAAGCCGCGGGCGATACGTTCCGCGATCTCGCTTACAGGTGCTTTGTCTTCGGGCATCAGAATCGCTTCGGCGCCTCCTCCGATGCCCACGTCGAGAGCGATGTAACCGGAATTGCGGCCCATCACTTCCACCAGAAAAGTGCGCTCGTGCGCCGAAGCCGTATCACGGATTTTGTCGATGGCGCCGAGCGCGGTGTTCACGGCGGTGTCGAAGCCGATGGTCTCTTCGGTGCCCGCGATATCGTTATCGATGGTGCCCGGGATCCCCACCACGGGAAGGCCGAACTCCGACCATAGAGCATGAGCTCCCCGGAAGGAACCGTCGCCCCCGATCACGATGAGGCCGTCGATCGCGGCTTCGCGCATCTGCTCCACGGCCTTCTTCCGCGCGCTCTTCTTGTGAAATTCCGGGCAGCGGTCGGTTTTGAGAAGAGTGCCGCCCCGGAGAATGATATTGGCCACGCTCTTGCGGTCCATCACGTCCCAGGAGGCCTTCAGCAAACCGGCGTAGCCCTTCTTCACTCCGTAAACCGTAAGCCCCGCCGATATGCCATAGCGAACCACAGCTCTCAGGGCAGCGTTCATTCCGGGGGCATCGCCTCCGGAGGTGAGCACTGCGATGGAACGAATCTTCTCTTTGTGGCGGGCGATCTTCATACAAAACCTCGGGGAAGCGCAATGTGCCGAGCGCGAGGCGAATAGGCGCTCAATCGTGATGGTACTTCGTGCCCTGAAGAATTTGAAGCGCCCGGTAGATCTGCTCCGCCAGAACGAGACGCGCCAGGTCGTGCGGGAAGGTCATGGGCGAGAGGGAAAGAAGCGAAAATCGTTTCCTAAGCTCTTCAGTGAATCCGAAAGCGCCTCCGATCACGAACACAAAACGTTGCACTCCCTGATCACGGAGCGCGCCGAGCTGGGAGGCGAACTCACGGCTGCTATAGGCCTTGCCGTTTTCGTCGGCCAGGAAGATACGCACTTTGCCGTCTTGGAGGTATTTGCGCTTTTCCAGGGCCTCGAGGAGATGCTCCTGCTCGCGTTTCTGATCAGAGGCCTGGTCTTTCAGCACCAGCACCTCGGCTTCCGCGGAATGGCCGATCTGCTCGAGGTAGTGAGCAAGCCCCTGCTCGATATAAGGAAATTTAGATTTTCCCAGGCACACCACAGTGAACTTCATCTAACCACCAGGAAGAAGCAGGGAAACGATGCCTTCAATCAGAGCTGCTGCAGAAGGGTATCGGCCACCGAAGGAAGAGAGGCGCCGTGAGGCATGGCCCATTCCGCCGTGAGATGAAGGTTGGGCATCGGAGAGTGCCAATCGCCCTTCTTCTTGCCGTGCGGGGAAACCGTGGTGTCGAGAACCAATACCCGCTCGAACTCCAGGTTCTGCTCGAACGCCGGAAAGGCCTTTTCAAGCAGGCGCTTGCCGGCCCGGATCTTCTTCATGGTTTCGTGATTATCGCCCCACTCGGCTTCGGTGAGCGGAAGGATCCAGGTGGACAGTGATTTTCCCTCCGGCGCCAGCGCCGGATCCCGGTTCGAAACGATGCTTCCAGCCAGATAGCGCTTCTCGCCCTTATCGCCGGGGAAAGGAAGCAGGAGCGTTTCCGTGAAATCGCCCAGCTTGCCCTTATGAGCGAACTCGAGCACCACTCCAGGCTTGGGATCGGTTTTGCGGTAAGGCTTCAGCCAGGAAACTCTCTCCGGCCCGGGCTCCGGCATTCCTGGTCCGCCGAGCACTTCGAGGAGGTGCTTATAGTCAGCACACCAATAAACGTCTTTGGGGAAGAGCTCGTGGTCGGGGCCCACGCTCACGCTCTTGATCAGGCCGGTTCCGTCCCCAAGAAGAGCGGTGGCCGGGCATTCGGCAGAAAAGGAAAAGCCTTCCTGCTGCGAGCAATAGTGCAGAAGAGTATCGGTAATGCCAAAGGCGCCGCCGGCCGGAAACTCCGTGCAGGCTTCCGCGAAATAGGCTTCCCAATGAGGAAGATCTTCCGGGGACTGCCAGCCTTTTGGGCTATGAACCAAGGCACCGCCATCCTGCACCGGCAAGGTGGGTGATTTCAGGCCCAAGCGATCGGCCATGGCGCGCCACCAGGCGGCATCGCCGAAGGCAAAGCCGGTGCCTAAAGTGAAGCCATCGCGGAGCTCGGGGGAATAACGGCCCCCCGGGAGAGGAAGTTTTTCGGTGAGGTGAACTTTACGCCCTTTTGAGAGAAGGAGGGCGGAAACGAGGAGGCCGGAGATACCAGCCCCGATTACCAATGCGTCGATCTGGGATCCCTTGGCAGGCTTGGAAGAGTTAATTTCCATTCCTTACATATAACTTGATCCGCTTTCCGGGACGAAGCTTTTTCACGCTGCGCACGCCGTTCCAAGAGCGAATTTTTTCCACCTTCACGCCATAGCGATTGGAAATCCCATAGAGCGTATCGCCCTTTTGCACCACGTGATAGACGGCCTTGGCCCCCTTGGGAACCTTATAATGGCGGCCTCGGTAGGAAGCCACGGCCCGGCGGTTCGGGTAAGGATTGCGGCCACGCTCCGGAATCACCAGCTCAGTGCCGGGCTTCAAGGCACGCACACTCCGCACTTCATTCATGGAGAGAATCGCCTCCTGAGGCACGCCATGGCGGCGGGCGATGGTGGAGATATTATCCCCCCGGCGGATCACGTAGCGATGGAAGTTGGCGTAGCGGCCGATGGTGCCTTCGTCGATCGCGGCTTCGAGAAGCTTGGCGGATTCCCCCTTGGGCACGCGGATGCGATAGGCGGCCTTCTGGGGAGGCGTGCAGCAACGGAGAAGCTCGGGATTCAGCTGCGAGAGAGTATCGCGGCTCACGTTGGCCACCGAAGCGATGGTGCGAAGATTTTCGCTCTTGGGAATCAGCACCTCTTCATATTCCACCAGCACTGGATCCTGAGGATAGGTGCGGAAGCCGAACTGCTCGGCATTCTTTCCGAGAATGGCGGCCGCCATCATCTTCGGCACGTAATCCTTGGTTTCCCGGCGGAGCGCGCGCTTGTTCTCGGCGATCTCCCAGAAATCTTTGGTTCCCAGCTTGGCGATCGCCCTGCGGATTTTGCCTTCTCCGGAATTGTAGGCGGCACAAGCCAGCCACCAATCCCCGAACTCAGAGTGCAGCGTGCTCAGGTAAGCGATGGCAGCGTCGGTGGCTTTATGCGGATCGCGGCGCTCGTCTACCCAGTAGTTGGAATCCATCCCATAAAGACGGCCGGTGGAACGAATGAACTGCCAGGGGCCCGAAGCTCCCGCATGCGAGAAGGCCGAGGTGGAGAATCCGCTCTCGATCATGGCGAGATAGATCAGATCCTGGGGAACACCCGCTTTCTTCAGCTTGGGAAGGATCACGGGCTCCATGCGAGCCTTGCGCTCCAGGTAAACGGCAAAATGCTTGCGGCCCGAGCCAGTGAAGTAATCCATCCACTGCTCTACCTCATCGTTATAAACGATCGGGATATCAAAGCTCTTGTTCTGTAGGCGCACGCCATGCACGTCACCATCGAGGCTCTGGTGGGCCGAATCTCCCCCGGTAACCGCTTCCGCGGCCATTTCCGTGGGGCTACGACCTTCTGTGTTGAGCAAACCGCCTTCGCCTTTGGCGCCGAAGAGGCCTCCTCCCTTTCGCCCCATGGCTCCGCAGGAGCTGAGGGAAACAAGCAGAAGAGCGCATAGAGCGGCATTGCGGAGTGGCATCAAGGAGCTTCCTTTGGCGGAATCCGGGCGAGGATTTCGTTGAAAAATACGTAAGTTCATCAATATCTTATCGGCCGTTTCGCAACGCAGTCAAGGCAGCTTAGGGCTGCTTGCCAGCGCCGCTTCGGGCCGTATCCTCCACGATTGGATTGATCTGGAAATGAAACGTATTTTCCAGAATCTTTGTACCTTCTTGCAGCTGGTGGATCAACGCTTCCGTGTACCGCACCTGCCGCATTGTGCCAGCTCGATCCATCACAAATTGCTCGCCCATGAGATCGCCGGAGGTGCCCTCTAAAGTAAGAGTAAAATCACCTAGATCGGAGCTAAGGGAAATCGGATGCACGCGGATGTTTTTGGCCACCTTCATCCGCTCCGTGAAGTGATAGTCGGAAACATTATCCAGCTGCTCCCATTTTTTTGCATAGCGGCCATGCTCGCGCATATGCACATGCTGCGCGAGGCGGGCGGTTTCGAGCCATTCCTGCACGTCGGAGGGTTGCAAAACATCCTTGAAGAGAATGGGTTTGGGCCCCGCGAGCTCTGCCTCCGCTTCGGCTTCCGCTTCTTCGGCGGTTTGGGGAGCCCTCTCACCGAAGATCGTGGTTACGCCGCCCATCTTGGTTTTCACCCTTTCGCTTACGGCGGCGAAAAGCGAGGCGAGGGCGCGGTCCCCTTCCAGCTCCCGGCGCTCGCCCAGCACGGGCCTGCGGGCGCCCACGGCGATCCAATCGGAGGAATCAGGAGCTTTTTCCACCTGCCAGTAGGAGGAGTAGATGCCGTCCTGAGGCACGATGCCGAGGGCGCGAAGCCCGAGCATACGATCGGCTTCCTCGAGCAGATAGGCCTTGGTGGGCGGGGGCACCACGAAATTGGCATTAAGGCGGGAGCTTTCGTCCACGGTAACCCGATCCGCGCTCTTCACGCCGGTAGCGAGGAAAAGGAAACGCTTGGGCTGCACTTCGATCACCGAGATCTCGTAGTGCCGGCGGAGGGTTTCGAGATCGCCCGAGGCGAGACGGGAGGGAAGGGAGAGGCGGGCGATATCCCGGGTGAAGCGGCCGTGGATATCGTGAAAGTAATGCTGGTAGCGTACCAGGCGATCGAGGGCCTCGAGGAGCATCTGGCGATTTTCCTGTTGGGTGCGGATTTCCTCGGTGAGCTGGAGCTCACTGCGGGAGCCGATCTGGGGGAGGGTCCAAAGGATCACGAGGGCGAATCCGCCCACGGAAAACAAATGAAGGAAGCCCGCGATGGACTTCCATCGGCGGATGCGCTGCCTGGCAGAGAACAGTTTGTCTATGGCGCCCGGTGCGCCATGCTCTTTCCCCATCGATTTTCCCTAAACGAACGCTAACAGGTAGCAAGTGCAACTTGCTGAAACCAAAAGGGTTTCACCTAAGAGCCCGTACTTATTACCCTTTCGAAGGCTTATCGGCCAAATTGGGAAAAGAAAGAAGGGATTTGTGCCTGCCAATCCAAGAAGGAAAGCCTTTCCCGGGGGCGTAAAAAAAGAAAACGCCCCGGCCCCAAATGGGAGCCGAGGCGCCTAGAGCCCGGGAAGAGAAAGCCTTATTTACGCTTCTTCTTCGTGGCCTTCTTGCGGGTGGCCTTCTTCCGAGTGGCGGCTTTTTTCGTGGTGGAAGCTGCTTTCTTGGTAGTGGCCGCACGGATCGCGGAACGAAGGGTGTCTGCATTGAGATCGCCCGCTTTGGCTTTCTTGATCAGATCGTTGCCAAGCTTTTCGAGCTCTTTGCGCTGGGCCTTCACATAACTGCGAACGGCTTTCACTTCCGAGGGAAGTTCAGCAGCGATCTTCTCGATCTGCTTTTTGCGCTCTTGCACTACGGCCATGAGTTTCTTGGCGTCTTTGCTGCTCTTCACCTTCTGGCGAAGGGTGGCAGCTTTACCGTCGGCAAAACGGCGCATTTCCTTGTAAAGAGTGCCCTTTTCGATCTTGGTCTTCAGGGTGCTCTCGAGCTTCTTAAGCTTCTTTACTACGGTGTTCACATCAAAATTCATTTATAGGCTCCTCATTCGTACCGGAAGAAAAATTCTCGGTGCATTTTTAACACGCCACCCCACTACCCTCAAGGGGAAAACCTGCGTTTTCCCAGAGGATAATGACAGCTTCTCCCCTGATATGACAATGACTCAAATCCGGCAGCGGTGATGGGGCGACCTGTCCCACGAGAAATTCTCAGTAACGGCAGGTGATGGGGTATACGCGGCCAGGCCCGAAAGCCCGGAGACTCACCTTGAGAATGGGCGGCGCCTGCCTGCGCTTGAACTCATTCTGCCGAATGCTTTTCTGCAGCCGCTCGCACAGCCCTTCTTCCACATCGGGGAAAGACTTCCGCACCTCGGCCAGCGCCTGTTGCGGCTCGAGCTCCTGCTCTAGAAGAAGCTTGAGCGCGCAGTCGAGGAGGTCGTAGGGCGGGAGGGTGTCCTGATCGGTTTGGTTGGGACGAAGCTCGGCTGAGGGAGCCTTGGTGATCGAGCTTTCCGGGATAAGAGAGCGCCCGTGATTGATAAAGCGGGCCAGCTCATAGACCTCGGTTTTGAAAAGATCGCCGATCGGGGCGAGCGCGCCACACATATCGCCATAAAGTGTGGAATATCCCATGGCGAATTCGCTCTTGTTTCCGGTGGCCAAAGCCAGAGCACGATGCTTGTTGGCGAACGCCATTACGGTGGTGCCTCGGAGACGGCTCTGCAGGTTTTCCTCGGTGGTATCATCCGGGAGGCCGGAGAAAAAGGGCTTGAGCGCCAAAGCGAACGTGGAATGCGGCATCTTGATCGGGAAATGGTGCCTTACGATACCGAGGTTGGCGGCCAAAGCTTCGGCATCCTCGATGCTATGCACGCTCGAGAATTTGCTGGGCATGATGAGGCCGATCACGTTTTCCGGCCCGAGGGCACGGGCCGCCAGGCAGGCCACGAGCGCGGAATCGATCCCGCCGGAGATTCCGAGCACCGCTTTCGAGAAGCCGTTCTTCTTGCAGTAGTCGCGGATGCCGAGCACGAGCATTTCTTCCAGCGCACGCAATTCGGTGGAATCCTGCATCGTCCGGGACGGCTTGGGATCTTCCAGATCGAACAGAAGAAGATCAGCGCTGGATTCGGTTTTTTCCGCAAGCGCCTGGCCATCAGCCCCCATCAGGAAACAATCACCGTCGAAGAGGAGATCGTCGTGGGCGCCGTAATGATTCACATAAGCCATGGGCAGAGAGAAGCGCTGGGCATCGGCGGCGATCGCAGTACGGCGGCGTTCCCGTTTGGTGCGATCAAAAGGAGAGGCGGAGATATTCACTAGGAAATCGCAGCCCTGGGACTTGAGGCGTTCGGTGGGATCAAGGCGATAGATGCGCTTGCCCAGGATCTCCATCTCCTCCCAGGAATCCTCGCAGATCAGGAGGCCGAGCTTTTTGCCGCCAAAGGAAATCGGCGCCCGGAAGGAATCCGGCAGGCCTGAGGCGGAATCGAAATAACGCATTTCATGGAAAACGTCGTAATCGGGGAGAAGGGTTTTTGCCCTCACCTCCCTCGTTTTTCCCTGGAGAAAAACGGCGCAATTGGCGATCCCGCGAGGGGTGAGGCTTTCGGCCTCCACGGGCACGGTGGCGCCCACGATCACCGCTAGATCCGGATAGCGCTCCTGCAGCCAGGCATGAAAGATATTGAGCTGCTCCAGAGCCCGGGCGGCCCAGCCAGGACGGGCGAGCAGATCGAGCGGGCAATAGCCGGGAAGAGAGAGCTCGGGAAAAGCCAACAGATCAGCGCCCAGTTTGGCCGCTTCCTTTACGCGCGCCTGATGGATCTTGAGGTTTCCCTCGAAATCCCCGAGAACCACGTTTACCGGAGCCAATGCGATCTTCATTTGCATCAACCTGATTCAAGCAGGCCCGTTAGAAAAGAAGGCCTTGAGGAATCCTCAAGGCCTGCCATCTAGGTACCCAGATAAGAGTAGGAAAGCTTAACTAGTCGCGAGGGCAGAACTCGTTCTTATCGAAGAAGTAAGCCAATTCGCGCTGAGCGCTGGTTACGGAATCGGAGCCGTGCACGGCATTGGCTTCGATCGAATCAGCGAAATCCTTGCGGATGGTGCCGGGAGCAGCTTTGGCCGGATCAGTAGCACCCATGATCTCACGGTTGCGGAGAACGGCGTTCTCGCCCTTCAGGGCCATAAGAAGGATCGGGCCGCTGGTCATGAAGCGGATGAGGCTCTCGAAAAACGGGCGGTCTTTGTGCTCGATATAGAAACCTTCGGCTTTTTCGCGGGGAAGGTGGGTCATGCGGGCAGCCACCACTTCGAGACCGTTGTCTTCGAAACGGGAGATGATTTTCCCGATCGCGTTCTTCTTAACGGCATTGGGCTTGATGATGGAAAAAGTGGTTTCAACGGCCATGAGAGTCTCCTTTAGTTGGAAACCTTTATGGCAAAAGAGCGCAGGAATGACAAGGGGTTAAAGGCCGCAGGCGCGAAAGGGCCGGCATCTTAACGAACTATTCGTCGAGCCTTAACTTTCCGCCGATAGACTGGATCACGCCGCTGATGGCTTCGCCGCTCAGAGGACAACGGTCGCCGCGCTTCTGCACTTCGATCGAAACGCGCTGCCCCACCCGAAGGCGCAGAGGGCAAATCTGGTGCTGGTTTACGAGATCAAGGTCGACCACGGTTTCGCATACGGAGCCAGAAAGGCTCGACTGGATCACTGTGCCGATCACCTGGGCCTCAGAAATCTGGCAGGCCTGGGCGGAAGTGGCGGCGACGATCGAAAGAATAGAAAAGATAAGGGCTTTCATTTAGGTACTCCCTGAAAAGCGATGGGAACCTTCTACATTAGCCGATCTTTACTGTCAATTATTTATACGCTTCCTGAAGGCTCATGGGAGGCCATGGTACGGTACACCTCCCGCCAATAGACTCTCTGCCCCCAACGCAGCATATATAGATGAAAAGACACGGAAATAAGGATCAGGAGCTCCATGGGAGCTTCTTACTTCGAGGCGGGAGGGGTGTCCAGCAAACGTTCCAGATCCGAAACAAGCTGGGAAGGAAAACTCAGCTCGCTATTTTGGAGAGTAAGGTCCCGAAGAAGCAGAACGGTGGAACGGGAGTGAGCCTCGAGAAGCTCGAGGCCCTTCCGGCAGGATCGATAGGTTTCGTTTCCGGTTCGGTAGGGAGCTTCGTCGGCCTGCAACGGAATCAGCTCGCTCTCGCCCTTATTGGCTCTCATTTCCTTGTACTTCTCCACCCATCGATCCGGAACATATTCGTGAAGATAATGCCCCAGGCGAGAAGCCGGATCCAGCAGCTCGATCTTCCTCGACTTGCACTGGAACAGCAGTGTGGGCTCTGCCACCTGCTCCGCAAGCCCCTTTCTCTCGGCGGCGGAAATGCGGCAACTGTCTCTCGAAATCCGTTTCTTCCAGGTGCCCATCCGCTCGCTGAGCCTTCGCTCTCTGGCAAAAACCACTTCGCCGCTTTCGTTTCTCAGCTCGAAACGAAGGAGCACGGATCCACGAGAGAGATGGAGCCGAAGGTTAGGATGAGGGGCCGTGGCCGAAAGCCAGCTTTTGGCCA